>JAJQFC010000103.1 GCA_021201355.1 Planctomycetaceae bacterium | reverse complement strand
AACGGCTACCACAGAGATCTACACACAGTATATCGTCGTCAGCTTCATATGTGAATAAGAGACAGGTGCGGGCGATGCGGGCGGTGGCGGCGTCGCGAATGCCGAGAAGAGCGTATATTTCCGCCGGATAAAACCCGCCGTCATAGATGAGGGCGTTGGCGAATTCGATTATCTTGTCGCGTTCGCGTTTGCTCCGGACCGACCGCGGCGCGATGGACTGGAACACGCCGTCCGTCGCCGAGGCGGCGAGGCTGACGCCGTTGTCATGGTGAAACAGGGCGGTAAGGAGAGCCGTCACCCGGCCCCGGGTCGGCATTTCCCCGCCGGTTTCCCCGGAAAAAGCCTGGCACCGGCACAGTCCGGCAAGAATACACAGCGCGATACAGACGCGACCGATCATGCGACACATCCCCCTTATGGCATCAAAACGGGTCTGGATCGGCCGACTGGCGCCGGCCGAAAGGAGCGGTGCTGAGGGGAGGTACGGACGCGCACGGGAAGGATCGGAGGATTAGGACATTCGCCCATAGCCATGCCAGGAATCCCCTCCCCCGTCCGCGCGGCGTCGCCACCGGACCGGAGCCGAAAAACGGCCCGGAAACGAATGACGGCTGCATGGATGCCCCTCGCCGGAACTGGAGGTCCGGCCGACGGATTAATACGCGGATAAAGGGAAAAAACTCCTGACATGGGCCCCAAAAGCCGTCACGCCGTCGACGCGCCGCCGCGGGCTTCGCCGACAAACATGTCCGGAACAATCCCCCCGAAGTGTTCGGGGGATTGTCCAGACGACTTTTTGGCGCGGACGGCATATGTTCCCCCACACGCCGGCCGCACAGTCCCGTGCCCTTTGCCGTTTGCCGGGCCCCCGCCCAATCACGGCACAAACGTTTCGCGTTCTGTTCGCTTCCGCCCGGCGGCCAAACATCCCCGGGCGTTACTTCCGCCAGGCCGTTCCGGCATTGTCCCGCCACCGTGGAAGCGATTCGACTCCCGTCAACGCGAAGTATTTCCGAACGAAGTTGAAAATTCGACCGGACCACCGCCCCCGCGGGAATATCCGGTCATCCATTTCGGTCGGTATAATGAATCATATTCCGAGGGAAGTTGGAAATCAAGAGGCCACCGGATATTTTGTGAAAAAAAATTCCGGCGCGGGATGGCAGTTGATTTTTGCCAGTTTAAGGCGTATTTTCACAAGGATTGGTACGGCGTCAATCGCCCGACCGCTGTCGGTTCGCCGCCGCCGGGCCTGTTCCGGCCGGTTGTACCGCATTTTTCGCGGTCTTTTTTGGATTGACGTGTAATAGTGACGGCACAGCCTTCACAACCTATTAATGATTGAATGAAAATCGGGTACCCGGAGAACCGTTCGCAACGCCGCCGACCGGTCCCGGGCCGTATTAATACTGTAATAAAGCACGCTCGGGCCGAATTTTTTCTGACGGGAGCCAGACTATGCACCACACCGCGATTGGACGGGGTTACCTCATCCTCATCGTTCTCGCCGCCGCCGTTCTCGGCGCCACTTTCGGGGACACCGTCTCCGCCGCCACCCCCCGGCTGACCCGGGAGGAGGAAGCGGCACTCCGGGACACCCGGACTTTTTCCCTCGCATTCAGCGGCGTGGCGAAAATCATCCGCCCGACCGTCGTCAACATCAAGGTCGAGCGTCGCGTCGCCGTTCAGGGCTTCAACAACCCGATGGAATTCTTCTCCGACCTGTTCGGCCCCGGCTTCGGCATGCCCCGGAGCCCGCGCAGCCTGTCGCACCAGACCCAGATCGGCCAGGGCTCCGGCGTCATCGTCGACGCGAAAGGCTATATCCTGACAAACAACCACGTCGTCGGCGACGCCGACGCCATCCGCGTCATCCTTCTGGACGGCCGCGAACTGCCGGCCGAACTGATCGGCGCCGATCCCGGATCCGACGTCGCCGTCATCAAAATCAACGCCGACAACCTCACCGTCGCCACCCTCGGCGACTCCGACGCCATCGAGGTCGGCGAATGGGTTCTCGCCGTCGGCAACCCCTTCGGCCTCGACTTCACCGTCACCTCCGGCATCATTTCCGCCCGCGGCCGCTCCGGCATGAACATCCTCGAGATGGAAGACTTCATCCAGACCGACGCCGCCATCAATCCGGGGAACTCCGGCGGCCCCCTCGTCAACCTGAAGGGCGAGGTCATCGGCATCAACACCTTCATCTATTCGAACGCCTCCGGGAACTCCGGCAGCGTCGGCGTCGGCTTCGCCATCCCGTCGAACATGGCCCGGAGCATCATGCAGAGCCTCATTTCCCATAAACAAATCACCAGTTCCTACCTGGGCGTCGAATCCCAGAGCCTGAGCCAGGAACTGGCGAACGCCTTCGGCCTCCAGTCGCCGAAAGGCGCCCTCGTCCAGGCCGTCACCAAGGACAGCCCGGCCGAGAAGGCCGGCCTCCGCCGCGGCGACGTCGTCGTCCGCTGGGGAAAACGCGACATCACGGACGACCAGCAGTTCCGGAATCTCGTCACCATAACGACCCCCGGCCAGCCCGTCGACGTCGAAGTCATCCGGGAAGGCCGCACCGTCCTCCTCCGGGTCGTCCTCGACACCAGCGCCCCGGACGCCGTCATCGAAGGCCGGAGCGACCGTTTCCTCCAGAACCTCGGCATTCAGGTGACGGACCTGACGGCGGAACTCCGCGACGCCATCGGCTACGACGCCGCCGCCTTCGGCGTCCTCGTCACCGCTGTCGAGCGCGGCAGTCCGGCCCACCAGATGGGCTTCCGCCAGGGCAGCCTGATAATGACCGTGAACGACACCGAAGTCCGGAGCCAGCAGGATCTCCGCACCGTCCTCGGCTCGTCCGAACGGATTAAGACCTACACCATTGTCTGGCGAAACGGCGATTTCCTCAGGCGGGTGACGCTGAGCGTCAATTGACCTCGCAAATGGGAGAGAACCCCGGCCATGGACTATGACGGCGCCCATTTCGCCGGGATGCACATTGACGCGGACATTCACGGTTTAACCTATGCGGACTGTCATTTCGAAAACTGCCAGTTCGGCAACATGGCCCTGAAGGACGTCGTTTTCACGAACTGCGTCTTTTCGGACTGTGTTTTTAAAAATGTCGACGTCTCCCTCCTCCGCATGCAAAACACCGTTTTCCACACGGTTGCCTGCATCGGCATCGACTGGAGCGAAATCGGCCGCTCGGGAAAACTCTTCCCCCTCTTCAAGGAAATACGCGGCTGCACCTTGAAGTTCAACAGTTTCTACAAGAACAAGCTGCCCAAAATGCCGATTGTCGACTCGGCGCTTCTCGACTGCGCGTTTATCGAATGCGACCTCTCGGGAAGCGTGTTCCGAAACAGCGATTTCCTGAACACAACCTTTCAGGACTGCGACCTGTCGAAAGCGGATTTCAGGCAGGCGAAACATTACCGGATAAACACAGCATCCAATCGCCTCCAAAAAGCCCGGTTCAGCCTTCCGGAAGTCCTCGGCCTTCTGGACAACCTGGACATACTCATCGAGTAAGTTTGGTTCAACAAGTAAGTTCGGTTAACGAGGTAAGTTCGGTTCATCAAGTAAGTTCGGTTCACGAAAGAGCCGCGACCTCGCATCGGCGGTGTCGCGGCTCTTTCGTTACACTATCCTGTACCGGCAGCAAAAACGGAACATTCGCCTACGGGCGCCCGGTCCGCCGCCGGCAGTCGCGCCACGCCGGCGCCATTTCCCCCCGTCCGCACGGCCCCATGTAGACGTCACGTCGGACATCCAGTTCCTCCCGGACGATGCGCCGCACCTCCCGGAGGGTCGGTTCCGGGTCGGGCGACAGGGCGTTCACTTCCACCGTCTCCCGGTACATGCGTTTTTTCGCCGCCTTCTTCGCCGACGCCACGTAGGTATAGAGCATAAAGGCGTTGTCCACCACTTCCGCGTCGATGAAATCGGGAAGATCCTGTTTCGGCTTCCAGAACATGATGGTCGTGATGGTATGGTAGGCGAAAAACACCTGGCGAATCTTCATCCGCCCGCCGAAGCGCGGCCGTTTCGGCCTGAGGCCGGCGAGAACGTCGTCAATCACCACCGCCATCAGTTCCTCGTTCAGCGCCTCTTCCCGGAGGTCGTACTCCGGCCTCAGCCACTGCGTGACCGCGACAAAATCCGGGTTTTCCAACACCGAACTCGGGCTGCGGATTTCATAGACGTCCGCCTTGAACATCTCGTTCCCGGCGATGAGGAGCGGATCGCTGTCGGCCTTCCGCGCCTTGTGGAACGGGTCCGGGAGGCCGCAGTCCCGGTACACGGCGCTGGTCAGTTCGAGGCAGAACATGGCGCTGTGGTCGTCGTGGTCGAGGTGGTAGTCCGGCCCGATCCGGTTTTCCGCGTCGGTCCGGAGCCACCACAGGGCGGTGGCGGACAGCGCGTCCGGCCCCCGGAGCGCCTCCCCGCCCGGCACGTAGTCGGGCGCCCGCGCCTCGTCGAGATCGCCCCGGTAGCGGACAAGGGCCAGGCGGTTGTAGCGGGTGAAGAACTCTTCCGGCGTGCAGGTCTCCATGCCGGTCGGCCGGTAATTCAGCATCATCAGCCGCCCGTCCTCGCGGCGGTAGACCATGGCGCCGTGGGAGTAAATGCCGCCGGGCAGCGAATGGTTCGCGAACATGGCGCCGATAAGCCCGTAGCTCCGGGCCAGGATGACGTCCCCGACCCGCAGCGGCTCGCCGGTGACGAACCGGCTGACCCCGTCCGCCGGTTCCGGAAACACCTGCTTCCGCCCGCACCCGGCCAGCGCCGCGAGCGCCGTGAGCGTCAGGAGCGCCGCCAGAACCGCCCGCGCCCCGCCGTATCGCGTCCTATAAAAAATCCGCATATATGGCATTCCCTTACCCTGTTGCTGTGCTGTCAAACGGCGATTGTGGAAAAAAGCGGCCGCGTCGCCTCATGCCCGTTCCAGAAGCGCCAGCGTCTCGAAGTGCCGCGTCTCCGGGAACATGTCGTATACCGTTACCGACCGGAGACGGTAGCCGTCCGCGATATCCGCCAGGTTCCGGAGAAGCGTAAACGGATTGCATGACAGATAGGCGAGTTTTTCCGGCGCCAGCCGGCGAATCGCCGCCATCCCGTCGTCGTGAACGCCCGGCCGGGGCGGGTTCACCACCACCATGTCTGGCCGTCCGCCGGTCGGTCCGGCCGGTCCGGCGTCGTGTGACGCCGCCGGTTCCGCCCCGCCCGAATCAGCCGGTTCCGCCCCGCCCGGCCCGGCCAGTTCCACCAGGTAGCGGGCGGCATCGTCGATGACGAGGGCGACGTTTTCCCGCCGGTTTTCCCTGATGTTGATTTCCGCCAGCCGGACGTTGTCCGGCACGTTCTCGACCAGAACGACCTCCCCGGCCCCCGGGCTTATCGTCAATCCGATAGACCCGACGCCCGAATACATGTCGAGGACGCGCCCGTCCGCCGGCGCGAAATCGCGGATGGCGGCGTAGGCCTGTTCCGCCACGGCCGGATTCGACTGGAAAAACGTGTTTGGTCCGATGCGGAGCGTCGTCCCGTTCATCTCTTCGGCAATCCACTCCGCCCCGACCCCGTCCAATCGCTCGCCGAAGCTGACGTCCCCAAGCCCCGGCGCAAGGAGCCAGTGCCCGGAGGCGATGTCGCCGTCATCCAGGAGCCTCTGGAGAATCCGGAGAACCGATTCCCGCGCCCCGGTCGTCTTACTGACAAGGGACAGGAGCACCTGCCCGTTCCGGGACTGCCGCACGACAAAGTAACGGAGTTCCCCGGTGTGGCGCATATAGTCGTAACTCTCCAGCCCGGCGGCGACGGCCAGGTCGTGCGCCTTCCTGACGACGGAAAACGCCTGTTCGCCCAGGAGCGGGCACTCGGCCAGCTCCACCACCTGGCGGTGCCGGTTGACCCGTCTCAGTCCAGCCTTACCGAAGGCGAAAACATAATCCATCCGCTGCCGGTACCCGAACTCCCGGGGGCTTTCGACCAGCCCGACCGGAACGCCGTCCAGGAGCGCCCCGAGGCTGTCCGCTTTCCGGACGAGCGCCTCGGCCGCCTCCGGGTCGTCCGGCCTGAGCGCCTCGGCCCGTTCCCGAAAATCCCCGTCCACCGCCTCCCGGATAAAGGCGAAGACCCGCCGCTTCAAATCGCACTGTTCCCGGTACGGCACGTCCTGGAACTCGCAGCCGCCGCAGTCGCCGAAATGGCGGCACACCGGTTCGCGGAACCGCTTGCCGTCCGCCGCGTCCTGAAAAAAGGCGCGGAGCCTGGCCTTGTCCGACAATTTCTTCTTTTTCTTCGCCATACCGTTCCGTTGCGTGGGAGTTGGAGAAAAACACAGGTGCGCCGCGACGCCAATCGACCCGCCCCGAAGCGGCGACGGCAGACGGCGGAAGGCTGGCGCGGGCGGCGACCGCCGCGCGGACCGGAGCCGGTCGTCCGATTGACGCGCCGTCCGGGCCGCGCCCGGCGCCGGTAGACAAAACGACGGGCCGGATAATCCAGCCCGTCGTAAAGGTATTCTGAATCGTCTTGGACGTTATTCTAGAAGTCGTAGGTAAGGATGTCAATCGCCCGCCGGCAGATTTCTTCGCCGTAATCGGTGAAAGTACCCTGTCCCCAATAGCGGTAACAACTGGTTTGGGAACAGAGGAGGTGGAAGAGCGCCTTCCGGTAGCGGATGTCGGTGCAGGGCACGTTTTTCGTTTTTTCGGCAAAAAGGGCGCTCGCCTTCTCCATCGGTCCGAGGACGTTTTCATAACCCTGAGTCCAGGAGATGTTGTTGGTCCACGACCCGCCTTCCATATTGAATCGCCCGTCGGCCTTTTTGCATTCCTCGATGGCCTTGTCGAGATCGTCGCCGGGCTTGAAGTGGTCGAAGAGCATCTTTGTCCAAACCGGCTGGCAGACCGGGAAGTCGCTGTCCTGGAATCCGGCGTTGGCGACCTGTTCCAGGTACTCGGTGCCGTTCATGGCCGGGCTGTTCGACCCGGTCGCTTCGGACATGGCCTGCCGGAACATCCCGGGGAATTCGTTCATCATGACGCCGCCGTTTTCCCCGTCGCCGATCTGGCAGACATAGGGCGGAATCGATTTCCCGGCCAGCGTCTCCCGGCCTTTCGACCGCGCCTCGTAGAACGGCTGCATCTGCGCCACCAGTTTGGTGTCCGAACCCTGCGTCTTTATGATGGCGATGATGGACGCCTCCTCCCCCTTCGAATTGGTGGCGACGAGGCGGTGCGGCACATAGGGCTGGTTGAGGCCGTGGCCGTTTTCCTTCAGTTCGACCGAATGTTCCTGAATAAGCACCCAGCGGAACCCGCAGTCGGACAGGGTTTTCACATATTCGTAGGCGACGTCCGGATGGTTGGGAAGAGCCATTTCGGCCGGGCTGAACCCGCGCACCCGTTCGAGGGCGTCCCAGCCGAACAGGGCGCCGAAGTGGTGTTGCCAGGCCTTGACCTGGAGGCGGTAGTCCTGCGTCGGCGTCGACGGCGCCACCGCGTGGCCCCAGGTGCAGCCGAGCCATTCGACATTCTTCCGGTAGCGGGTGTCCGACGTCACGCCCCTGAGGGTGTCGATAACGTCCCACAGCCCCATTTTCGGCAGACCGTAAAACAGGCAGCCGGAATAATCGAGCATGACCCGGGGGTCTTTCCCCTGCCCGACCAGTTCCGGCACCAGTTCGCCGATGCGCTTGTAGCATTGGTGGAAGACGGGGGCGTTATGGTTGTCGCCGATGCCCTGATGCTCCATCATGTACTGGAGGTAGGAAATGATGCCGGCGGTCTTGAGGTCGTCGCCGCCGGCCGGGACCAGCGGCTGCTGCATATGGAGGGCGATGCCCCACGCCGACTGAATGCTGGCGAAATCGATTCCGCTCTCCTGGAGGTAGAACGGACCGGAACGGTGTGTCGCCTCGTCGAGGCGCGCTTCCTGACCGCAGAAATCGGGCCAGCCATCGACAAATCCGGCAGAGTCGGCCATGGGTTATTCTCCTTAAAAAGTTAAAAACGTCCCCTCGATGCACACCAATGAATCGCCATTATAACACATTTTATTTTTCCGCGCCGCCCGCGCCAGCGCCGCCATTGGCAGCGTCGCCGCCGGACGACCTTCCCTTTTCCCGGGCCTTGGCTTCGAGAAACATCGACATCGCCTCTTCCGGGCTGTTCGCCGGAGTGTCCCCGAACACGTGCGGATGGCGTCTGATCAATTTCGCCGTCACGCCGTCCACCACGTCCCGCCAGGTGAACAGGCCCTGTTCTTCGGCGATGACGGTGGCGAGCATGACGTTCAGGAACACGTCGCCAAGTTCTTCGCACTGGTGGGCGGCGTCGTTCCCGGCCAGCGCCTCCGCCGCCTCGGCGGCTTCGCCGGCTAGCGGCTTTCCCATGGACTCGAGGGTACGGGAACTGTCCCACGGACAACCGAGTTCCGGATGCCGCAGCCGTTCGATAAGGGAATGAAAAGGCCTGACGTCAAAGCCATCGCCGTCAGGCCGGTAGGATTCGGGAATCGCTTCGGTCACGCGCTTGCCTCCTCGGGAAACGATACGACACAGGACATAACGTTTCTATCGGAGACAACCGGCGTCCGCCTTCACGAATTTTTCGCCAGGTTGTTCTGTTCGAACTCGAGGAGCCATTTTTTCCGGTCGACGCCGGCGTTGTAACCGCCGATTTCGCCGCCGGTATTCACCACCCGGTGGCCGGGCACGATAATGTCGATCGGGTTCTGGGCGTTGGCTTGGGCGACGGCCCGGAACGCCGCCGGTTTGCCGATGGAACCGGCCAGATCGGCATAGGTCGCCGTCTCGCCGTAGGGGATTTCCCGGAGCGCCTACCACACCCGTTCCTGGAACACCGTGCCTGACAGGGCCAAAGGCGTCTCGAAGGTCCGGCGGACGCCGGCGAAATATTCCTCGAGTTCCCGCCGGGCCGAATCGACGACGGGGCTGGAAGCGAGTTCAAGCCGCGCCTTCAATTTTTTCTGAACAAGCGCCAGTTTCCTGATCATCGTGTTCTGATCGGTATAAAGGACCAGCCGCAGCCCGGCCTCGTCCCCGGCGACCAACACGGTGCCTATCGGGCTGTCGAGCCATCCGGCCTGGAGCGTCAGCGGGTAGTCGGTGCCGTCCGTGAGCCGCGCGGCTTTCCGGAAGGCCTCTTCCACCGACTTTTCCGTCCCGGTGTCTTCATGGATGCTGAAAACCATTACACATACCTCCGTCTATTGCGGCTCCGGCAGGCCGTAACCGGCCGGATATTGCGCGAAACGCCAGCAACATGTATGCTCGGGTCGTGCGATATCCAGACGGATACGGCATCCCGGCATAAACTCCGTGCGTCGGAACACGGTCCCAACCACGGCCGGGCCGGCTGGTGAACGGCCTATTAATTACTGCATGGCGTAGACCGTTAATCCTTCGCGCAAACAGGGTGACGCCAACCGGGAACAAGGCAATGTAATCACGACAAGGGCGTAGAATGAAAACTCTCGACGCATACCAGGCAGTGCGGTTCGATCACGACAGCGATGAATTAATCCTCCTCGACCAGACGCTGCTTCCGAATGAAACCCGGTTTCTCCGCCTCCGCGAGCCGGAGACGGTGCGGGAAGCGATTCACGTTCTCCGCGTACGCGGCGCTCCGGCCATCGGCGTCGCCGCCGCCTACGGCTACCTCCTGGCGGCCATCGCCGCCCAGTCGCACCCGGCCGACCGGTTCCGGGCCGACGTCGCCGCCGCCAGGGCCCTTCTCGCCTCGGCCCGGCCGACGGCGGTGAACCTGTTCTGGGCCCTCGACCGGATGGACCGGCGGTTTACCGCCGCCGCCGGCCTGACGAACGACGCCGCCGTCGCCGCCCTCCGGGAAGAAGCCGACGCCATACGGGACGAAGACACCGCCATGTACCGGGCGATAGGCGATCACGGCCTGTCCCTCCTCCGCCCGGGCATGGGCATTCTCACCCACTGTAACGCCGGCCAGCTCGCCGCCAGCCGCTACGGCACCGCCCTCGCCCCGATCTACCGGGGCCAGGAGCGGGACTCCAACTTCCGCGTCTTCGCCGACGAAACCCGCCCGCTCCTCCAGGGCGCCCGCCTCACCGCCTTCGAGCTCCACGCCGCCGGCGTCGACGTCACCCTTATCTGCGACAACATGGCCGCCACCGTCATGGGGAACGGCTGGATAGACGCCGTCCTCGTCGGCTGCGACCGGGTGGCGGCGAACGGCGACGTCGCCAACAAAATAGGCACCCGTGGCGTCGCCATCATGGCGAAACACTACGGCATCCCCTTCTACGTCCTCGGCCCGACCTCCACCATAGACATGGCGACGGCCACCGGCCGCGACATCGTCATCGAAGAACGCCCCGCCGCCGAGGTGACGACGCTCTGGTATGAAAAGCCGATGGCCCCGGCCGGCGTGAAAGCCTTCAACCCCGCCTTCGACGTAACTGACAACGCCCTCGTCACCGCCATCGTCACGGAAAAAGGCGTGGCTCGTCCGCCCTACGGCGAGTCGCTGGCCAGGCTGTTCGCCTGAATCGCGGAGAAACGGCCCTTTCACAATAAAGAGCGCCGCACCGGCCTGTCAGCCGCTGCGGCGCGTTCTGTAAAAAGCCGTAAAAATCTTCTTTCACCAACCGGACCCCGAAAAACCGCCTCCGCCGGTTTTAATTATAACGACGAAACCCGCCCCGCCCCTACCGGGCGAACACCAGCCCGTACACCGCCCGGGCTCCGCCGTCACGGAGCGCTTCGGCGCAAGCCGCCATGGTCGCGCCGGTCGTCATGACGTCGTCCACCAGGAGGACGCGTTTCCCGGCCAGCGACCGGCGGCTGGCGAAGGCGCCGACAAGGTTCACGAGCCGCGTTTCCCGTTGCAAATGGATCTGCGGCACCGTTTCCCGGATGCGGACGATGGCGCCGTCGTCCAGCGGCAGCCCGGCGTCCGCCGCGACGGCGCGGGCCAGAAGGGCGGACTGGTTGTAGCCGCGCTCCCGCTGGCGTTTGGCGTGGAGCGGCACCGGCACCACCACGTCCGTCTGGCCGAAGAAGTGGGACGTCCGGTGCCGCGCCGTCATCACCCGGCGTATCGGGTCCGCCAGTTCCAGTTCGCCCCGGTATTTCAGCCTGGTGACGATTTCCTTGGCCCCGTCCGCATAGTGGGCCGCCACCGCCGCCCCGTCCAGCCGCATCCAGCCGTCCCGGCAGCGGTAGCAATTTTCCGAATGCCTGGCGTACGGACCGGCCGGATAGCCGCAGCCCGGGCAGGCGCCCGGCCCGATCCACGCCACTTTTTCAGAACAGTCGGCGCAAAGAAACGGGCTGGCATGGCAGAGTAGCGGTTCGCCGCACCCCCGGCAGCGCGGCGCCATGAAGAGGGACGCGCAGTTCCGAAGGAGCGTCCCGACCTGATCGTACAGGAACCGTGCCGGTGCCATGCCTATCTCCATCCCGGGAATACGGCCGCCCGCGAGAGGCGGTTTCATAAAGACTATCGGGCGCCAAAAACGTTGATAAAATCGCCGCTACGATAAACGATATATATGTTTGAAACCGCCGCTACGGCAGGAAACGGGCGCTCTGGGCCGTCGAGG
The DNA here is from genome assembly GCA_021201355.1 of Planctomycetaceae bacterium. Classification (GTDB taxonomy): domain Bacteria; phylum Planctomycetota; class SZUA-567; order SZUA-567; family SZUA-567; genus JAJBSZ01. The sequence continues at coordinate 5,381 of JAJQFC010000103.1, read as the reverse complement.
TGTTTTCCGCCTCCGCCACCGCCACCGGACTCGGCGATTCGGTCCGGCGGATGCTGACCGGCGGTTCCTGATCCGTTTTCGGCCGCCGCCGCGCGTCCAGAAGGAACCAGACAAACACGCACAGGCCGCGCATTGTCGCGGTCAGGGTAATCCCTATCCACACCCCGTTCAACCCGAGCGTCGTCGCGGACAGGACATGCACTATCGGCACGCGGACGAGGTTCCAGAACACGCTCGTCGCCGACGGCGGCAGCGTCCGACCAAGGCCCCGGAACGCCCCGGCCCCGACGCTTTCCAGGCAGAACGGTATCTGGCAGAGGGAGAGGATGACGAGGTAGTCCCGGCCCATTGCCATGATGCCTTCGTCCGGGACGAACAATCCGGTCAGCCAGCGGCCGCTCGTCGCGAACAGGGCGGTGACGAGAACGCCCCAGATGACGATGACGACGAGGCCGAGCCGCACGCCCTTCCAGATCCGCGGCCACTTTCCCGCGCCGAAATTCTGCCCGACAAAGGCGGTAATGCCGGACGAAAACCCGAGGCAGATCAGCCAGCACAGGGATTCCGCCTGGCTCCCGACCCGGTACACCGTAATGGCGTCGGCGCCATACACGGCGATTTGCCGGGCGACGACCATCGTAAAGAAGGTAAACAGGAGGTTCTCGATACTGACGGGCACGGTCCAGCGGAGGATCTGGCGAATGGCGTTCCCGGCCGGGCGCACCCGAAGGGAATAATGGAGAAACGGCCGGTGTTTTTCCGAATAGAGGTAATACCAGGAAATGCCGCAGTTGACCCACTGGGCGATGATGGTGGCCCAGGCCGCGCCCTTGACGCCCAGCCCGAAAGTGAAAATAAACAGCGGATCGAGGACGGCGTTCAGGATCAGCCCGATAGCGTTGACATAAAACGGTATACGCGAATTACCGCTCCCGGTGAATGTCCCGGAGATAGACGAGGCGACAAACAGGGCCGGAATCCCCAGCCCGATTATCCACAGGTAGTCCGCCGCGTCCGAGGCGACGTTTGCCTCCTGAATGTTCAGGAAGGCGATAAGCCCGTGCGGGAAGAGGAGGAAGGCCGCCGCGAACACGAGTGACAGCGCCACGGCGAGGAACAGGGAGTTCCGCGAATACGCCACCGCCCCCTGGTAGTCGTGCCGCCCCTTCCGTTGGGCCACGCCGATTTCCGCGCCCATCCGCCCGACCAGCATCAGCCCGGCCGACAGCCACATGTACATTCCGGCCGACCCGCTGGCGGCGACGGCGTCGGACCCGACCCGGCCGAGGAGGAACATGTCCACCAGGTTATACCCGGTCAACATCACCTGCGTGCCGATTATCGGCAGGGACACATTCAGGAGCTTTCCCGTGATGTCCCCCGTGGTTAAATCGTAGCGCCGGGTATCCACGGCTGTCTCCGTCATAAACCCCTCTCCGAGCGTGACGTGCGAAAGGATCCGCACGCCCTTACAAGTGCCTGTCCGGTTTTGCCCCGGCCATACGCGGCATAAACAGGGCGGGACGCGGCCGGGAACCGATTTACCGGGGAGTACGGCTCCCGATTGGTTCCGCTGGAAGACCCCGCCCGTCCGCCGACCGGCAGGCGCTCACCGGACAGGTTATAACCGGACGCGGCCGTTTGGAAAGGAAATTTCAGGAAGCACGCACCCGCCGGAGTCCAGCGCCGAGGCCGCGTCGAAGCCCCATGGCAGCGCCGTCGGGCGCGCGAAAAGGCCCGGCCCAAAGCTCGAAACCACCGCGTCCCTGTAGCCGGCCCCTCAATCTTTTCCGGATGAATTTAGTGGCGCCGGAAGACGTATTAGCTACAATGGGACAGTTATTTTGTGGCATACCCGCCTTCCCGGCGTCGTCTCCGGGAAGGACGATTTTTGTTTCGCGTGGAGGGCGCCCAGTGGACAACGCTCCGGATATGCCGGTACCGCCCCGCGCACGAGGAAAGACCACAATGCAGATCACACGGTATCTGAAGCCGGATTACGTCCGCCTCGGCATGGTCGGCGGCCATCCGGACGATATAGACCCGGAAAAGGACGAAGCCAAGGAACGCGTCCGCCTCAAGGAGGAAGTCCTGGAGGAGCTGACCGACCTGTTTATGCAAACCGGGCAAATCCGCAACCGGAACAAGTTCCACCACGACCTGGTGTCCCGGGAGCGGAAGGCGTCCACCGGCCTCGGGAACGGCCTTGCCGTCCCCCACGTCAGGAGCATGCAGCCGAAGAACTTCTGCATGATCTTCGCCCGGAGCCGGGACGGCGTCGAATACCTCAGTCCCGACGGGGAACCGGTACATATCATCTTCGGCATCGCCGCGCCATCCTACGACGACAAGGTCCATAACGAATACCTCCAGGTTTACAAATGGATCGCCCGCGCCTTCAAGGAGGAGGACGACTGGCTCCCGGCCGCCCTTCTCGCCGCCCAGGACGAACACGAAATCATCGGCATCCTGGCCGGCCTCGATTAAATTCGCCGATTCTCGCGAAGTCGTAACACGACGGCGATACTACACGTCCGTGATCAATGGAGTCCGACATGGCAAAAAAACAAGCGACCCCGGAACCGTCCCGCAGTTTCGAGGATCTTATTGAGGAAACGGAAGCGCTGGCGGAAAAAATCGAACGCGGCGAACTCCGCCTTGACGAATCCATCGCCGCCTATGAAAAAGGCGTCGCCAACCTCCGCGCCTGTTCCGACCTCCTCAAGGTGGCCGAAGGCAAGGTCATGATGCTTCTCGAGCGGAACACCGGCTTCGCCCTGACGGAACTGGACGGCGCCGATAACGCGGACGAAAACACGGACGACGACCAGAACGGAGACGAAAAAACAGCATGACCACGGAACCGCACCAGACGGGGAAAAACCCGTTCGCCTTTAAAAAAGCCGCCGCCGCCGTGGCGGACGTCGACCCGCGCGCCGACAACATCCCGGACGCCAGCCGGTTCGCCCTGGACATCCAGTCGGCCCAGCCGGTCAAGGGCTACAGCCTCGGCGCCGTCCTGGCGTCGTCCGACCGCACCGCCGTCTTCAAGTCCCACGACCCGGTCATGGACCGCCCCGTCGTCGTCAAGATGATGCGCCCCTATCCCGGCCGCGACGGCGTGGTCGAGGAGTTCTTTTCCCTCGCCGGCAGCATTGCCCGCCTCCGCTGTTCCGGCGTCGCCCGGGGCCTTGACGTCGGCCGGGCCGACGGCGTTTTTTACCTCGTCTACGAATTCCTCACCGGGGAAGACCTCGACAAGAAACTGGCCAAACGCCCGAACAACCGGATGACCGAACGCGAATCCGCCCGCCTCGTCCGGGACATCGCCCTCGTCCTCCAGGACTTGTTCAGCCTCGGCCAGCCCCATGGCTACCTGAAGCCGTCCAACATCATGATAGCGGACGGCCGGCCGCGGCTGGCCGACATCGGCTTCGCCTGGAGCCTGGCCTGGCCCGACGACGACGCGGCCTTCCTCCATGCCGCCCGCTACCTCCCGCCGGAACGGCTCCGGGGCGAAATCAACATCGACGTCCGGGGCGACCTCTACAGCCTCGGCGCCATCTGGTTCCGCTGCCTCACCGGCCGCGACCTCTTTGACGGCGACGCGCCGGAGGAGATGGTGCGGAAACACCTGGAAGTCCGGCCGCCGACGGCGAAGTCGGTCGATCCGAAGTTTACGGAAGAGACGTCCAAACTGATCCGCTGGCTCCTCGAAAAGGACCGGGACAACCGCCCGCGCACGCCGAAACAGTTCCTCCGCCACCTGGCCAGCCACCCCCTCCTCGCCGGCGACGTCATGGACGACGACATGGACGACGGCGAAGCCCTTCAGGAACTGCCGGTGGACGCCGGCCCGGAAGCGGAACCCCCCGCCGAACCGACAGCCACGGCGGAATCCGGCGAAACAGCCGACCCGCTCGAACTCGCCGAAGCCGTCCCGACCGACGACGCCGTCCTCACCATGTACAGGGAGTACGCCGAAGCCAGCCGCACCGCGCCCGCCGGGGAAGCGTCCGGCGAATCGTCCGCCGTAGCGGCCGGACCGGTCGAATCTGTCAGTCCCGTTGCCTCGGCCGAACCGGTCGAATCCGTCAGCTCTCTCGAACCGGCAGAACCGGTTCAAGCGGCCGGTTCCCGCGAAACAGCCGAACCGGTCGAATCGCCCAGTTCCGTTGCATCGGCCGAACCGGTCGGTCCGTCAGCGCCCGAGCCATGTTCGTCCGCTGTCGAACCGCACTCCGTCGACACTTTCGACGCCGCCGTCGCCTTGTATCGGGAATACGCCCAGGCAAGCCAGCCGGATCAAGAACCGGCCGGGTAACCCCAGAGGAGGAGCGCCATGCGTCATCCATCACCGGCCCGTCAGCCCCGAACGGCGTCCCGACCCGGCCTCGCCGGTCAGGGCGGCCTCATCCTCGCCGTCTGCCTCGTCGCCGGGCTTGCCGGCCTCGCCGCCGCCGGCGACTATGGTTCCCGGGCCATGAGCGGCTGGTTCAACGTCACCTCGCCGGACGGCTGGCCCGGCCGCCGCTACATGGACGGCGACTATATCTTCGCCGAGGAATTCGACTCGAACAACGACGGCCGCCTCGACGTCTGGCGTTTTTACCGGCGCGGCCTCCTGTCTTCCGAGGAGCGCGATCTGAACGGCGACGGCAAGGTCGACTACCAGACCCGCTGGGACACGAACACCGGTTCCCTCATCGCCGTCCTTCGGGACACCCACAAGCGCGGCATCAACGATGTCGAACTCGAATGGAAGGGCCGGAACCGCTGGGAACTCAGGGAAGACCGGAACCTCGACGGCATCACCGACAGCATCCTCATTTTCAATGCGCCGATTAACTACTTCGACAGCATCAGCCTCGGCGGCGGCCTGGCCACCCAGGGGGAAATCGCCGCCACCATCCCGAGGGAATACTGGCGCGAACTCCACGTCGACGAAGCCTTCACCGGCAACATTACCGAGTATTACCGGTTCGCCCGGGGGAACCTCACCCACCGGGGCGAATGGACCGGACGCCGCATCGCCTGGACCCGCGCTCCGGCCGACTACGCTTCCGGACGGATCGCCGGACGCCGGACCGACGTCCAGACGCCGCCGCCGTCCGTCGTCACCGGCCCGCCGCTCCCGAGCCGGCAGCCGCCCTTCGGAGAAAGCCCGGCCGTCACCGCCGTCCGCGATCCGTTCGACCTGGCCGCCGGCGCCGGCGTCGACGTCGACCCGTATTCCGGCCTGGCCGGTCCGCGCGCCGCGCCGCCGCCCGTGGCCGACCCCGGCATCGGCTATGTCCCGCCCATGCGCCGGGACGGCCTCCCGGCCGGCGAATCGTCGGCCCGGTCGGGCCCGGCCCGGAGGCGGCTGCCGGGAACGTCGC
>JAJQFC010000308.1 GCA_021201355.1 Planctomycetaceae bacterium | reverse complement strand
CCCGCAGATCGCCGAAGCGTTCCCGCATGGTCATGAAATCGTCCATGGCCTGGGTCGGGTGGGCGTAGTCGGACAGGACGTTCACCTCCGGCACCGACGCCTCCCGGGCGAATTCTTCAATGACCGCCTGCGAGAAGGTCCGCATCGACACCATGGAGACGAACCGGCTCATCACCCGCGCCTGGTCCTTGACGCATTCCCGCTGCCAGAGGATGCCCGGGCCGTTCGATTTGAGATTGACCGATCCGCCGCCCAGCGAGTTGACCGCGCACTCGAGGGAGACGCGGGTGCGGAGGGACGGCTTTTCAAAATACATCCCGAGCGTCTTCCCCTGGCACAACGGGTCGTGGATGCCCTGCTGGTAGCGTTTTTTCATAACCGCGCTCCGGTCCAGGATCATTTCCAAATCGTCCCGGCCCAGATCGATAACCGAAAGTACATGCTTCATTGCCTCTTCCCTCCCAAAATGCGTGACTTGATGTGAATTATTAAGTATACACGCCGCGAAATTCGTCCGCAACCCCGCTCCCGCCGTTGTCCGCCACAGGTGTACGTCGACGGATTCGTCTTCGGCCTTGGGCGTCGGGGAAAAGCCGGGGCCGTTCCTCTCATCGTCGAGAACAGCCTTACGACCGCGACGAAACAAAAAGCGGGCGGCCACAATGCCGCCCGCAAGGAACTCGTCGTGTGAGAGACGAGAGAGAGGAGCTACGTTGTCGGCCTGGCGGCCGGGTACCGCGTGGTCTGTTCGAAAAACACCTGCCTCTGGTACCGGTTTAGAACGTGAAGCCGACCCCGAGGTTCCAGTAGTGTTCGCGCGCCTTGGACCGGAAGTTGAACTGGTAGTCCAGGTGGGCCGAGATGGACCGGGTTATTTTCGCTTCCATGCCGACGCCGAGTTGGAAGCCGTGGCGGGCGCGCCGGACCGAGTTGTACCGGTAGCCGTCACCGTCGTTGTAGTCGGTTTCGCTATGCGGTTCGATAGTGCCGACCGCATCGTAACCCTTACGGTTGATGGTCGGTATCCAGGCGAAATTGGCGCGCGGAACCAGGAGCATGCTGCCGGTGTTGATTTCGTACGACGCCCTCACCCCGATCGGCACTTCGAGAACATGGTAGTTCTCCGAGCTGAGGTGGAGCCTGGTCGACACGCCGCCCTCGTCGATGCTGCCGCGACGGTCGTGGAAGAAGCGGAGGCCGGCGTGCGGCGTGACATTCAGGCCGCTCCAGTTGAATTTCCAGCCGAACTCGCCCTCAATGTCGAACGCGTTCGAGTTGTACTTGTCGTGATTGGCGCCGCCGGTCCCGAGATAAGGATAAAACGCCGTCCGATCCGACTTGAAGTTGTTATGGGCGTAGCCGATGGAGCCGTTCACATAGAAGATGTCGCTGTTGTACTGGCCGTAGAGGTCGATGGCGAAGGTCTGGAGGCGCCGGTCGTGGTAATAGTTTCGGCCCTTCATCTTCCCGAAATTATAGGTGGTGGCGGCGCCGATGGTGAAGTTGCCGCTGGTCCAGTCGAACCCGAGGGCGGGACCGAAGGTGCGGTACTTGTAGCCGTCCTCGCGCCCCTTGGCGTTTTGTTTGCCAAAGGTCTGGTAGAGGTCGGCCCAAACGGTGAAGCCGGAATAGTATACGCAGTCAAGCTGGCGGCGGCGGGCGCTGGCGACCGAACTGCTCCGGGACGACGGCGCCATGGCGTAGGCCTCGTCCGAGGCGAACGTCGACGAATAGCCCGTGCCGTACACCGGCTGCTGCTCGTAGCCGCCGACTGGTTGATAGGTCTGCTGCATCGGGGCCTGGTAGGTGCCGGTGTTCTGGAACGTCCCGCCGACCGGCGGATAGGCGCCGTAGCCGCTCGGGTTGTTCTGGTAGAGCATCTGTTCCCCGCCGTTCATCGGCGCGGCATAGCCGGGCGTCACCGTGCCGTAGGGCGCTCCGGTGGACGGCCCGTACGTTGGCCCGTAGGTCGGACCGTAATTGACCGGCCGGCGCGGTATCGAGGTGCTGATGGCGCCGACGCGGACGGCCTGGAGCCGCTTCTTGATCGTGTTGTGGAACGAGTCGAAGCTCAATTGCGAGCCGAGGTTCGATGGCACATAATTGGCGCCATAGGCGCAGGTGCCGATGAAGCAGCCCAGCGACAGGGCCATTACCGCTCGTAGAAGGTTCCTCATAGTGTTTCCTCCAAAAGAATGCCGCCGGATTTCACCGGACTGTCGTTGTATTTTTTTTACCCGCGTGCCGATTGCGGGCCGAGCCTTCCGTGACTTTTCGCACTCCGCGCCTGCCGCCCGGCCGCGACTCCACGCCGGCGTCTCCACGCTGATCCCGACGCCCGCACCGGTGCCGATACACACCTTGGGATCGCCTGATCGACCGCGACTGCACAGAAGTTATATCGGAGCGGTTGTTCCGGAAACTTCAGGCAAAATCGACATTTTTTCGGATTTTGACTCAAGTTTTCCAACGGTTTAAGTTGATTGTTCCATAGAATCTCCCAGAGGAAGAAACGCCCGGGTACCGAACCGGCGGACAGCGGAAAATTTTCCGCGATCTCCCCCAATTACAACCTGCCGCCGCCCGAACCGCGCCGGATTTTTTCCCGGCGTCGACAGACAGTAATGCGGCTGTTTGCCCGCCAGGTGAAAAACTCGCTTGACAACCTTCCCCTCATCCGGGAAGATCGGGGGTTCGACCCGGACCAGGGGAAGGTCCGGGTATCTGTGTATGCTTATATTCCTGGACCCGCTACTCGAGGAGAACCAGAACGTGTCCATTTATGATTCACTCCATACCATTCAGCTTGACCGCCTCGCCGAAGTCGCCGGCGGCAAGGCGCGCCTGACCTACCTTGTCGCGCAACGCCTCTGCGCCATCAACAACGGCGCCCAACTGCTGGTCGAACGCCAGCCCGGCGAAGCCCTCCTGTCCGCTGTGTGCCGGGAAGTGCTGGAAAAGAAAATCTGGCTGGAAATTCCGGAAACGGAAGAGCTGCCGGTCGAAGAGGAAGAATTCGACCTCCTCGCCCTCTCCACCGACGACGCCGGCGCCTTGGACATCTAGGCATTATCGGAACGATGGCACACAAAACGGACGCCCGTGCGGCGTCCGTTTTTATTTCGTACTTACCGGTTCGGCTCCCGCCACGCTGTCTGCCGAACCGTTCCGGCAAAGCCGTGTTCTCCCTCCTCCCCATATACATATTATAAAAACGCCGTTCCCGCTTTGCCGTCGCCGCGACCCGGCTCCCGACACCGCATTTTTCCCCGGCCCGCCCCGTGTTATCGGAAATCGCCGACAAGGGATTGCCTGTCCACCCCGTTACCGATAAAATCGGCGCAGCCGCCGGGCCGTTTTTAATATGCCGTCCGGCGCCATGGGGGGAATCCGCACCGAGCGCCAGCGCTCACGCACCGTGCCGTCCACCAATGCGCCGCTCCGGCGTCGGCATACCGGTGCACACTGAAGAGGAACCATAGCCCATGACGACCAAACCGGCGGAATTCACCTGGACCTTTTGCCGCATCGGCGGGCTGGAACAGATCATCTTCACCGACGCCGAATCCGTCTGCCGCCTCCGCGAACTCGATCCCAAACTCTGGGTCGCCCTCAGTTGCCCGGCCCAGGGCCTCGAATTCGATCAACGCACCCTGCAACTCATCGACACCGACCGGGACGGCCGCATCCGCATTCCGGAAGTGGTGGCGGCGGCCGAATGGCTCTGCCAACGCCTCGTCGATCCGGCCGCCATTACGGTGGAAGATCAGGATGCCATGCCCCTCGCCGCCATCGCCACCGGAACGGACGACGGCGACCGCCTCCTGAAAACCGCCAAAACCGTCCTCGCCAGCCTCGGCCGGGGCGACGCCGACGCCCTCACCCAGGAGGACGTCCGCCAGGCCACCCTCCACGCCTCGGAACAGATGTTTAACGGCGACGGCATCCTTCCCGCCCTTCCCGGCCTTCCGGAAGACGTCCGCCTGTTTATCCAGGACGCCATGGCCGTCATCGGCGGCATCGACGACGTCGGCGGCGCGCCCGGCATCGACAAGGCCATCGCTGACGCCTTCGTCTCCGCCCTCAAGTCCTGGCGCGACTGGACCGGCCTCGTCGCCGGGGCCGACGCCCCCTCGGGAAGGACACGCCGTCCGCCTGGGAAGTCATGGATCAGCTCCGGAGCAAGATTGACGACTACTTCCTCCGCTGCGACCTCGCCGCCTATTCCCCCGCCGCCCTCGACCGGCTCAACCTCGAGGAAATGCCCCTGACGGAACAGACCGGCTTGTTGGAAACAAGCGTCCTCGCCGAACTGCCCCTGTCCAAGGCGGGGCCGGACAAGCCCCTCGATCTGGTCCGGGGCATCAATCCGGCCTGGCAGGACAAGGTCAACCGTTTCGTCCGCCTCGCCGGCCCGCTCCTTCGGGACACGGCGGCGCTCACCCGTGAGGACTGGCGGTCCGTCCAGGACCGATTGGCCCCGTTCGCCCAGGCCACGGCGGCCAAACCGGCGGTCACCATCCCGCCGTCCGTGACGGAGCAGCCGACGAAAGCGGTCGAGGATCTCGGGGAAGAACGCATCGACGCCATCCTCGCGGGCGACGTCCCGGCGAAATTCGCCACCCTGGCGGACGAAGACCTGAACGGCCCCGCCGCCTCCACGGACATCGCCAACCTTGAACGGCTCGTCCTCTATTACCTCCACCTCTACCGCCTCCTCACCAACTTCGTTAATTTCAGCGAGTTCTACGCCAATGACCGGAAGGCCGCCTTCCAGTCCGGCAGCCTGTTCATCGACGGCCGGTCGTGCCATCTCTGCCTTCCCGTCGACAACATCGACAACCACGCCGCCATCGCCGCCGGCAGCGAACTGTTCCTCCTCTACTGCACCTGCACCCGGGAAAAAACGCCGCCACCGCCGACGCGGAAAAGAAGATGAACATCGTCGCCGCCGTCACCGCCGGCGACTCGGACCTCCTCGTCATCGGCCGGAACGGCGTCTTCGTCGACAACCGGGGGGACGACTGGGACGCCACCGTCGTCAAAATCGTCACGAATCCCATCGGCCTCTGGCAGGCCGTCTGGACGCCGTACAAGAAAATCGGCAATCTCATTACGGAACAAATAAGCAAGTTCGCCTCGGCCAAACAGGCCACCCTCATGGACGCCGCCGGCAAAAAGCTGGACGAAGTCTCCACCACCGTCGTCTCCGGCGCCGCGCCCCGCTTCGACGTCGGCCGGAACGTCGGCATCTTCGCCGCGGTCGGCCTCGCCCTCGGCGCCATCGGCACCGCCATTGGGAGCATTTCCCGCACCCTTCTCGCCATGAACTGGTGGCAGTTGCCGCTCCTCGTCCTCGGCCTGTTCGTCCTTGTCTCCGGACCGTCCGTCATCATGGCCTGGCTGAAGCTGCGAAAACGCACCATGGGTCCCCTTCTCGAAGCCACCGGCTGGGCAATTAACGGCCGGGTCAAACTCACCTACGGTCTGGCAAAGCGCCTCAGCCGCCGGGCGGAAATGCCGCCGAACGCCCACCGCTCCCAGTTCGACCCGGTATCGGAGCTCCGCCGGAACCGGCGGAACGCTTTCTGGCTGGCGGCGGCGGTCGGGGCGCTTCTCGTCATCGCCGTCATTGCGGTCGAGCATTTTTGGCGGAAGCGGGACATCGTCGTCGCGCCGCCGGTCGCCGGGGTCGTCGGCCCGGTATCGGCCGCCCCGGCCCTTCTCCCCATGGCGGACGCCGACGCCGGAACGCCCGAATCCGGCCCGACGCCTCCCGATCAACCGGAGCCGCCGCCGGCCGGTCCGAATGGTGTGAATAGTTCGGACACTCCATCCGGCCCCAACGGTCCGGACGCTGCCACTACCATGGATACCGCCGGCGACGCCGGCGATGCGCCCGGCGATACCGGTGCGAACAACCGGACCGCAGCGCCCGACGCCTGACGGCGCGCCGGACCCGGCCGCGCCGGGGGGTGGCTCCCGTTTTGGCGTCGATGCATCCCTTGTCCGCCCGGCCGCATCGTATTGACTTGGCCGTCCGCCGGCGGTATGGTTACTGGTTGTGAACGCCGGAGCCGCCGGTGCCGGCGCGCGGTTCCCGGACCGGATTAATCTCTCCATTTACTCAAAAATACGGACCTGTTTTCTTGCAATTCTGGACATCCAGGCCCGGACAGGCATCGACTACATGGCGAATTATCTCGAACAAATCCCGAAGCAGCTCGCCGCCCGGCGAAAAGCTTTCAACGCCGCAAAAAGCAACCCGGCCCTGCTGCCGAGTTGCTGGGCCATTGTTCGCTCCATCGCCAACAACATGTACGACTACGCCAGGAACGCCGCCATCGGCGGCTGCACCTTCCCGGACCGGCCCATGTACCTGTCCGAAGACGACGCCGCCTTCCTTAATTTCGGCACCACCCCGACCCTCCTGAAGACCGATACCGCCTGGCGCGAGGCGGAAGAGGCCGGCACCAGCCCGACGTCGGCCAGCCCGGATGATCTCTCGCCGGAACGGCTCCGCATCGTCCGCCAACAATTGTCGTCCGTCGCCGCCACCTTCGCGACCAACCACGCCGCCACCCGGGTCTACAACCTCGAGCCCTGGCTCCAGGAAATGTACCGGGACCGGCTGGACGTCGATTTCGCGGAAGATCTCCAGCGCCAGATAGACGCCCTGAACGCCTATATGGACAGCGTCCCGAAATCCGTCGCCGCCACCGGACTGAACGCCAGGATGTCGAAGGCGGTCATGGACGCCTTTACCCTCTTCAAGACCATCACCGGATCGTCCCACCAGCTCGACCGGGAAAAGAGCAGTTTTGTCGACCGCCGAAGCTATGTGAACACGATCCAGAAAATCGAACTCATCATGCAAAAGGCGGACGAAACCCTCGGATCCGCCGTGGCCGGCCGGTCGGTGGTGCGGGAAATGTTCAGCCTCTGGAAGGACGCCAACTACGAAATGATGGCCCTCACCCGGCAGCTCCGCGTCCTCTGGGCCGGCACCAGCCTGGACGACCGCATTGAAGAACTGGCTGAACTCCTCGCCGCCATCCAGAGCGCCATCAACCGCTGTTCCGAGGAATCGGTCCATCCGACGCCGCAACTGCCGGTGTTCCTCGGGGACGGCGAGACGCCGGCGCCGCTCTCCCGGTCGGAAATCACCGAAATGTTCCGGGAGATCATCCTCTACGACATGGTGGCGTCGTCCCAGGCGACACTCCAGGTGCGGGAGATCAGGAAATACGGCCCGCTGGCCGTGGTCATCACTCCCGGCCGCGGCGATCCGCGCTATTGCTCGGAAATCCGCAAACTCGGCGCCGACGAGGACGACCCGAGGAAACGGAAGGAAACGAAGGTCGAACGCGACGTCGACGTCGACCGCCGCATCCGCTACCCTCTGAACTGTCTTGTCGTCCCCCTCTCCGGCAACCGGGAGACGCTGCCGGAAAAGATGGCGGACGCCTGGCTCGAATACAACCAGGCCGCCTTTCCGGTCCAGTTCAAGGAGTTCCTCGAAGCGGCGAAGGCGGCGGCCCCGGCCGTCTTCACCCCGCCCGAAGACAAGGACGCGAAAACCATACCGCCGACCTTCGCCAGGCAGATGCTCGGCCGCCTCGTCGCCGCCTTCGCCCGCTGGGCCCATTCGGGAGAAGAACCCGACGCCGAAGCGCTCCCCGGTTTCGAGGCGTTCCGGGACGTCGTCCTGTCACGGCTCCGGGACGACGCCTTCCTTATCCCCACCCGCTACCGGCCGTTTATCGAACTGTTCGCCGAAGCCGGCCCGAAACGCCGGGCGGAAATGTGGAAGCGGAACCTCGGCCTCCGCTACGGCCTGGACCGGCAACTGGTCGCCGCCAGCATCCTGATGAAGGATTGGGACGCGGTGGAGGAAAACCTCCACCTTCTCTCCCTCGAAGTGACGAAAAGCAACTCGAACCTGGAGAACGCCAGGGCGAAGGTGAAGGACACGGGCGATCCGTTCGGCGAACACAAGGCCATCGCCTTTTTCCGGAAATTCCTGACCGAGGCGCCGGACCTGAAGAGCGCCCTCGTGACGGTGGAGAGCCAGACGGCGATTGAAGTGGAAACGCTCCGCACCCAGTCGGAGAGCCTCGGCAAGGTGTTCCAGTACGATCAGGCGTCGGAGACGATGATGCGGCGGCAACTGTCGCAGATTCAGGAAAAACGGATGGCCGCGAACGCCCACATCGACCACCACCTTATCGGCCTCATGTACGCGGTGAGCGGCAACCTTGTCGCGGCGGAAAGCGCCCTGTCCATGTGCCTGGTTCCCCGGGAGAAGCAGCAGCCGGACGACTGCCCGCCGCCGCCGGCGCCGGAAGAGATAGACGACGAATGGTTCCGGGAGAACCTGAAACCGAAGGACGGGAAGTTCCCGAAGCGGGACGTGGCGGGAGAGACGGCGCCCGGGACGGCGTCGTACGAACTGGTCTACTACAACCTCGGCCTCGTCTACCTGAAGCTCCAGAAATACACCGAGGCCCGGATGTGCTTTAAGGCGTTACTCGACGAATCGCCGGCGGACAAGAGCTTCCTCTACCGCCAGTGGGCGGAAAAGCACATGGAAGCGGCAAAGGAAAAATCCGCCCCGGCCGAAGCGGCCGCGAAGTAACGGACGGGACGTCCGGATTCGCGGTACGGCAGGGACAGACAAAAACAAAGGCCCCGTCTCCAGAGGAGACCGGGCCTCGTTTTGTTTACAGTAGTGCTGATTCACCCATAACGCCGAAGCGGGACTACGAGTTCGCCGCCATCCGTCCGGTCTCGATATCGAGCCCATGGGCAAATTCGCCGGCCTGGATGCGCCGGAGCATGTCGCGGGCGCAGCGCGAACAAAACACCTTCGCCACCTCGCCCTTCACTTCGCCCGGCCACGGCAGGCGGAAAACGCCGTCGTCGCGGATTCGCAGGCATTCCGAACACTGAACAATCATCGGTCCATCCCCCAATCATTTCCCAGTATCGCCCGGAGCGTCGCGGTAACGGGCGCAGGCCGAAAGGAACCGGCGTCGTCCCGGCATGGGACTCCCGGCCGCCCCGCCCCCTCGCGCCGCACGATACACTCCGAAAAAATCGCCGTTGCCCGCGCCAGGCGCGTCGGGTTGGATTGAACAACCGGCGGACGCCGTGGCACGCGTTGTCCCGTGCCGACCTGGCGCGGCCAACCGCTTCGGAGCGCGTATGACCCTGTTTTCGGGGGACGACCCCCGCCGCGCCGGATGACGCGTTCAGTCCTTACTTTCCCGGATCGGGACGACGCCTTTCAGAAAAAACCTCCGATTCCGGAGACGGTTGCCAGGACAGTCCGGGACGGCCCATGGCGGAGAGTACGGCCATCGCGGACACGACGGGCACAACCGGGCGAGCGGGGAGAGACGGACCGGATGAGGACGGGTTCATCCGCCCGCTCCCCGGCCGGGGACCGACACCGCCTACCCCCGGGCCGGACGGCCGGCGTCCGCCTGGCCCAGTTTGGCGACCACGTCGGCGGCGAGGCCGAGGTTGGCCAGTTCCGCCCCGGCCGCCTCGGCCGCCTGGGCCTCGGCCCGGAGCTTCGCCACTTCGTCGTCGGAGCGGACCACCTTCGGCGGGACGTTGTCTATATAGGCCAGTTGATCGATGGCCTCGTCCGGGTTGATTTTCAGGGCCGCCTCCGGGAACCGGCCGGTTATCTCGCCGGCGACGGCGAGGAAGTGGGTCATCCCGGAAAGGCCGGCTTGTTTCTGCGCCTGGGCGAGGAGGGAGGTGTAGTCTATTTTTAGCCCGCCGCCGGCGATTTCGCGGGGCGGCGGCGGCACCAGGGCGAAGTCCTCGTCCATAATGTTGAACACCCGTTCGAGTATCGGGTCGAACAGTTCCGCCTGGAACCGTTCGAGAACCGGCCCGAGAACAGACGCCTTTTCCTCGACCAGTTGCATCACCTCCGTCGCCGTCATCTGGCTCCGGCGCGTCTGCACCATGAGGAACAGCGGATTATAGAAGGTGGAGCGGATGCGTTCCTCGACGTCCTGAATTTTCAGGCGAATATTGGCGAAATCGAAATTCGGCCGCATCAGGGGGCGGAATAGGTGTTCCCCCTCCTGGGGATTGGCGCCGACGATGGCGCCGGGGCGGATTTCCCCCCGGGCCAGGCGATCCTTCATCGAATCGGAGACGAGCCAGGCCGGATCGGAAATCCAGTTGACCGCATTGACGTAGGCCCGCTCCTGGGTCTGGAGCTGGCGGATGTCGGCGAGGGCCATCTGGCCCGGGCTGTAGCCGTAGACGTCGTCCCCGATAGTGCCCCAGCGGACGGCGACAAACGGTTTCGTCCGGTAGCCCCGGCGGATAATGACCGCATCGTCCCCGCCGTCCTCGAGAAAGTACACGGACTCGTAGGCCCATTCGTCCGAAGTCTTGGCGTCAAAGAGGCCCCACGGCTGGATGGCCTGGACGAGGTGGAAGGCGGCGTCGAGGCGGCCGTCCGCCAGGGCCCGGGCCACCGGGTCCGGCAGGAGGCCTTCCCCGAACGCATCCTTCATCTGGATGGCGGTCATGACGAGGCGGCGGTAGACGGCATTGACCCGGAGGTCGGCGCCATTGGCCAGGCGGTACTCGCCGCAGGTCAGGCTCCGGAAACGGACCACGCCGCCGTCCGGGTCTTTTTCGATAAGGGTCACGCCCTGGCCGTAGGCGAGGGCCTCGTAATACAGATCCTGGACAGCGGCGTAAAAATTGGACTGCGCCAGCACCTGGCGCTGGCTGTTCTGGACCAGGTGAATCCAGGTCCGCACCGCCGTCGACTCCATCATCTCCTCGTCCGGGTGGGTCAGTTCGAACCACGGCCGGGACGGGCTTGTCAGGCCGCCGTGGAGGCCTGAGGCGGCGGTGTGGATGGCGTTGTAGGTGACGGAATTATGGACGTTCTGGCCGCGCCTGACTTCCCGGCGGTCCCGGTGGGAATGGAGAAACCGTCCGCTCCACGGCAGGACGTATTCGTTCACTTCGCGCCAGAGCGGTTTCCACGCCTCGGCCAGGCGGTCGAGTTCGTGCCAGCGGCGGCGGTACGGGGCGGCGCTGGCCGGGGTCGGGACGGTCGCGTCCGGCGGGTCGCCGGATCCGGTTATGAATTCCATGTCATCCTCCCAACAATGTTTTCTTGGACGTCTCGGCCAGCCCGGCGGCGCCGAGGCCGGAGGTGAACACCTCCTGCGCCGCCTTTTCGCGAAGGGCCTGGCGCTGGCGTTCCCGTTCCATCTCCATCAGTTCGTTGTCCGTCGTGACGCCGCTGTCCGCCTTCGCGGTATCGACCGGCGCTTCCGGAACTACGGGCTTTTCCGTCGCCATCTCGGTATGGACCTGCGTCGGCAGGTTCAGGGTCGGCGCCTTCTTGTTGGCGGCGCTGCCAAGGAGGAGACCCATGGTCAAACTTCCGAGTGTTCCCATTCTGTTTTCCTTTCCATCCATTCATAAGGCCGCTGGCTGTCCGCCGCCATGACGACGGCGGGGAAACCGTCCCGACGGCGGACAGGCAGTGAAAACGTCAGGGCAAGGGCGTCGGCGAGGTCTGGCGAGGCGAGGCCGCGCTTCCGCATCTCGTCCTTGGATTCAAGCTGGATTTTCCCGGAACCGGTGAGGTGGTATTCGGGCTTGATGAGATCGTCCCGAAGATCCGGGTTGGCTTCGAGAACCGGACCGGCCTGGAGCCACTCCCTGAGCCGCCACCAGAGTTCGGCCCGCTTGTTGACGAAGCGGTCCGGCTCGAGGGGCGTCTGGGCGAACGACACGCCGATCACGGAATGGCTGGTGCGTTTCAGTTGATCGAGGACGCCGGCGCCGACGCCGGTCTGGTCGACGAAGATGGCGTCCGGCCGGTCCGCTTCGGCCCGGCGGGCGACGAGTTCCGTCAGCCGCACGGTGTCGAGGCCCCGGGTCACCGCCACCACCCGGGCGGACAGGCCGCGCCGGGCGACGATGGCGGACCGGTCGCTGCCGAGCCAGGCCGGGTCGACGCCGTAGACGAGCGCCTCACGGTCCTGAAACCCTTGGGGCACGGTCCGGGCCATGGCCTGATCGACCAGTTCCAGGGAGATGAGGTTGAACATGCCGGTGCGGGGAAATTCCCCGAGGACGCGGACCCGGTACATGTCGGAGTCCTCGCCGTATTCCCGGGCAATGTCCCGGGCGTATTCGGGGGCGACGAGGGGCGAGTCGAGGCAGGAGAAGGCCAGCCGCGTCCAACTGTCCCGGGCACCGTGGAAGGCGTTATGGAAATAGCCGGACAGGCGGGTCGGATTGCCGGTCAGGGCGACCCGGGCCGACGGCGTCGACAATGCGCCCCGGGCCACTTCGAAAATGGCGTCGGCGACGCCGGCCGCCTCGTCGATGATGAACAGGATGTCGTCGGCATGGAAGCCCTGGAGAGCGTCCGGGTTTTCCGGCCTGGCGGTGCGGGCGACGATCATGCCGGTCGCCCCCTTCCGCTGGACGCGGTCGGCGGTGGTTTGGAAGAGCGCCCGGTCTTCGTCCGGCAGCCGGCCGATGAGGCGCCGTAGTTCCCGCCACAGCACGTCCTGAAGCTGATGGCCGGGCGGCGCGGTACAGGGGACAAGCCCGTCCGGCCGGGTGGCGAGAAACCACAGGGCGGCGACGGCGAGGGACGTCGACTTCCCTGTGCCGTGGCCGGACCGGACCGCCACCCTGGCGCCGGGTTCGGCCAGCGCCTCCAAAAATTGCCGCTGCTGATCCGTCGGCGTCAGGCCGAGCGCCGCCTCGGCGAAGCGGGCCGGACTGGCCGCCAGTTCCGGACGGGTAAAAACCGATTCCTCCTGCACGTACTGTTCCCCTCATTCCCCGAAGCCAACCACAGCCGCTCCGTCCGACGCCGGGACACGCCGGCGGACGGGACTGTGTATAGCCGCGTTCACGCGCTGGGACGGGGGAAAGTTTTTTCCGGGCAGGACAAAAAGACCGGCCCGGGCGAATGCGTCGCCCGGGCCGGATGATGGTTTGAACTGGTTTTTACTCCGATGCCGCCGGCCGGAGGCGGCCTTGGTCTCCCGCGGTCGAAATGGCAGAACCTGACCAGACCGGGAGTCCGAAAGCCGCCATGGCCTACCAGGCGTTTACCCTACGCCGCCGGAACGATGACCTCGATATTCCCCGGCGTCCGGTTGCCGCCCTGACGCTGGCGCAGTTCCTTCCGCGCCTTCAGGGTCGGGATCACCGAGCGGACGAATTCCGCCTCTTTCCGGAGCAGCTCGTTGTCCGGGAAGAAACGCACCGTCATCTCCGCCATTTCGAGGGCGTGGTCGTAGTATTCCCGGTCGATGGCCCGGTAGACGACCTTGAAATAGTGCTGGCTGCCCGGGAAGAACTCGCTGTAGGCCCGGGCCCATTCCGGGAAGTCGGCTAGCGGGATAAACCCGCAGTCATAGCCGAAGGTGAGGGCGGCGTCGTCGTAGAGGCTCGAGTAGTTCTTTTCCTTGACCGTCTGCATGGTGCGGCGGAAGGCGTCCAGATCGTTGTTCAGGAACGACAGAGCCAGGTCGGCCTTGACCGCGTCGTCGCTGCCGGCGAAATCGGACCCGAGGCCGGTGCCGTGTTCGATGGCCCGGCGGACGCTTTCAAGGATCGGCCGCGCCCCGTCCGGGTCGAACAGTTCCGGATATTCGTCCTCGTTCAGCATTTCCATGCCGGACATGAGGTACAGTTGCGGCGCGATCCGGAACCAGCGCCAGTCCTCGTCCTCGAGGCCGCGCAGGCGTTTCGTGTGGTCCTTCTGTTCCGTCGGGTAGGGTCCGTCCTCGAGGAGGCGGGCCAGTCCCCGCTCCCGGCCGGCGTCGGCGACGGCGTAGCGGCCCATGAGGACGTAGCGGCCGATGATGGCGGTGTTCGAGTCGTCCTGGCGGAAATAGCCCCGGCCGAACGCCTCGTCCAGTTCGCGCTTGACCTCTTCGTAGGCGCGCTCGGCGTCCCCGTCCAGGCTGGCGCCGGGCTGGTCGCGGTTCTGGCACATACGGTCGAACATCACGACGAGGGTCCGGAGCACCGGTTCGGCCATGCGGTTCAGTTGGCGCTTCGTCATGGTGACGTCGTAGCGGACAAGGTTCCAGGCCCGTTCCGGCTGGCCGAGGCGCGACAGGCACATCGCCCAGTAGGACCGGAACATCATGGCCTTGAAAAACTCGGGGGCGTCGTCGTTCTCGATCATCCGGTTCATGAGCGTTTCCATCTCGCCCAGGGTGGCGAGGGCGGCGGGCTTGTCCTTGTTCTGGAAATGGAGCTGGATAATGTCGAGGAGGCTCGACATCGCCGCCTGCGGATCCCTGTCCTTGACCATGTCGTATTCGCGGCGGCGCATCTCGAGGCTTCGGTCGTAGAAGCCGACGCGCTCGTAGAGGCTGCCGAGTTCCTTGATGTTCCCGACATCCTGATCGTTTTGGACCATCTCCTCCATCACCTCGATGGCGGAGGAATAGGCGTGTTCGTGCCAGTAGGACTGGACCTCTATCATGGTGTCCGCGTATTCCGCGTCCTTGTAGATGCGGGCGGAGAGGACGAAGGGCGTCCGCGTCTCCTCGTCCGCGAAGCGGAGAAGGAGCGGCACCGCGTCCAGGGTCATCTGGGACACGCCGTCGCCCCGGTCGAAGGACCGGTAGGCCGTCTCCACCACCTCGTCGAAGTCGTCCGCGGCGAACTGGAGCACCGGCCCGGTCTGGAGGACGATAAAGCGGTACAGCCCGTCGTCGCCCTGTTCGACATAGCCGGCGGCGGCATGGCCGGGAAGCTGCATGACATGGCTCAGTTTGCCCTGGCGCCGGGTCAGCACCTGGAAGAATTCGGCCAGGTCGTCGCAGTCGCCGATGAGGCGCCCGACCCAGCGCCGCTCCAGGGACTGGTAAACGGTCTGGTGGGTGTCCGAATAGCCGTAGTGGCTGCCGATGAGGTTCGGCAGTTCCGGCAACGGCGAATCGGAACAGTAGCGGAAAAACTGGTGAAAGATGAGGCCGAGTTCGCCCGGCGTCGAAAACGTCTCGGCCGTCGTCGTCAGCCATTCGTCCTCGGCCCGGCGCCGTTCCTCCGGGTCCGGGTAGCGCTCAGGGGAAAAGTCCGGGCTGTTGACGACGCCGGAGAGGGTC
Source organism: Planctomycetaceae bacterium (assembly GCA_021201355.1). Classification (GTDB taxonomy): domain Bacteria; phylum Planctomycetota; class SZUA-567; order SZUA-567; family SZUA-567; genus JAJBSZ01. The sequence goes on along the minus strand of JAJQFC010000308.1, from coordinate 1,847 downwards.
GCCAGCCGCACCGGATCGCCCTGATCGTCCCGCTGGAGAACGTAGAGGGGATAGTTCCAGCCGGGAGGACCGATGGTCGGATCAAACCGGCCGCTCGAATCCTCGGAAATGGCGGCGTTCCACAGTTCGGCATTGCCGGTTGCGCTCGGATCGCCGTCCCGGTAGGAGGCGATGAGGCCGCGGGTGGCGTGGCGAACGGTGGACAGGCGCGGCACGCCGGCCGGGCGGGTCTGGTGCAGTCCGGGATAGTGTTCGGCCAGCATAAAGGCGTAGATGTAACGGGCCGGAAGCGGCGAATAGAACACCGTTTCGTCCCGCGATTCACGCCGCCAGGTCAGGCGGGGAATGGTCTCGCCCGTCTCCGGATCCTGGTCCGACTGGCGGCCGGCCGAAATGTCCGCCTCCGGCCGGGCGACGCCGTAGAGGCGGCCGTCCGGCAGATCGACGACAAATTCGTCAAACCCGGCCTCGACCTTGCCGAGGACTTCCCGGTAGGCCTGGAGCGCGTCCCGGATCGGTTCCGGCATCGGGTCGATATAGGTCTCCAGGTAGTCGGCCTCGATGAGCCGGCGGGCAAAGGCGCTGTCGAAATAATCGCGCGGATCCGGCGCCTCGTAGGTGGCGGCAAGGATCGGCCGGAGGGCCTGACGCAGTTGCGGCGACGTCGTTTCGTCCGCCATCACCGCCTCTTCGAGGCGTTTCGCGGCCTGACGAAAATCGTCGACCATGCGAAGGGCCTCGACCGGCTGCGGCAGATCGCGGACCGGGAGAAGCCGCCCGAGGTAAAATACCCGGCGACCGCCGGATGAAACGAGCGGACTCGCCAGGGCGGAACCGGACGACAACGCCGCCGTCGCCGGAGAGCCGCTGAGGGCGAGCGGCCCTTCCGGGCCTTCGAGGAGTTCCCATTCGGGATAGACGGCGCTGTCCACGCCGGCGGCGGCCATCTGTTCCGCCAGTTCGGCGGCCCAGATCAGCGGCTTATGAAAGAGGAGCGGCCAGCCGCCGTGAAATTGGTAGCCGGCGATTTCGGCCCGGAAGGTGTTTTCATAATCGGCCTCCGACATGGCCATGGCGGCAGGCAGGCCGCGAATGAAAAACTTCATGCTGGCGGAACGGGTATCGTAGCGAAACCCGGACGGATCAACCTCGATGTCGTCGTCGTCGAAGGCGGTGCGGAGCATGGACCAGGCGAGGCGGGTGCCGGCGTAATCGCGGTTTCGGCGCATCTCGGACTGGAGGCGGCCGAACAATTCCATCCGGGTGGCGAGGAGTTCGTCCGCCACCACCCTGGTCTCTTCGACCAGGCCGACCGCCGCCGCCGACAGTTCCTGGTTCGGCGTCGCGGCGTCACGGGCCCGGCGGATAAAGCCCTCGACCACATCCTCTTCGTCGTCCTCGGCCCGGCTGAGAATGGTCCTGGCGCTCCGGGTGGCGTCGTCGACGATGGCGGACAGTTCGTCCACCTGCCGGAGAACCGGCTTGTCCGCCGCGCCGACAAGGTCGACCGGGCTTTTCGGCAGATCGGCGGCGCCGGCCCGGGCGAGGCGGTTCCGGAGATCGCGGTACCGGTTTATCGACCGGGCGTCGCCGCCGGCGGCGGCGGAAGCGATGCGGGACGCCTCGAGACGGAGTTCGTCACGGAGCCGGTCGGTCTGGGCGGCGGTGAAGGCGGCGAGTTCCTCGTCGTAGAGGCGACCGGTCGACGACGACAGGGCCGGAGACAGCGCCCGGCGTTCGGCGGCGGCGCGGGCGGAGGCGTCCTCCGGCGTCGCCGTGGCGGCGGCTTCCCGGAGGCGGGCGAGGGACGATTCCACCGCCGACCGCTCCATGGCGACGGCGAGGGC
>JAJQFC010000071.1 GCA_021201355.1 Planctomycetaceae bacterium | reverse complement strand
GCGTTACCACCATCGAATCCGGCGCCATCCTCGAAGTGACGGGCGGCGGCCTCCACCTGTTCTCGGAAGCGGAAAGCCCGGACCCGGTCCGCATCATCCACGGCAGCCATTTCGCCGACGACACCCTGTTCACCCTCGTCTCGAGGAGTATCGGCCTGTCGATTCGTCAGGAGATACTCGCCGACGGCTACTACCTCTATCTCGGCAAAACCGCGCCCGACTTCGTCGACCTCCTCCAGGGCTACGGCACGCCGAACGCCCGCCGCGCCGCCGCCGCCTTCACTGACATTGTCGCCCGCGGGGACGGCCACCTGACGGGCGGGCTCTACGGCTATATCGCCTCCCTCCCGAACGACCCGGCCCGCATCGCCGACGCCTTCCAGCAGGTCCACGGGAAGTGTTCGCCGCCGGCCAGGATGCGGTCCTCCGCATGCACCGGACCCAGCGCGACGCCGCCCGCCGGGCCAGGCAGGCGGCGGTCGAGCAGCGCCGCGCCTGCCCCGGCCTGACCGCGCCGGGCTGGCTGAACGATGCCGTGGCCTGGTCCACCGCCACCGGCTCGTGGTCGGACCGCCGCCACGACCGGGGCTACAGCGGCCACGACCTCGCCACCGGCGGCTTCGCCCTCGGCCTCGACAAGGCGATCCGGGACGCCTGGTTCCTCGGTGCGGCGCTCGGCTATGATCGTGGCCGCCAGCGCTTCGACACCATCCGGAGCCGGGACGACATCGAGTCGTTCCGGGTCGGCCTCTACGGCGGCTACAGCCGTCACGGCTGGGATGTGGACGCCCACCTCGGCTACAGCCGGAACCGGCACAAGACCCGCCGCGACATCAATCTCCACTCCGCCGTCGCCTCGTTCGCCGCCAGCCCGAACGCCCGTTACCACGACGACCTCCTGTCCGTCGGCGTCGGCGTCGGCCGTGACATCGAGTGGGGCGACTGGTTCCTCCGGCCGTCGGCCGGACTCGAATACGCCCACCTCTGGACCTCCCGTATCCGTGAACGCGGCACGTCCCAGGCCGAACTCGGCGCCGACCGGAGCACGGCATACGTCTTCGACGCCACCATAGGCGTCGGCGCCGGCAGGGATTTCCGGCATAACGGCGTCACCTGGACCCCGGAACTGCGGGCCGACTACACCCGCCATCTCGGCGACAAGCGGGCGTCGGTACGGACGCACTTCCTGTCGGTTCCGGACGTCCCGTTCGTCGCCGAATCGGGACGCTGGAGCCGGAACACCGGCCGTCTCGGCGCCTCCCTCGAAGCGCGCTGGCGGGACCGGTTCAGCGTCAGGGCGGCGTACGACTTCGAGGTCGGCGAGCGCTACACCGGCCACCAGGTGTCGGTCGCCTTCGGAATGACGTGGTAGCGGAACGCGTTCCATTTGGGATGGGCAACGGGTGCTCCCGTTTTCATCACGGTTATCGGACCGACGTTTCCCGGCTTGGAGTGCCCGGTCCGGCCGACAACGGGAACAGGCAATGCCGCACCGAGTCGACGGGGCCCGCCGCCGCCGAGAGGACACGACGATATCCACCGCAAAAACGCGGGATGGGATCATCGCTTCCGGAAAAAGGATGGTGTTTGGACCTGGTACGTCTCCGGTGTCCGATAACGCCGTCGCCGGTTCTTATGGGTGTACCGGGCGGAGCGAGAAGATATAAACAAACCGCGTGGCACGAACGAATCGCGCCACGCGGTTTGTTTGTTGGAGAATCGGCTGCGGTGCCGGGGGCCGCCGGGAGCCGCCAGGAGCCGCTCCGGTTTACTTACGCATACCGTGTACCACGTTCCGAGGCCTAAAGTAAAGCCGGGCGAACTGAGCCCGGCAATACCCGGCGCACACGGCGGAGTGGGACGTGTCAGCGGCTACGCATAGGTATCCACGAACATTCCCTTGGCTTCCACAGAAGCCCGTCCGGCCGATTCGGCGGCCCGCAGCGGCAGCGCCTTCTTGGCCGATTCGTTGTCGGCCTGCTGCTTGGCGGTGAGGCCGCCCATGCTCATTTGGCGTTGGGGAGACTGCACCCGCGACGCTAATGGCATGCCGCCCATACTGTTGACGTTCATACGCGCCTCCTGTTCCGCGTCCGACATGCCCCTGCCGGTTGCCCGGTAAAGAGGCTCCCCCGACCAACGCGTCGGAAGATGCGGACCTTTGTATTAACGGCCGTGGTGCGTTGAAGTTGAGAAAGAAATTCCGGTTTTTTCGAAAAAATTCCGGCGCGCCTCCGTCCGACCGTTTCGTCAGAGGCGCCGTCCGACTGTCCATTCCGGGAAAACGTTATTCCTTATGGAAATACATCGTTTTCGCGATTTCTCCGAGATGCGGCAGAATCGCCTCCCGGTAGATCGCCATGTATTCGTCCACGGTCGGGATCTTTCCGAGCTTGGCGATGACGGCGGCAAGGATGCCGGAACCGAGATAGACCCGGGCGCCCTTCCCCATCCGGTTGTCGAAATTCCGGGTGCTTGTCGAGAACACGACGGCGTCGTCCTCCACCCGGGCCTGGTTCCCCATGCAGAGGGAGCAGCCGGGAACTTCGATCCGCGCCCCGAGCTTTTCGAAACAGCCGATAACGCCTTCCTGGGCCAGACGGTCGTGGTCCATCCGGGTCGGGGCGACTATCCACAGGCGCTTGACGCCGAGGTGGGCGTCCGGTCCCGAGAACACCCGGGCGGCGGCGCGGAAATGGCCGATATTCGACATGCACGATCCGAGGAACACCTCGTCCACCGCCTCGCCCGCCCGCTCCGACAGGACCGCCACCAGATCCGGGCTGTTCGGACAGGCGATCACCGGTTCGGTGACGGCGTCCAGGTCGACGGTGACGGTGGCGGCGAAGTCGGCGTTGTCGTCGCGGCGGAGGAGGGTCGGGTTTTCGAGCCACTGTTCCATCGCCTGTTTCCGCTTTCCGAGGGCGGCGGCGTCCTGGTAGCCGTCGGCGAGCATGGACTCGATCAGTTTCACATTGCTCTTGACGTATTCCACCGCCTGGTCCAGGTCGACAACAATGGTGGTGGCGGCGGCGGACCGTTCGGCGCTGGCGTTCGTCAGTTCAAACGCTTCCTCCACGGTCAGGCCGGACAGGCCCTCCATCTCGACGATGCGGCCGTTGAAGACGTTCCGGTTGCCTTCGCCCGGCCGGTCCATCTGGCCGTCCCGGAGGGCGGCGAGGGGAATGGCGTTGACGACGTCCCGGAGGGTAATCCCTTCCCGGAGGCTGCCGGTGAAGTTAACCCGCACCGACTCCGGCATTTCGAGCGGCATAAACCCTTGGGCCGCCGCCAGGGCGACGAGGCCGGACCCGGCCGGGAACGAGATCCCCAAGGGAAAACGGGTATGCGAATCGCCGCCGGTGCCGACGGTGTCCGGGAGGAGAAGGCGGTTCAGCCAGGAGTGGATGATGCCGTCCCCCGGCTTCAGGGCGACGCCGCCGCGTTCCTGGAAAAACGACGGCATGGTGGCCTGCATTTCCTTGTCCCGGTCGTTCGGGTAGGCGGCGGTGTGACAGAACGACTGCATCACCAGAGGCGCGGCAAAACTGAGGCAGGCCAGGTTGTTCAGTTCGTCCCGGGTCATCGGGCCGGTGGTGTCCTGGGAGCCGACGGTGGTCATGGTCGGTTCGCAGTAGGCGCCGGGGAGAACGCCGTCCGTGCCGCAGGCCCGGCCGACCAGCTTCTGGGCCAGGGTGTAGCCCTGATCCGGTTTCGCTTCCGGTTTCGTCTGCGGGACAAAGACGTCGGCCGGTTCGCGGCCAAGGGCGGTTGCGGCCTTGGCACTGAGGCGGCGGCCTATAATCAGATTGAGGCGGCCGCCGGCCCGGTATTCGTCGGCGAGGGCGCGGGGGAAGGTAAATTCACTGACGACGGTGTGGTTGTCGTCGGCAAACACCGTGCCTTTGCCGGTGGCCGGGTCGAGGCGGAGGTAGATGTCCTGGTCTGTCTTCAGCCCGGACACGTCAAGCATGAGCGGAAGCCCGCCGGCGTCTTCAAACGAATTGTAAAAAATCGGGGCAATGCGGTTCGCCATGACGATGCCGCCGACCCGGACGTTCGGGATGCCCTCCATGTCCCGGCCGAGAACCCAGACGAGGGAGTTCGTCGCCGACTTCCGGCTCGACCCGGTGCCGAGGGTGTCGGCGACAAAGACCGGCCAGTGACCGGTGAATTTGGCGGCTCTCCGCATCTTTTCCATGGCTTCGCGACCGCCCGGAAACCGGGTTTCCCCCATGGTCAGGGCATGGAGCGGGATGTCCGATCGGGTCGACGAATGCCTGGCCGGCGACAGGTCGTCGGTATTGACTTCGCCGTCCACCCGGTAGACGACCAGTTTGTGGCTGGTCGGCATGGCCGGTTGATCCGTAAACCAGGTGGCTGCCGCCCATTTTTCCATGACCCGGGCGGCATGGGGATTGCCGTCGATGCGGAGGGAATTAATCGACTCGAACGCCTCGTCGTCTATGAGGATGCAGTTCGCCAGGGCGTCGGCGGCGCCGACGGCGAGGGCTTCATGGCCGAGGCAGACGATGAGGGCGGCGATGGAATAGCCGCCTTTCATGTGTTCGAGAAGGTAGATGACTTCGTTGCCGTTCAGGGGGGCGTGGGGGGCGTTCCCAAGCAGTTTGTCGATGAGGAACTCGCACTTTTCCTTGGCGGCCGGGTTGACCCCGGGCGGCACCCGGTTGGCGAGAATCCAGGCCAGCGTTTCCTTGGTGTCGGCGGCGACGTCCGGGGAATTCAGGAGGTCACAGACCCGGCGGGTGTGGGCGGCATCCAGCGGCAGCGGCGGAATCCCGAGTTCGGCCCGTTCTTCAACCATTTTCTTGAAATCCATATCCATGGTTCATTCTCCAGGGGGTCTGTGAAAACCGATACCAGCCACAACGAAGCGGCATCGGTGATTCAATAGTCTTACGCGGGGCCGAAGGACACGAACGGCCACACCATACCGCCGGGATCGGCCCGATGCGTCGCCCGGACAATCCGGCGCCCGAACATGAAACCGCCACCGCGACAGCTCCCGGCCCCGGTGGCGTTGGCAGGCTGTCCGGCAACGGGATCAATACGAGTTGGCCGAGTAGCGGCCGACTTCCTTTTCGCTCGAGGACTTCAGCATAATTTTCAACGGAATTTCCGGATAGCCCAGGCTTATCCTGAGCTGTCCCGTGAGGTACCGTAAATAGTTATCGTCGAATTGCGACGGTTTGTTCACAAAAAGGAGGAATGTCGGCGGGGAAACGTCCGTTTGGGTGCCGTAGTATATGCGGCCGAGCTTGCCGCCCTTGGCCTTGGTCGACCGTTTCCTCTGGGCATCGACGAGGGCGGCGTTCAGCTGCGCCGTCCCGACCTTCTTCGCGCCCTGCTCCATCAGTTCGATAACGGATCCAATAACCTCCCAGGCGTTGGTTCCCTCCTTCGCGGACATGGCGGCGAGGCGGCAGAAATGGAGGCCGGGCAGGCGGTCGTTGACGTATTTCGTAAAGGCGTCCAGGGTAATCCCCGGGTTTTGCTCCTGGACCAGATCCCACTTGTTCAGGACGATAATGCAGGGCTTGTAATTCTCGAGGATGAACGAGGCGATCTGCTTGTCGACCTTGCCTATCTCCTCCATGGCGTCCAGCATGAGGACGACGGCGTCGGCCCGGCGGATAGCGCGTTCCGTCCGCATATGGCCGAATAATTCGATGGAGTCGGCCATCTGGCCCCGCTTCCTGTGGCCGGGGGTGTGAATGAGGACTAAGGAGGTGTCGTCGGCATTGACGGTGATGTCGAGGGAGTCCCGGGTGGTGCTGGGGGTATCCGAAACGATGACCCGTTCGCGCCCGCTAATCTGGTTGATGAAGGTCGACTTCCCGACGTTCCGGCGGCCGACCAGGGCGATTTTCGGGAGTTCCCGGGCGGTCGGTTCCCGCTCCTCCGCCTCATCTTCGGGCGGGAGGTTCTGATAGATGGCTTCCTCGAGATCGTAGATGCCCCGGTTCTGCTTGGCGCTGACGGGGAGGGCGTCGCCGAAGCCGAGGGCGTGGAAGCTCGGCAGGTTGTCCTCGATACGCTGGGTATCGACTTTCGAGGCGACGAGGAGGACCGGCTTTCCGGCTTTCCGGAGGCGCCGCGCCACCTCTTCGTCCAGCGGGGTGATGCCGTCCCGGCTGTCCACAAGGAAAACAAGGAGATCGGCCGCGTCGATGGCGAGGGAGATCTGCCGCTCAATCTGGTTTTCCAGTTTCTGGCTGTCGACAATGCCGATGCCGCCCGTGTCCACCAGATCGAACGTCCGATCCTCGATGGTGAGGGGATAGAGAACGCGATCCCGGGTGACGCCGGGGCTGTCCGCCTCGATGGCGATGCGGGAACCGGCAAGCGCGTTGAACAAGGTCGACTTGCCGACATTCGGCCGACCGACGATCGCTACTGAGACATACCCCATTCGGGAACCTTCCACTCATGAACGCGTGCCGAAATCCGGCAACGCTGACACCGCACACTCATAAACCGTCCGCCCCCTCCGCCACGGATAGACGTCCGGGAACGGCCTCTACCAGGCCGGCATGGTTTCAAAATATTGTTCCAGAAGCGAATAGACGTGGGCGATGACGATAGGATTCGACACCACCAGCTTGTCCGCCAACTGCACAAGAAGGGCGCCCGACCCGATGGGGCTGAACGCCTGGATCTGCATCCCCTCGGCCTGGAGCCGGATGCCGACAGCCGATCCGAACATGGCCGGGGTAATTGTCGACGCCGTCGGCAACAGTCCGGTGTCCACCGGATAGCGGGTCGAACTGGACCACAGGGACAACACCGGCAGGAGGAAATTGTACACCCGGCGGTAGGCGTCCCGGGAATTATTATAGTAAAAGAGGGAATACTGGCCACCGATTCCGGACGACGCCTTGACAAAGTCCGGCGTGTTGATAAGGGGTTCCCGGGCGCTTGTCGACTCTCGGATGAGGGACGTCACCGCCTGCGGGTGCGAGGCCATGTAGAGGATGCCGGTCGTACTCCCGGGCGCCCGGGGCACCAGGCAGAAGGCCGGCGCCAGCGGCACGGTCAGAGACGACCGGCGGTTGAAATAGCGGACGATATACCCGCCGACATTGAGGCTGGAGAAGCGGGTGCCGGCGCTCTGCTCCATCCGGGCGACGACGCTTTCGAAACCGGCGATGTCGACGTTATGGAACATCAGTACCTGGGTGTCGTCGTGGGGCCGGATGACGACGTCGGACCCGAGGGTGGCGAGGATGTCGGAGATGGGCACGCCGAGGACGCGCTCGTTCGCCACCAGCCCGGACATCCCGCCCGGACGGGTGATGGCCCCGAGCGAATCGACCAGGTAGGGTACCTCCCGGAGCAGGGTCGGGAGATCGACCCGGAGGGCGGCGAAGGCGTTGCCGGCGGACGGGATGATGTTGGCGTAGCCTTCCATGCCGAGGGGCGAGTCGCCGGGCATCGGGACAAGGCTCGACATCAGGCCGGAGGTGGCGCCGTTCGGGGTATGCAGGAACACCGTATGCCTGACCCCCTCCTGATGGTATTTCCCGGCCATGGCCATGGACTGCACCGATCCGAACCCGACCGCTTCAAGGACGCGGGAAACGGCACTGAGGTTGAAGGCGTCCAGGACCGAAATGACCCGAGGAATGTTGAACCAGCACAGTGACGCCCCCGCCTCCGCCTCGACGCCCCGGTACGACGCGACAAAGGTCGGGCTCCGGGACAGGGACTGGGCCGGGTTCTGGTAGGCGGCGAACAGTTTCGTTATCCCTTCCGACCCCGGGCCGTGGTAGAGGATGACGTGATTTCCGAGGGCGGCGATACGGATGTTCGGGCCGATACGGAGGATCGGCGGGCCGTTCGTAATCGTCTCCTCCTGGGCCAGGGTCCGGAGCGGCAGGTTCGGGTCGAGGCCCTGGCTCTCGAGGACGGTCCGGACCACTTCCGGACGGTTCAGGAGGGCCATGACGGCGGAGAAGACCGTGTCCCGGTCCGGCGTCGACGACAGGGCGATGGCGATGACGAATTCGGGGAGCGGCTTGCCGTCGCGGCCGAGGCCGATATTTATGAGAGCGAAGCCGAGGTGGCTGTTGACGAGATCATAGGCGAACTGCGCCGGGACTTCGGCGGTTTGGGAAATGTCCTGGGCGAAGCGGCGCCGCGATTCCTCGAAGGAGCGGAGGAACGGGCCCATTTCCGGGAGGTTGGCGATGCGGGCGAAGATGGTCTGGGAATAGTCCTCCTGGACCGACGAGCCGTCCGGCGGGACGAGGCAGACGATGGTGTTGGCCGGCAGAAAATCGGGGAGGAACACCCGCCCCGTTTCGCCGCCCCGCACCAGCCCGGCGACGAGAAGCAGCACGACCATCAACCAGGTCTTCCGCATAGTATGGAACCCTTTCCGAAGCAGCCTCGACCGACCCGCCGCCGGAGATATTTCCGGCCCGCCGCGCGGCGGCGGCGAAGGGTACGGGCGAACCGCCCAATCTATACAACTGCCGGGAACCGGGACCGCGGCACCGCCGACGCCCGTCCGCACCACGACCGCGCGCCGATGGTCGACCGTCGCCGCCCCTCGCCCCGTTGTCGGCCAAACGCCCTACGCCGCCATGTGAGCGGCGCGCCGGTCAAGTGTACACCATGACGGGGCACAACTCCAACCGAAAACACACCTTTTGTTATGTCATCGTTTGGACAATATCCCGCGCCCGTGGTCGGGAAAACCAGATCAACTGCAACCGTCAACCCATTCCGGCGCGAAAAAAGACGGCGGCACCAGGGCCGCCGCCGTTTTTCTGAAACACGATGCCTCAGTTGGCCGCGAGCGCCGCCTGAAGCTTGCCGCTGGCATCGCGAAGGGCGGAGACGATGCCGTTCGAGGTGATGGTGGAGGCGGTGATGGCGTCGAGGTCGCCGCCGTTTTTCTTCAGGACCAGGGAGTCGGCCAGGCGGCCGCGGAACTGGCGCTGGAAGTCGGTGGAGCTGTCCGGGTTCGGCGCCGGCTTGGTGCCGGTGGCGGCCTGGAGCCAGGTGTAGGGTGGCCGCTGATCCTTGATTTTTTCGCCAAGGCCGGGTGTTTCTTCCGAATTGATGACGGAAAAGCCGACGATGTACGGGTCGCGGCTGCCCGCTTCCGGCAACCGTTCCGGCGGGACATAGCCGTCCAGGAGGCTGGCCGCGTCGCCGGCCGGCCCGGTGAACCCGACCATGAGGCTGATCGGCACGCTCGAGTTGTAGCCGATGGCCGAGCCGGTGACGGCGTAGTAGGCCGGGTTTTCACTCTCGCCCGGCAGGTAAAGGGCGGTCACGCCTTCGGCGAGGGGCTTCGGCTCGAGGGCGACGCCGGCTTCCCTCTGGAGGAAAAAGACGTTTTCCAAAGCCTTGGTCTGGTCTTCCAGTTCGCGCTGTTCGATCACCGGCGCGGTGGTCTGGTAGGTGATGGCGAGGAGGCCGGAAGCAATGCCGGCGACAAGAGCCAGGGAGAGAATCAGTCTTCCATAAAAGTTCATGATAATCGGTCCATTCGCTATAGACAGCTTCCAATAAGGGAAACGCGGCTCCCCACGAAACCGCATCGTTGTATAAGAAACCAGTAAGTTTCACCTGCCCGGCCGGAGTTTTTCGACAACAATGCCAACACCGGCCGGCGGTGCCGCATCTTCTCACCATGGTGTAAAAAACCCGGAAAAGAAAGCCGATTCCCAATCAAGGAAATCGGTCTTTATTCATATTGTAAAAGAAGTCGCCGCCGCCGGCAAGTGTTTTCGCCCTAATCCAACCAAACGGATTGGCGGCAGAAAGCCACGGTCGCCGGTCTCGTCCTATCCGAGAACATGCCACAACATCGCCGCCAGCGCCTGGACCGCGAGGAGGCCGGCGGCGCCGTAGGCGGCGTACACGAGGGGCGGGCGGACGTCGTCCGGGGAACCGACCGGGTCGTCCTGGTCGGGACCGCGAAGCGACCGCTTGATGGACGAGTTCGGCAATTGATCCTCGATGAGCTTGGCAATGTCCGAGGACATTTCGCCGGCGTGGCGGTAGCGTTCGCCTATATCCGGCTGGGTCGCCTTCCTGACCACCCGGTCCACGCCGTTACTGAAACTGGCCCGTGGCGCGAGCTTTCTGAGATCGACCTCCCCTTCCGGATTTCGCGCCGCTTCGAGGCTGGCCTGGAACGTCGGCTGGCGGTACACCCGGGTCAGAGTCATGAATTCGGCCAGGACGAGGCCGAGGGCGAAGACGTCGGAGGCCGGGCCGATGTGGAGAAAATCGCCCCTGGCCTGTTCCGGGCTCATGTAGGCCGGCGTGCCGGCGATGGCGCCGCCGAAGGTGTTCATGCCGCTCGCCGTCCGGACGGTGGAGACCGGGTCTTCGTCGTACTCCGGGAGGGACGACTTCACCGTCTTGGCGAGGCCCCAGTCCATAATCTGCACCTCGCCGAATTCGCCGACAAGGATGTTCTGCGGCTTCAAGTCCCGGTGGACGACGCCTTTCGCGTGGGCGTAGGCCATGCCTTGGCAGATCCGCTGAAAGAGGCGGAGCCGGGCCAGTTGGTTATAGTTCCGCGTGACCTCCTGATCGCCGACCCGGAGGTGGTTGATGATGTCGTCGAGGCTCCGGCCTTTCACCAGCTTCATGCTGAAATAGGGCATGCCGCCGGGCATAATGCCGATTTCGTGGACCGGCACCACGGACGGGTGTTCGAGCTGGGCGGTAATCTGCGCTTCCGCGACAAAGCGGGCGATGCCGTCCCGGGACAGGCCCTCGCCGTCGTGGAGAATCTTGATTGCCACCTGACGGCCGAGGTGCTGGTCGCGGGCTTCAATGACCTGACCGATGGAACCGGAACCGAGTTCCTGGCCGATGAGGTAGCGGGCCGGCGGGGTCTGGTCTTCGGAGATGTCCGCGATTATGGACGGCGTGGCGTCCTCGAGATGGTTGAGGAGGCCCTCCAGATTCATCGTTTCAAGAAAGGCCGGCGGCGGCTTTCCTTCAAAGTCGGCGGTGTCTGTCGGGGACAGCCGGGACGTGTCGCCGGCCGAGCCGATAATGCGGGTGCTGTCCGGTCGTCTCATTCCGTGCCCTCGCCGGGAAGAAGAAAGAAAGCCGGATTATCACCGTCGAGGAGGGGCCGGTCAACCTCCGTCTGGTACTTGGCGAGTTCGATGGCGCCGCCGGCGCCCGGGCGGGCGCGGACGCCCCGGTCGATGTCGTCCGGGCTGGTCTCCCGGGTGATGCGGCGGAGGGCGGCGGCCTGTTCGAAAATCGACTCCGCCACCGTCGCCGTTTCCCTCGACATGGCGATGGTGGAATCGACCGATTTCGAAATCTGCTCAAGGCTGACATGGACCTGGTGGACGGAATGGGTCTGCTGATCGGCCAGTTGCGCCACTTCGTCCGAATTGCTCCGGAGATCGGCGGCGTTGTCCTTGATGATGTTCAGGGTGGCGCCGAGCTGTTCAATCGTTTCGGCGGCGCCGCCGATGCGGTTGGTCATTTCCTCCATCATCTTCGCCGTCTCCCGGGCCGCCTTCGCCGACCGCTGGGCCAGGCTCCGGACCTCGCCCGCGACGACGGCAAAGCCTTTGCCGTTCCGCCCGGCCCGGGCCGCTTCCACCGCCGCATTGAGGGCCAGCAGGTTCGTCTGGAAGGCGATGTCGTCGATGAGCTTGATGACGGTGCGGATTTTCTGCCCGGAGTCGGCGACGCCGGTCATGGCTTCGGCCGCCGCCTGGGCCTCGGTCGCGCCCCGGTCCGAGGCGAGGTGGGTGGCTTCGGCCTTGGCGTGGGAACTCTTCGCCGATATGGCGTAGTTGGACGACGCTTCGCCTATTTCCATCGTGGTGGAGGTGATTTCCTCGATGGCGGCCGACTTCTCCATCGCCGATTCGGCCAGGCTCTGGGCGACGGTGAGGATGCGTTCCGACTTGGCGTCGAGGCTGCGGGCGATATTGGCGGACAGGTTGATTGTCCTGACGTTTTCCCGGGCGGCGGTAATGTCCGATCCGACGATGAGGCGGCCGACGTAGTTTTTGTCCGGGTCGAGGAGGCGGCAGGACAGGACGCGGTGGATACGGTTCCCCTGGACAGCCACCTCCACCGATTCGATGGGGTTGGTGTCCGGGTTGTTCGTCCGGTTGAAGAAGTCGGCCTGTTCCCGGGTCATCGCTTCCTGGCAGGGCCGGCCGATCATGGCGTCGCGGTCGGGCTGCCCGAGGGTCCGGGCCACGGCCGGATTGGCGTACACCCAGGTGTTCGCCTCGTCGATGATGCCGAGAGGCATCGGCACGTTGTCGAGAATCGACCGGTACCAGGTCTCCGAGGACACCAGGGTCCGGGCCACGGTCCGGGCCACCAGGTAGCCGAGAAACAGGGACAGGACAAGGATGCCGAACGCCTCGTACAACTGCCGGGCGAGGGCTTCCCGGTACGGGGTAAGGGCGATCTCCTCGGGTTAGAGGAGGAGGACGAACCAGGCGTTTGCCACGCCCTGGTGCCGGATGGGGGTGGCGACGACAAACACCCGCTGCCCGTCGAGGGTCAGGGTGTCGTCGTACTGCTGGTTCTGGCGGATGGCGGCCATAATGCCGGGGTAACGGTCGGTCCGGAGGCGGGGCAGGTCGCTGGCGGACGGTTCGATAATGTCCGAGACGTCGATGCCGGACGAACTGCCGATGGTGGCGCCGGCCGGCGAGACGATGTAGAGGTTAGAATAGTTGTGAAGCTCCCGCGTCTGGTCCATGTGGAGGTTGTAATGGGACATGCACATCTCCACCCAGACGACCCCGGCGAAGACGCCGTTCAGGTACAGGGGCTGCGAAAACCGGGCGGCGGTGTGTTGGGCGTTCTGGTAATTGTTCATGGAATGGAGTTCGCTGTACGGCTCGCCGATGACGCTCCGGCCGCTCCAGGCCTCGCGGTACCAGGTTGAATCGACGAGATCGGCCACCTCGTCCGGGTCGCGGAGGCGGATTTCGCCGGTGGATTTGCCGAACTTGACGATGACCTGGCCGTTCCGGGCCGTATAGGGGCTGTTCAGCCGGGAATCGGCGAAGACGCCGGGGACGACGGAAAAGCCGAGGCCGGTGATGTAATTGACGCCGTTCTGGAGGATGGTCCGGGAAAAGCCGGAGAGGCGGATGAGATTGGGCTGGACGTTGTTCTCGCTGGCGAAACGCATTTCCGCTTCGATGCTTGTCTGGATGGCGGAGATGATGGTGTTGACGTTTTCCGCCGCCTGGTTGTACCGGCTCGACTCGAGGACGGCGGCCTCGACCATCAGTTCCCGGTTCCGGTCGATGGTGTACTGTTCGGCCTGATAGCGGTTCAGGACCATCATGCCGAGGAGGCAGACGAAACAGACGCTGACCACGGCCAGAATCAGTTTCCATTTTACGCTGAGAAGCGATCGCATAGTTCGCGTCATCCATTTAAACAGACTAATTCCGCACGTACCGTTTCATTGCCGGAAATGATAATAAACACCGGCATGCTGGTCGTCGACCAAAGGCAAAAAACGCCTATGGAGATGTTTTCGACGACGTATCCCGCGGCGAGACAACAGGAAGCGAAGACGTTGAGCCGATTTCGATTGTGGTCGGACGGGAACGTTCCGGTTCCCGCGAAAGTGCCCCGCCAGGATGCACCCTATGCCTATTATCCGGCAACGACGTAAAAAATGCAATCATGTTGTATACACTAAACGATTCAACTCGAATCGTTTATGGAACGACGGGGCGGTTGTATTCACCGGTCGCGAATACCCGGCAAAACGTCTATACCGGATTGCAGTTGCAGGTTTTGTTGGCGGCGTCGAGACCGAGTTCGAGCCAGACGTCCTCCGTTTCCTCGCACATGCCGAGGGACGTGACGTCGGCCAGGCCGTCGACGGCGGCCCGGTACATGGCCATGCGGATCGGCCGGGGATAACGGGCGATGGAATCCGGCTCCGGCTCTTCCAGTTCCCGGAAGATGGCGACGTCCCGGACTTCCGGAAGAAGGGTCGGGTCGGCCCGGAGGGTGCCGAGGGTGACGCGTTCCGGGGCGAGGGCGCGGACTTCCCTGATGAGCCAGGAATAGTCGTAGCCGTGAATCATCGGGTCCATCCGGACGCGGACGCGCCAGCCGCGCTTTTGCAGTTCGCGGGCCGCTTCGAGCCGATCGGCCGGGGCGGCGGCGCCGGGTTCGTGATCGCGGGCCGCTTCCGGCGAATTAATCGAAAAGCTGAGGATGATGTTCCGGGTCGGGGCATGATCCAGGAACGCGCGGCAGTGGCTGAGCCCGGCCTTGGTGACGACCAGAAGGGTGTGGGGACGGCCCTTTTTTTCGGCGTGCTCACGCATGTATTCGATAAGGCCGCCCCAGAGCGGCCGCTCGTTTTCGAACGACAGGGAGTCCGTCATATTACCGGAGTTCGCCAGGTACGTTTCGAGGCCGTCCCGGGCTATCCATTCGCCGAGTTCCCGGTAGAGTTTTTCCGAGTCGTCGAAAACGCGGCGCTCCTTCCGGTTGTATTCGATATCGCGGAGAAAGCAGTAGCTGCAGTTAAAGTTGCAGCCTCTGGCGTGGTCGAACAGGTAAAAATTCGGGCAGACCGTCGCCACCGGCGTGCTCCGGAGAAGTTCGATGTACTTTTCCGGGTTGGCGCAGTGGGGGGCGGGCGTGTGGTTTTCCATTGTGTTTCCTCCTGGATCGTTTTCGAATCCGTTGAAAAGTCGGGCTTCGCCGCCGCGCGGTACCGGACGCGGAAAACCGTTCAGGGCGCGGCGGCGGCACGCGGCGGGACGCGGTCCGTGCCTGTCCGAAAATGTTGTAAAAAGCGCCGGTTCCCGAATCCGGGCAGACCGACGCGTGGTGGATACGTGCTTTGTATAATGTCAGGTAACGACCCGAATCAGGCGCAGGCGCTTCGGGACGGGATGTTATTCACGCAATGTGGTCCCCCGAAGAAAATCCGTATCCGCCATCCGCCGCTTGCCCTCGGGCTGGACGACGGCGAGGCGGGCCGGGCCGTCTCCAGTCATGACGACAAGTCCCGTTTTCGCGTCGGCCCGGACAAGACCGCCGGGGGCGACCGCCGCCTCCGCCAGCCCCGCCGTTTCGTCGGCCCGAACCATGGCGCCGACATTGACCCGGATCGGTCCCCGGTTCGTCTCGAATACGGTAAACGCCTGCGGCCAGGGCTGGAAGGCCCGGACCCGGCGCTCGATTTCCGCAAACGGACGGGACCAGTCGATGCGGCCGTCCTCTTTCGTGAACTTGGGCGCCCGGGACGCCAGGCTGTCGTCCTGCGTCTGAACGACGGCGGAGCCGTCCTGAATAGACCGGACCGCCCGGACCATGAGATCGGCGCCGGCCGGGGCGAGTTTTTCCAGGTACGTCCCGCTCGTGTCGTCGTCGGCGATGGGGAGTTCCACCCGGTCGATGACGCCGCCGGTGTCGAATTTTTCGTCAAGCCGGAAGACGCTGGCGCCGCTGACCGTCTCGCCGGACAAAATCGCCCACGGCACCGGCGCCGCCCCCCGATAGGCGGGGAGGAGCGAGGCGTGGAGGTTGACAAACCCCTTCGCCGGAACGGCGAGAAGCGGTTTCCCGATCAGGTGGCCGTAGGCGACGACGACGGCCAGTTCCGGACCGAGGGCGCGGAGTTCCGCCTCGAATTCGGGCGTGTTCGGTTTCTCCGGCGTCGTCACGACGAGGCCGTGTTCCGCCGCCCGCGCCGCCAACGGCGTCGGCCTGACCGTGCCGCCGCGGCCGAAAGGCCGGGCCGGCTGGCTCACGACCGCCGGGATGTCGTGGCCGGAGGCGAGGAGGGCATTGAGGGTCGGGATGCCGAAGTCGCCGCTCCCAAAAAAGACGATACGCATTGTGTGGTGACGCTTTCGTAATGCCGTTTGCGGTCGGGAAGATTGTTCCACACAGCCTGTCGCCGCCGTTTACGCGGCGACGCCAGGAGGAAACATGGCCCCGGGCCGCCTACGCGACCAGTCCCCTGCCCATGGTAAACGCCTTGACGTTGATGTCGACAAACTTCGGCTTAACGCATTCGGCGATGGCCTTTTCCCACAGCGATTCCGGGAAGTCGAGAGCGGTCGACAGGGCGCCGACCACCACCAGGTTGTTGACCTTCGGGTTGCCGAGGGATTCGGCGGTGGTGGCGGCGTCGATGTATTTCAGGTTCTTGAATGTCTTCTGCAGCCGGTCCTCGATGTCGTCCGGGTAGCCGCCGAGGCCGGACGACACCGTCGTCGGGATGAGCCGCAGCTTCGACACGACGGCCACGCCGTTCGGGGTGAGGAAATGGGCATAGCGGAGCGCTTCCATTTGCTCGAGGGACGCGAGGACGACGGCGCCGAGGGGCGACAGGAGCGGGTTATGGACTTTTTCGCCGAAGCGGATTTCCGCCACCACCGACCCGCCACGCTGGGCCATGCCGTGGACTTCGTTGGTCTTGACGTCGTTGCCGGCGAGAAGGGCGGCGCGGGCGACGATGTTCGAGGCGAGGAGGATGCCCTGCCCGCCGACGCCGGTGAGAAGAACGCTTTTCACAATGCTCATATGTCATCCAATCTGTTCGTGAAGTCGAATGAGTCGTTTTCATGGAGACCTGTCGGGCCACATCCGCGCCGGCCGTTACGGCGGGCCGCATTCGCCGGCGGGCCGCACCCGCGCACGGGTCTCGTTCGGCCGGCGCTGCACCGCCGACGCGGTCATCAGGTCAGCGCCCGTTCCTTTTCCAGTTCGTCCCGGTAGATGGCGCCGAACTTGCACATCTGCTTGCAGATGCCGCAGCCGACGCAGGCGTCCGGGTTGACGAAGGGCTGGCGGTCGATGGCCTCGAGGGCGGGACAGCCGATTTTCAGGCAGGCGCTGCACTTTTTGCAGCTTTCGACTTTGACCTGGTACGGCTTCCCGAGCGTCTTCTTTTCGGCGAGGAGGCACGGCGCCCGGCTGATAATGACGGACGGGCCGTTGTACTCAAGCTCTTCCTGGAAGGCCTGGATTGTCTCCGCGATGCTGTACGGGTCGACGATGCGGCAGCGTTCGATG
>JAJQFC010000330.1 GCA_021201355.1 Planctomycetaceae bacterium | reverse complement strand
TCTCCCTCTCCGCCTACCCCCTCAAGCCAATGGAGAACGCCATAGGCCTCGATTGCCTGTTCGAAAACGACGCCAACGCCGCCAGTATCGCCGAGGCCTGGGCCTATCCGGGAAAGCGCACGTTTATCTACCTGTCCCTGAAGGATGCGGTGGGCGGCGCCCTGGTCTGGAACGGCCATCCCGTGCCGGGCGACAACGGTCGCTGCGGCGAGTTCGGCCATATGACCGTCGAGCACGGCGGGATGCAGTGCTATTGCGGGAAAAAAGGCTGTCTCGACGCCTATTGCTCCGCCTTGAACCTTTCCGAAAAAGCCGGCGGCAGCCTGGCCGCGTTTTTTCAAACCCTGGCCGGCGGCGACTCCCGGACGCGCCTGATCTGGGACAATTACCTCGACTACCTGGCCGCGTCCATTAACATCCTCCGGATGGCCCTTGATTACCACGTCGTCATCGGCGGCCATGTCGGCGCCTTCATGGACGCGCACATCGCCGATTTACGCCGGCGCGTCGCCAGGCTGGACACCTTCGACACCACCGGTTCGTATATCGAGCCGTGCCGCTACAAGGTCGAGGCCTCGGCCGTCGGCGCCGCTCTCATGCACGTTTCACGCTTCATCGCCTCGATTTAACCTACTCGAACCTCTCGGCGACGCTTTTCAGACTGATCGCAAAAATTTTGAAATCTGGTTGACAAGCGGGTTGACCTGCTGTATTGTAACTATACATCTTTTATCAAAGTCAGACTTTTATCCTTGGCGAAACTGCCCTTTTTCTTGCCGCCATGCGACCAAGGACCACTCTCTCCGTTGATCTCATTCTACCAACGTTATCGTATGCCGCAGCCGTTTCGGCCGCGGCGATGGATTTGCATTGTCCCGCATAGGGTGCGGGATACCTGGTCCAATTACCGCACGGGAGGTATGCTATGGTTACGAAGTATCTTCGTCATAGCCTGATCGCCCTGGTCATCGCCGTTTCTTCCCTGCCCCAGGCCATTGCCCTCGACGCCGCGCCCCTCAAGGGGAAGTCCCTCGCCTTCGTTGTCCAGGACCTCAGTAATCCCATCTGGGCCCAGTACGCCAAAACGCTGACGGAAGTCGCCGCCAGCCACGGCATGCGCTGCACCGCCCTGGACTGCAAGTCGAACGCCGCCACCCAAATCACCCAGGTCGAAAACTTCATCCAGGAAGGGACCGACGCCATCATCCTCCACCCGGCCGAAGCCAACGCCCTCGAGACCGTCGCCAAGCAGGCCAAGGACGCCGGCATGAAAGTCATCTCCTGGGACATCCTGATGGAAAACGCCGACGTCGGCTACCTGAAAGATAACTTCGTGGCGGGAAAACTCGTCGGCGAACAGGCGGCGAAATGGATTAACGCCAAACTCGGCGGCGAGGCGCAGGTCGCCCTTCTCGAGTATCCCGTCTATCCGGAACTTATCCAGCGGGCCAAGGGTATCGAAGCCGGCCTGGCGGAATTCGCCCCGAACGCTAAAATCGTCGCCCGCGCTCCCGCCATCAACGCCACCGAAGGCATGAGCAAGACCGAAACGCTCCTCATGGCCAACCCGGACATCAAGATCATCGTCTGTATCGGCGACGGCGGCGCCGTCGGCGCCAACGAAGCGGTCAAGGCCGCCGGCCTCGACGCGGACGACTTCGGCATCTTCGGCTGCGACGGCAGCCAGGAAGCCCTGTCCAAAATCATGAATAACGAACCCCTTCGCATGTCCCTTTCGTGGGGCACCTCCTACGACACCGTCGACGAACTGCTCACCCTGACCTCGGGCCTCCTGGCCGGGAAGGACATGGACAGGGAATTCATCTGCGGCATGACCCCCGTCACCATCGAAAACGTGGAAGACTACATCGAATAGGCCGACACGGCGACCGTCGGGCCCGGACAGCCGGGCCTGACGGCGCGTCCGTCGGAATAGTTTCGGAAATGTTCGTGAAAAGTACGGATTGCTCCGCGCCCGCGCCCGGCCGCCCGGCGTCATACCTGCCGCCGGCCGACCAGCGTTGCCGGCCGAGGTCGCGTCCCGGTTCTCCCTTCACGGATTTTTCCGCTCCTTGTGAGCGATTGAAAGAAAGGTCTGGCTTCATGGTCACTGACGAATCTGTCCTCAGGTTGGAGAACATCACCAAAACATACCCGGGCGTCGTCGCCCTCAAGGACGTGAACCTGGAACTGCGCGCCGGCGAGGTCCACGCCCTGGTCGGCGAAAACGGGGCGGGAAAGTCCACCCTGATCAAATGCTGCACCGGTGCGGTGGTGCCGGACAGCGGGTCGATCATCGTGAACGGCCAACGCTTCGACGCCATGACCCCGACGCTCGCCGTCGAATGCGGCATCGGCGTCATTTACCAGGAATTCAACCTGGTCGAGGAACTGAGCGCGGCAGAAAACATTTTCCTCGGCAATGAAATCCGGAACGGCATCGTCGTCAATCAAAAGGCCATGGCGACGGAGGCGGCGAAGGTCTTTCAGGAACTGCATATCGACATCGACCCGAATGCGCCTATCAAAAACCTCACCGTCGGCTACCAGCAGATGGTGGAAATCGCCAAGGCGGTCTCCAAAAACTCCCGCATCCTGATTATGGACGAACCGTCGGCGGTGCTGACGAACGCCGAAGTGGCAAGCCTCTACGAAATGGTGAGAAAGCTCAAGTCGCGGGGCGTCACCATCGTCTATATTTCCCATCGTATGGACGAAATCTTCGAACTGTCGGACCGGATAACCGTCATGCGGGACGGCGTCAAGGTCGAGACGCTTAAAACGGCGGACACCAACATCGACGAACTGATCAAGCTGATGGTCGGAAGGGAGCTGAAGGAAACGTTTCCGCCGCGCGCCGCCGCTCCTTACGGCGAAACTATTCTGGAAGTTGAAGGACTTTGCGGCAACGGCCTCCGGGATATTTCCTTTACTCTCCACAAGGGAGAGGTGCTCGGCTTCGGCGGCCTTATCGGTTCCGGAAGAACCGAACTGATGGAACTGATTTTCGGCGTCAAGCGCCCGGAAAGCGGCACAATACGGCTGAACGGAAAACCAATCTTGTCAAAGACTCCGGGCGACGCCATCAGGCACGGCATCGCCCTCGTTCCCGAGGACAGGAAACGCCAGGGCGCCCACCTTGAACTGCAAATCGATCAGAACATCAGTATCGCCATTCTGAAGTCCATTTCCACCCGCACGGTGGTGAACAGGAAGGCGGAAGAGAGTATTTCCGAACGGTACCGGGAAAGCCTCCGCATCAAGACGCCGTCGGTGAAACAGAAAATTAAAAACCTTTCCGGCGGCAACCAGCAGAAAGTCATTCTCGCCAAGTGGCTCGCCACCAATCCCGACCTCATCATTTTCGACGAACCCACCCGCGGCATCGACGTCGGGGCAAAGTACGAAATTTACAAACTGATGAACGCCCTCATTGAAGAGGGCAAGACCATAATCATGATCTCTTCCGAGATGGAAGAGCTTATTGGCATGTCGGACAGAATTCTAGTCCTCCATGACGGAAAAATAACCGGCGAGCTCGGTAAGGCGGATTTCTCCCAGGAAGCGATTATGAACCTCGCCTCCGGCGTTGCCTGAAACGCCAGGGAGCGCCGATTTTTGTTATAGGCACCTCGTGGAGAACGTGGCTGCCATCGCTTGGCCTGAGTGGCCGGCAGGGACCGTCTTTAGAGGACTACGGTTTTTTGCCGAATACCGGAATAACCTGCAACGCCCGGTAGCTTTATTTGCCCGAACGACACCCGATTTTCGAGGAGTGATGATGAATTTACGATTTATCAAAGGTTATGGCATCTACCTGATTCTGTTGGCGCTCATCATTTTCTTCAGCGTCGTCGCACCCGCTTTTATGCGGTTCAACAACGTCATTAATGTCGCCCGCCAGGTCTCCATGCTCGGCATCGCCGCCGTCGGCATGACTTTCGTCCTTATTCTCGGCGGCATCGACCTGTCCATCGGTTCCCTTATCACTCTGGTAAACATTGTCGCCGCCTGGCTGATGGTGAAGGGCGGAGTCAACCCGTGGCTGGCCTGCGCTCTCGGGCTTCTCATGACAGTGGCGTTCGGGTTCATGAACGACTGGATCATCGCGAACATCAAAATGCCGCCGCTGATCGTCACCCTCGCCACCATGACGGCCCTCGAGGGCGCCGCCTACATCATATCGGACGGTTTGCCGATTTTCGGATTTCCGAAAGGCTTCTCCTTCCTCGGCCAGGGCTATATCGGTCCGATCCCGGTTCCCGTCATCGTCATGGTCATCATTCTCACCATCGGCTCGTTTATGCTGAATAAAACCTATTTCGGCCGGCATTTCTACGCCGTCGGCGGGAACGAGGAGGCATCCCTCCTTTCCGGCATCAACGTGAAACGCATCAAGTATCTCGCCTACACCCTGTCGGGCCTTTTCGCCGGCCTCGCCGGCATTGTCATGCTGTCGCGGACGAACTCCGGACAGGCGGTGGCGGGAAAAGGTTTTGAGTTCGACGTCCTGACGGCGGTTGTCCTCGGCGGCGTGAGCGTCAACGGCGGCACGGGAAAAATTTCCCAGGTTGTCGCCGGCGTGTTGATTATCGGCATTCTCTCGAACGGCCTTGTCCTCCTGAACGTCAACACCTATTGGCAGATGGTTATTAAAGGCATCGTCCTCATGCTCGCTGTCGGCTTCGACTGCTACCAGAAGAACAGCGTCGCCAAATAGCGACAGCCCTCAGGCATTTTAGAACCCGTGAACGCCGGATGGCGGCTCGGCCTCGGCCGATGGTTGCTTTTGCCGGCGGGGTGGCGAAAATCGTACTGAGGGAGATGGCGCGAAAATCCCCGTTGGTTCACGAAGACTGCCACACGCTCCCATCCACGACGAGGAACCAGAGAGATGCAAAAGTTGATTCTTGCGCATGATGTGGGCACGTCCGCCACCAAGGCCACGCTTTTTTCCCTGAACGGGTCGCTGGTGGCGAGTACGTCCCATTCCTATGAAACGCGTTTCGGACCGGGCGGTTCGGCCGAGCAGAACCCGCTCGACTGGTGGGAGGCGGTCTGCGTCACCACAAAGCGCCTTATGGAAAACCGGAACGCCGACCAAGTGGTTGCCCTGGCGTTGTCCGGAATGATGATGGGCTGCCTGTGCGTCGACAGTCAGGGAACGCCGCTCCGGGATCACCTCCTCTACTGCGATCAGCGATCTCTTGCCCAGGCGGACAGGCTTGGTCGCCGCGCCGGAGAGGACGCCATCTACACCATAAGCGGCAACCGGGCCAACGCCGTCAACAGCGCCGCGAAGTTTATGTGGATAAAAGAGAATGAACCGGAGATCTACCGGAACACCCATAAATTTCTCAATGCCAAGGATTTTATCAATTTCAAGTTCACGGGGCGCTTCGCCACCGACCCGACGGACGCCTCCGGCACCAACCTCTACGATCTGAAATCCGGCCGCTGGTCGCCGGAGTTGATCGACGCGGCCGAACTCGACGAACGGCTTTTACCGGAAATTGTCCCGTCCACTTCGGTTCTCGGGGAGTTGACCCGGACCGCCGCCGACGCTCTCGGACTCCGTCCCGGCACGCCGGTCGTCGAAGGAGCGGCGGACGGGATTTGCGCCGGGATTGGCGCCGGTTCGGTATCGCCCGGCAAAACGTACATCTGCCTCGGGTCGTCGGCCTGGGTCGGCATCACGACCGAGGAGCCGGTTTACGACGCGGCGCAGCGGAGCATCACCTTTGCCCACGCCGTTCCCAGGATGTTCCATCCGATGGGCACCATGCTCGCCGGCGGCAGCCTGTATTCATGGCTTCGCGGCGTGTTCCACCCGGAGACGCCGGGCTTCCCCTATGTCCGAATGGACGAAGCGGCGCAGGCCTCTAAACCCGGCGCGAACGGCCTCCTTTTCCTGCCGCACCTCATGGGCGAACGGTCGCCGTATTGGAATTCCCTGGCGCGCGGCGCCTGGATTGGCCTGGACATCACCCACACGCAGGGAGATCTTTTCCGGGCCGTCCTGGAAAGCGTTGCCCTGAACCTTGAGATCACCGTCTCCATTTTCAAACGGACGGTGGCGCGGATTGACGAAATAACCATGATCGGCGGCGGCGCCAAAGGGAAATTGTGGCGCCAAATAATGGCTGACATCATCGGCACGAAGGTGGTAAACACCAGCAGTCCCGACGAAGCGACAGCCATCGGCGCGGCGGTCGTCGCCGGCGTCGGAGCAGGCATCTACAAGGATTTCTCCGTCGTCGACCAATACAACTCCGCCGGTTCCGTGGTGGAGCCGAATCTTGACAACAGCCACATCCATGCCGAACAGAAAAAACTCTACGCCGCAGCCTACGCGGCCTTAGAGCCGCTCCTGCCGGCGCTGGCCGCGCTGAGGGAAGGCAGGAACTTCTCAAATTAAATGAACAGGTTTTGATTGATTGGACTGCATGCAATTGTAGTGATTATAAATCAAGAGCGTAAAATATAAAAAAACCGCCGGATGACCATTCCATGGCGGGTTTATTATGGCAAGACTATAAAACCACAAATTACGGTGAAGTGACCGGCACCATGTAAAAGAATATCGATATGAGAACGCCTGTATAGAATCCTTGATAAGAAGACATTACTGGTTAATCCATAAAACAAGGAGTGCTTGGCTTTTTCGAATGACTGTTTGAAATGGCGGAGAGAGAGGGATTCGAACCCCCGGTGGGTTGCCCCACAGCGGTTTTCAAGACCGCCGCCTTCGACCACTCGGCCATCTCTCCGCGATGCTGTTTGGAATCGGCGATTATACCGGTCGGCGGATGGATTGCAATCGCGTTTCGTCGCGGAGGTCGCGGAGGTTTGCCACCGATTGGGTGTCGCAACCCGACAGGCGCCAATGCTTGTCGTGCCGGCTGGAACTTCAGCTCAATGTCACCTTGTCGATGACGTCACGGGACACGTAGATCGGGCATTCGGCCCGCGTCGCCATCGCTATCGCGTCGGACGGGCGGCAGTCGATGACGATTTCCGTGTTGTTGTCTTCCACCACCAGAAAGCCGTAAAAGGTGCCGTTTCCTTCCGCATCCTCGCGGAGATCGGATATCGCCACCCGGAGGAGCTTGCCGCCGAGCGCGGTCATCAGGGTCATCAGAAGATCGTGCGTGAGCGGGCGCGGCATCTCCTCGCCGTGCACCTGGCGGTTGATCGCCAGCGCTTCAAAAAGACCGATGTGCACCATGAACGACCGACGCCCGCCGGACTTCTCGCGGAGCACTATCACCTGCGGACTGTTGATGCTGTCCGTCATGAGTAAAATTTGCGCCAACTCACATTCAATCCAATCCGGCATCGCCGTATTCCGTTCATTTCATTGAGAAGCTGATTCGCCACCGGTCCCGTCGCCGCGCCGTATCGAAAAACGCCGGCACGGACGACACCCTCTCCACCGGGCGAACCGCAGTCTGCCGCCGGTTTTCGTGTACCCAATCAACGCTACCGGCCGCCCCCTCACTCCTCGCTGATCACCGCCGCCATACGGGATGACCGCCGCTGGCGCCACTGCTCCTCCAGGGACATCCCGAGCGTTCCGGCGCGTTCGGCTTCGCTCGTCGCCTTCGCCACCTCCGGATCGTATTTCTTGCCGGATTCGCGCATGATGTCCGTCACCTGATTCGACAACGCCGCCGCGCCGTTGTCCTCGCCGAGATTCGCCTCGATATCCCTGGCCACCTGAAACACCCTCGCTTCAAGCGGCAGTTCGGCCCCGACCAGGCCTTTCGGGCCGCTGCCGTCGTAGCCTTCGAGCTGGTAGGCGATGATGTTTTCAATTTCCGGGAAAAACACCTCTTCCCCGAGAAGGTCGACGGTATCCGCCACCTTGTCCTCTGGACTGCGGTTCCGGTCGCCGCCGACCATGTCGGAATAATTGTACAGCATTCCGGCCAGTTGCAGCTTTTCCAACGCCGACGGCCCCAAATGGAGCGCCCGGCCGATGGCCCGCATGTAGCCGGCCATGCGCTCGTTCTTGGCGCGGATGCCGGGGACGGTGGCCTCGGCGGCCCGGAGCAGCATGCGGACGGCCGACAGCATGTATTCGCGGCGGCGCAGCTTCGACGAAATATGGCGAAGCGCCAGGCCCATCTGGTCCGCCATCGCCGCCACCAGTTCAAGCTCCTGTTCCGTAAACGAAATCCCCGGATCGTCGCCGGCGAGGTACAGGGCCGCTTCGCCGCCTTCGTACAGGGTCATCGGAGCGCAGATAACGGCGTGTATGTTATGGCGCATCACCGATTCGTTGGACGAGAACCGATCGTCCCGCATCGCGTCGGTGACGAGAAGGGCGCGTTTGTCCTGAAGGACTTTCCGGATGATGGTGCGGGACAGTTGCCCGGACCGGCCGCCCTTCGGCACATGCGATCCGAGGGTGATGATGCCGCCCTTCTGCGGGTCGCGGCCGAACAGGTAGGCGCCGTCGGCGCGGAGCGCTTCGGCTATGAAGGCGAGGCCCTTCCGGACCAGTTCGTCCTCGGTGTCTTCCGACGACACCAGGCGGGACAGCCGGTACAGGGCGCGGAGGTGAATTTCCGACGAAACGTCGCCTTCGCCGACATTGACGGCGGTGAGATCTTCCAGGCGAAGTTCGTAAAAGGTCTCCAGCTCATCCTCGGTGAAATCGAGTTCCTCGCCCGCCGACTTCCCGGCCAGCGGCTCGAAGACCATGACCGTTCCGCCGATCTGGATGCGGTCGCCGTCCCGGAGTATTTCTTCGGTGACGCGGTTGTCGTTGACGAAGGTGCCGTTCTTCGAATTGAGATCGCGGATAAAGCACATGTCGCCGATTTTGAAAAGTTCGGCATGCTGACGCGATGCTCCCTTATCCTGCAGGGGGAAATCGCAGCTATCGTCGCGACCGATAATGAGCGCCTTGTCGCCGATGGCGAAGGTCTGTCCCTGGCTCGGACCGTTCTTTACCCGTATACCTGGCATAATGTTCCCTTAATATTCTAAAATATTGGTACTCGAGACGATGGATAATCCCTGACGCCGGAGCGGCCTCCGGGACGGGATGAAACCGGTCTCGTCTCCCATTTTGCACGTTCCAACCAATGAAGGCAAGGGACTAAGGCATTCTTCGGGCGTTTCGCGCGCAGGGGCGGGGGAATTGCGATAAAGGATTTTTTCTGCCCCCTACCGTATGGCCATCTCCGGATACACCGCCATTAATGGCAGGCCAAAAACGCGGAGGCTGTCCCGGTAGACTTTCATGGCGTCTGCACCGTCGTCCGTGATGACGCCGTTCCCGGCCGCGACGCCCTGCGTCGGCCAGGGCCGGCCGGACAGCGCGCCGACGGTTTCGAAGCACACCACGGCCCGGCGGACATCGTGTGCCGACGTGACGACGAGGACGGCCTCGGCCTGGAGAAGGACGAGGACATCTCGGCTGTACAGGACGTTTTCCACCAGATCGCGGCTGTATCCCTCATGGCGAATTCGGGACGGTTCCATTCCCGCCCGAACCAGCCAGTCCGCCATGACGTCGGCCTCGACCCGGCCGTTTTTCGGCATGCCGCCACTGACGATGACAGGGGCGTCCGGATATCGGGCGGCGACGGCGAGACCGGTTTGGAGCCGCTCCACCAGGGTTTGGGAGGCGGTGCCGTCGTCGTTCAGGAGAAAACCGAGAATGACAACCGCCGGCGGCCGCGACCGGGACGCCGGCTCCGGAACCGCGGTGGACAACGGCGTCGCCAGGGCGTCGTCGATACGGCCCCACAGTCCGGCCAGGGCGCGGGCGCGGTCCGGTTGGACCCGGGCGAGGGCCTCGAAAGCGCGGCCGCAGCCGGAAAGATCATCGGCCCAGCGCCGCCAATGGGCCTGGTATGTCAGTACTGTCGGGTCGTCCGGGAAGAGGGTCGCCGTTTCGTCCCACACGCCGAGGGCGGCACGCGGGTCGTCAGTCTGGATGTGACGGTTGGCGACGGCGAGGCGGAGATCGAGGCGGTGCGGCGCCAGGTCGACCGCCCGCCGGAGTCCGGACATGACGGCATCGTTGTCGCGGACGGCATAGCCGGCCCGCACTCCTTCGAGGACGCGGGACAGTTCCGGCGTGTACGGCGCCGGATTCACTGGAGGCCCCGGTCGTAGTTGAAGAGGAAACCGCGTTTCCCGCCGGGACGCTGGAATTTCTTCCAGATATCCACCGGGAGCGATTCGCCGGACAGGTCGACGGTCAGGTTGGCGACGCGGATTTTGTCGTTCACAAGGGTCTTCCAGTCAAAGGCGGTCAGACTCCGGAATACGGTGACGGCGCCGCCGCCGCCGTTCGACTCCGGCTGCAGGCTGATGTTCCGCCGGTCGGTCCAGGCGCCGTCGGCCCGGGCGGCGCCGGCTTCCGGCAGGAGATAGGCCTTCGGGATTCTCGTGTAGGCGAGGACCGGCCGGGCGTAGACGATGAGGGTCAGCGGCAGCGCGGCCGAGGCGGAGACGTCTTCAATCTGTTCCCGGTCGGCTTCCATCGACATCGTGACGCCCTTGGCGCCGAGGTCGCGGAGGCATTTTATGGCGAGGTGATTGAGTATCGGAATGCCCGGGCCGGTGACGAAGTCGAGGCCGTACTGGCGGCACAGTTCGATGGACCCGTAATAGTTCGCCTCGACCCGGATTTTCCTGTCCCGGCAGTAGGCGGCGAGATCGTGCATTTCGCCGGACGTTTCCGGGAAATAGACGTCCGGGAACGAAAGGATGAACTCCTCCGGTTCAACGAATTTCCCAACGAATTCCATATCGGCCGGACCGGCGTTCGTGATGACGAGGTCGATATTCCGGAGAATCGGCAGGAGGCTCGAGTTAAGCTGCTTTACCGACAACCGCGCCTGGTTCGGCAGTTCGCCGAGCTTCCGGACATTGGCCGGATCCACCGGCGGCACGGCGATGGCGGCGCGCATCGGCGTCGGGAGTGGCGCCTTCATGACGGAATCGGTGCCGTCGTCGGCGCGGCCGGTCAGGCGGTTTATGAAGGACGACACCGTCGCCATGATGGCCTTGACGTTCCGGGGCGGCAGCATGAAATCGGGTTCGTTCGTGTAGTGGCTCTGGAGCGGCACTTCCCCGACCGGGCTTTCGGCCAGGTGCTGGAACAGTTCCTCGACGGAGAACGCCTTCTTTTCCCGTTTGATCCGGGTCTTCGGCATGCGCCAGCTTTCCGACCGGCCGTCGTACCGGCAGCGGCACGACACGCCCTTGTCCGTGACGTTAATCTCAAGTTCGTAGCCGGTCGGCTCGTCGTCGTCGTCCACCTCCACCGACAGGGCATGGCGGCGGCCGGAACCGAGAAATTCGCCAATGGCGTCGTCGGCCGCCCGGGACGACTTCCGCGCCGCCACCCCGGTCAGGCCCTGGAACGATCCGTCGAGGTAGGCGGATGTCGTGTCCCGGCCGGCGTAGGCGGCGAGTTGCCGCGCCCGCACCACCGTCTCCCGGTCCGGGCGACCCGGTCCCGTCGTGGTCTGGCGCGGGCCAAGGGCCTTCCGGTAAAGGGAAACGGCTTCGTGGACCCATTCCGGTTTCTTCAGCCGGCCCTCGATTTTAATCGAGTCGACGCCGGCGCCGACCAGTTCCTCGAGCCGGTCCACCGTCACCAGGTCGCGCATGGACATTGCGGTGCCGACCGTGTCGCCGTCAATCGCCCACGGCACCCGGCACGGACTGGCGCACAGTCCCCGGTTGCCGCTTCGGCCGCCGCCCCAGCTCGACAGGAGGCAGCGGCCGGAAATGGAGTAGCACAGCGCGCCCTGGGCGAAAACTTCGATTTCGAGGTCCGGCGCCGCCTTCCCGATGGCGACGATTTCGGCCAGCGACAGTTCGCGGGCGAGGACAATTCGGGACGCGCCGACTTCCCGGGCGAGGCGGGCGCCTTCCGGGTTTGTGACGGCGGTCTGGGTGGAGAGGTGAAGTTCGGGATGGCCGCGGCCGTCGTCCCGGGTGATGTTCTGAAGTGCCTGCCACAACCCGACCACCGCCCAGTCGCGGGCGATGATGGCGTCGACGCCGAGGTCCGACGCCAACGACAAAATGCGGGCGGCGGCGCCCGTTTCCCGGCGGGAGATATCTATATTCATCGTCAGGTGAATGCGGACGTTTTTATCGCGGGCCAGGCGGCAGGCGGTTTTCAATTCGGCCGGCGTGAAATTCCGGGCGCCGCGGCGCGCGTTCATGAGAGACAATCCGAGGTAGACCGCGTCGGCACCGGCGTCAATGGCCGCCTCGAGGCAAGGCAGGTCGCCGGCTGGCGCTAGAAGCTCCATGGAATGGTTTCCTTCCGGATACGAGAGGCGCCGTGAGCGTTTGGTTCCGTGGTATCAGGTGAGGGCCTGCGCGATGCGTGACGCGCCTACCCGTGCAATTCAGCCCAGTTGTCTTCCAGCTCTTCCAGTTCGGACTTGAGGGACAATTTGTCCGACGGTCCCGCCTTGTCGACAAAGAGGAAGCCGTCAAGGTGATCGAGTTCGTGCTGAACCGCCCTGGCGGAAAGGCCTTCGGCCTGGTATTCGACAATTTCGCCGTCGAGGTTCTGCGCTTCGCAGACAACTTTCGGGCTGCGTTTGACCCGCGTCCGAAGGCCGGGAAAACTGAGACACCCCTCCTCGCCCAGTTCCTTTCGGCCGGATCGTTTGGTAATGACCGGGTTGATAAGGACGCGCGGATCGCCGTTCTCCGGATCGAAATCGACAACCACCATGCGGACGCTTTCGCCGACCTGCGGCGCGGCGAGGCCGACGCCGTTGGCGTCCTCCATGGTCTCGACCATATCGGCGGCGAGGCGGCGCAATTTTTCGTCGATGACCGAAACCGGCTGGGCGGGTTGCCTGAGAACAGGGTCGGGATACTTACGAATGGGAAGTACTGCCACGGTAATGACTCCAGTTTGACAAAATCCCCGGGCTGCGCCGTGGGGATATCTTTCCATAAAGGCAATGGGCCGGTACAATGCTGTCCAGAATCGCTTCGCGACAGCGACAGCCGGGCGGAAAATCGATTTTTTACAACAGTTTACTGTCCAGGTCGCCTCACCGCGCCTTCGGGCGCGGCCACGGATCGGACACGACCCGAAGTTGGGTTTATGGTACTATAACGAAATCCATTGGAACAGGGAAACAAAATTCCCGGCCGGGCTGGAAACGGCTTAAGGAATAGTGTATACTATTCTCTCCTGTTACGATGAAAATGGAGAGGCAAACCGTCCATGCCGGCGGGACCCGGCCGAACGGGCTATCACGATTGACTTGGGGGATTAATCGCATAAGCAGCATTAAGGTTACCGACAAGGGCGGCGGCAAGTACGAAGCGGTTATCGAATTCAGCTACGGCGAATGCGAGCGGCTTCCGTTCAATATTCTCCGCCGCATCCGCGCCCGCATCCGCACCGTCCCGGGCGCCGGCATCACCGCCACCGCTGCCTTCAACATCCGCATTCCGGCCGAATCGAACGCGTTCCTGGAAATGCTCGATCTTTTTGGTGAGGACGGCTCGTTCCCGCACGGTTCCGCCGCCGACGCGGAGGCGCTCCACCGCGACGCGGCCGCCCGGGATCAGGAAATTTTCGACGACGATGACGACATGGAAATCGAAGGCATGCTGAACGATATGTAGGAATGCGCCGACTTGAACGTCGCTCCATGCCATCGCGTCATGCCGAGGAGAGTATGGAACCAATCTATCCGCCCAGCGGTCCGCAGGATGCGGTCCGGTACAGCACAGTGAAAAAGGAAGACCGCGAATATCTGGCCTTTTGCCTCGAGTTCTGCGCCATCGTCCTGAAACAACGCCCGAACCATCTCGAGGCGCTGGAACTGGCCGCCAACCAGTTCACCGCCCTCGGCTACTACCAGGACGGTCTGAAGATGGACGAGCGGCTGGTAAAATTGCGGCCGCGCGATCCGAACATCCTCTATAACTTCGCCTGCAGCCTCGCCCTCACCGGCCGCCGGGACGACGCCATCCTCGCTCTCGTCCACGCCGTCAACGCCGGCTACAACGACTACCGGCACATGCAGGCGGACAAGGATCTCGGCGCCGTCCGGCACGACCCCAGGTTCATCGAACTCCTGTTCATGATGGGAAACGGGCCTGACCGCGATAGGAACACCGGGCCGCTTCGCCGGCCGGACCGTCCCGACGGGCGATTTGCGTGTCTATTTCGCCGCACCGCCGGCTATCAATCTTGACGCTGTATCGGCTGTGCGTATACTTGTTTAGCTTCTCCCGACCGCCCCGGCTTTGGCCGTGGCGGACGTTTTATAATGATAAAGAATCCGGTCAAGCGGTGTTATTCCACACCGTCCTGGACGACGCCCGCCTCTGGCGCGAAAGGTCATGAATCATGAAAACTGACGATATCCGCGACAAATTCCTCCATTTCTTCGCCTCGAAAGGCGCCCGGATCGTCCCCTCCGACTCCCTCGTGCCCCATAACGATCCGACCCTTCTGTTCACCGGCGCCGGAATGAACCAGTTCAAGGACCAGTTCATGGGCCTCCGAATCGAATACCGCACCGCCACCACCTGCCAGAAATGCATCCGCACCGGCGACATTATGAACGTCGGCGTCACGCCGGCCCACCATACCATGTTTGAAATGCTCGGAAATTTCTCCTTCGGCGATTACTTCAAAAAGGAAGCTATCGCCTGGGCCTGGGAATTCCTCACAAAGGTCATGGGCATTGACCCGGTCCGCCTCCAGGTCTCCGTGCACGATTCGGACGACGAAGCCTACGGCATCTGGGAAAAGGACGTCGGCCTTCCCCCGGAAAAAATCAACCGCCTGGGCGATCACGACAACTTCTGGCCGGCCGATGCGCCGAAACTCGGCCCGAACGGCCCCTGCGGCCCGTGCTCGGAAATCTTTTTCGACCGTGGCGCCGACAAGGGCTGCGGCAAACCGGACTGCGGCATCACCTGCGATTGCCGCCGCTGGGTCGAAATCTGGAACCTCGTTTTCACCCAGTTCGACCGCCAGTCCGACGGCTCCCTCGTTCCCCTCCCGCAACGGAACATTGACACCGGCATGGGCCTCGAGCGCATCGCCGCCTGCATGCAAAACGCGCCGAACAACATGGACATTGACATCTTCCGGCCCATCATTCAGGCTATCGCCCGCGCCGCCCATAAGAACTACCACGACAACCCGGCGGAGGACGTCCTCATGCGCCGCATTGCCGATCACATCCGCGCCGTTACCTTCTGCATCGCCGACGGCGTCCTCCCGGCCAATTCGCACCGGGGCTATATCCTGAAACGCCTTCTCCGCCGCGCCGTCCTCGACGGCCGGAACCTGGGCATTCGCCAAGCCTTCCTCAGTACTCTCGTCCCCGTCGTCGGCGAGGTCATGGCGAAGCCGTATCCTGAAATCAAGGCCCGCGCCGACGCCATCGCGGAAACGGTCCTCCTCGAGGAAAACAAATTCCTCACCACCCTCGACCGCGGTCTCACCCGCATCGAACAGGCTGTCCTTGAAACAAAAGCCGCCAACCGGACCGTCCTCCCGGGCGCCACCGCCTTCGAACTCTACGACACCTACGGCTTCCCCTACGAACTGGCGGAAGAGGTCGTTTCAGCCCAGGGCCTCAGCGTCGACCGGGCCGGCTTCGACCAGGCCATGGCCGACGCCCGCGCCAAGGCCCGCGAAGGCGCCAAAATGAAAGGGGACGTCTTCGCCAAAGGCCCCCTCCAGGACGTCAAAAAACTGACGACCGCCACCGAGTTCCTCGGTTACGACACCCTCGAAGCCGACGGCGCCGTCCTCGCCATCGTCATGAACGACGCCCTCGTCGACCAGGCCGGCGCCGGCAACCACGTCACCGTCGTCCTCGACAAGACCCCGTTCTACGGCGAGGCCGGCGGCCAGGTCGGCGACACCGGCCTTCTCGTCGGCCCGGACAATCTCGTCATCCGCGTCGAAGATACCCAGAAGCTGGACGGCATCCACCTCCACATCGGCGAAATCGAAAGCGGACACGTCAACCCCGGGACCGTCGTCTCCGGCCGCGTCGACGCCGACCGCCGTCAGGACATCCGGCGGAACCACACCACCGCCCACCTCCTCCACTACGCCCTCCGCACCGTCCTCGGCGACAAGGCCGAGCAGAAGGGTTCCTACGTCGGCCCCGACCGCCTCCGCTTCGACTTCCAGCACGCGAGCGCCCTCACCCCGAGCGAGAAGCGGGAAATCGAAGAACTCGTCAACCGCCGCATCCTCGAGAACGCCCCCGTCGTCACCCGCGTCATGCCCATCGACGAAGCCCGGAAATCCGGCGCCATCGCCCTCTTCGGCGAAAAGTACGGCGACTCCGTACGCGTCCTCTTTACGGGCGACTTTTCCACCGAACTCTGCGGCGGCACCCACATGACGGAAACCGGCCCCATCGGCTCCTTCCGCCTTGTCCAGGAAGAAGCCGTCTCCGCCGGCGTCCGCCGTGTCGAAGGCGTCACCGGCCTTGCCGCCTTCCGCCTTTCCCAGGAACAGGGCGATCAGGTGACGGAACTCTCCCGCGAACTGAAAACCCCGGCCCGCGACCTCCTCGACCGCCTGAAAAGCATGTCGACCCACATCCGCGACCTGGAGAAATCCCTCGTCGCCATGAAACAACACCAGGCCCGCGCCAGAATTCAGGAAACCGCCGTCGAAGACGCCCCGCAAAACACCCGCCTCCTCGTCGCCGACGCCGGCGACGTCGGCGGCAAGGAAATCGGCGATCTCGCCCGCGAATTCGCCCAGAAAATAGGGGAAAACGCCATCGTCATCCTCGCCGGCCGCGACTCGGAAAAAGCCGCCCTGGCGATAGCCCTCGGCAAAGCCGTCGCCCCAAAACTCCTTAAAGCCGGCGACCTCGTCAAAAAACTCGCCCCAATAATCGACGGCGGCGGCGGCGGCAAGCCCGACTTCGCCCAGGCCGGCGGCAAAAACCCAGCCGCCCTCCCCGAACTCCTCACCGCCGCCCCCAAAACCATCCACGACACCCTCTCCTCCATCTCGGGGTGAGGCGGGCGGCCGTTCCCGGATCAAGGTGAGAATGCGACGGCAGGGATACGTAGC
>JAJQFC010000040.1:5531-17390 GCA_021201355.1 Planctomycetaceae bacterium | reverse complement strand
GTCCCGGGCGGCCCGCTGGGCCAGGTCGTAGGGGAAGGCCTCCTCGAAGAGGAGGCGGTTACGCCAGACCACGTCCTCACTGGTAAGGAGCTCGGGGTCGCGGTCGAGAAGGTAACTGAGGTAAAAATTCCGGTTCCGGGGCGGGAAATCATCCGGGACGTAGAGGTCGCGACGACGGAGGACGGAATTGACGTTCCGGAGGAAGCGGTTGATATACTCGTCGTCCAGCCGCCGGCCGCTTGCGGCGTAGCCGGCGATTTCCCTGCCCTCGTCCGGAATCACCTCCCACAACCGCCGGTAGACGCCCGGTTCCTGCCGGTTCCGGGCCGTGCCGAGGCGGACGGCTATCCGCCGCCAATCCGCGTCCTGGAGGGTAAACCACACCGGGGCCGGATGGGCATAGCCGCCGAGGATGAGCATGTGCGCCCGCCGCAGTTCGCCCCGGTCGAGGGCGACCGTCGCCAGACCCTGGCGGGCGGCGAGGATAAGGTCGGGGCTGGACAGCGGATCGAGCATGCGCTCGAAACGCGCTTCCGTGTCGTTCTTCAGGCCGAGTCGCCAGGCTTCCCGGGCGGCGAGAACGGCGGCATTGTCGCCGGCTTCGCTGCCGCGCTGGCTGGCGGCGATACGGTCGTAGTTTTCGAGCGCTTCCGAAAGGTAGCGCCGCCGTTGTTCGTGCGGCGTCGTCACCAAACCGCCGGCCATGGCGGACAGGCTGCCGGCGGTGACGCCGGGGACGACGTAGCGGCCGGGCCACAACAGTTCCGTTGTGGCGAGGGTCGTTCCGACCGCCTCGGGAAGGCGAAGGGTACGGCGGGGAAGCGGCTGGCCGGAGAATTCCT
The DNA here is from genome assembly GCA_021201355.1 of Planctomycetaceae bacterium. Taxonomy (GTDB): domain Bacteria; phylum Planctomycetota; class SZUA-567; order SZUA-567; family SZUA-567; genus JAJBSZ01. Next base: position 16,548 of record JAJQFC010000040.1, on the reverse strand, counting down.
TGAGCCAGCCCCGGAGGGTGCGGCCGGCAGCGGCTATTTCGTCCACACCGGTGGTCTCGCCGGCCGGGACCAGGCCGGCCAGGCGGGAATTGGCCCGGGCCAGGCCGAGAACGGCGCGGTCGTGGAGGCCGCGGTCGGACGACGGCGAATCGAGGAGTTCCCGGTAGTAGTTCGCCGCCGCCTGAAAGTGCCGCGTCGCCTCCTCCGGGTTGGCCCGGCGGTAGACTTCCCCGTCCTGCATGGCGATTTCGGCCAGGCGGCCGACGACGAAGGCGTGGTTCCGGCCGGACGGCATGGCGGTGAGGTAGCGGAGGTACCAGCCCTTGGCCCGGGGAAGATCGCTCAGGCCGTCGTAGGTGCGGGCGAGGAGGAGGTCGAGGTGGCGATAGTCGTCGGGGCCGAGTTCGAAGGCGCGGCGGGGGATGTCCGACGCCGGCGTTTCCTCCTGGGCCGATAGCCGGAGTTCCTCCCGGAGGCGGCCGTCCTCGGCCCGGCGCAAATCCTCAAGAACGGTCCGGGCCAGTTCCGGCCGGTTCAGGTTGACCTCGGCCTCGGCCGTCCGATAGTCGATATACTCCACCCGCCGCTGGCGGCGAAGCACGATTTCGTCGTTGTCCGGAGACAGGATCGCCGCCACGTCGATATCGGCGGACGGGCGGCCGTCGCCGAAGTTCACCTGATAGTAGAGCGCCCGCCGTTCCGGCGAGTCGACCCGGTTTTCCCATACCGCCGCGTCCTGGTAGGCGTCGCGGGCGTCGGTCCAGTACTTGTCGGCCATGACCGGGTTGTATTCGGCGAGGATGCGGTTCGCCTCGGCGAGAAGGAGGTGGGGGTTGACGAATTGCGGGTAGTCCCGGAGCGTGTCCCGGTAGAGGACGAAGAGGTTCAGGAAGGCATTTCGCGCCGCCAGGGCTTCGTCCGCCGGCGAGTCGGCGATAAGGGGGAGGTCCGGGTTGACGACCCGGTAGATGCGGTCGAGGCCGTCGTAATAAAACGATTCCGCCGGCGGCACTTTCCGGGACTCCGGTTCCGGGTAGACCATGTAGGCGTAGCCGGCCAGGCCGACGGCGGTGGCGAGGAACAGGAGCGGATGCCAGCGGATGAGCCAGCGGAGGCCGCGGACGATGGCGCTCGGGCCGGACGGCTTGGCGGGAGCGGCGGCGTCGCCGTCGTCGTCCATGCCGAAGCTGCCGCCGCCGCCGTCTTCGCCGTGGGCCGGGGCGTTGGCGGCTTCCGTCAGGGCGGCGGCGAAGTCGGCGGTGTCGCCCATGCCGTGACGGTCGCCGTCAGCCGACGCCGCTCCATCCGGATCACCCGCCTGGGCGTCCGGGTTTTCGTCGTCCATGGACTGGTCCGTCCCCGGCGGCGGGTCGTCCGCGTCCGGAGGCAGGTCGTCCGCTTCTGCCATAGTCCCAGTTCTCCACCGTGCGATACTGCGGCCGGAACCGGCACCGGCCGGTCCGTCGGAAGGCAATGACTCCAACTTTAATCGTATGGAATGCGCCCGCCGATTCAAGTTGTTACTTGCGGTCCGGGCGCTTCCATGTACTATGAGTTTGACCGGTCGCCACGCGTGCGGAACCGCAACCGCGGTCCAAACTCACGGATAAACTTGTATCATAGTGTATGTCGGGGCAGGGAGATCCGTCCCTTGCCTGGCCGGCGACCGAGGGATTTCGGGGTCGGTAACGGGCTCTGTCCGGCGCCGACCGGACGCACGGGCGCGTGTCCGGCAGCCGGCCGTTTATGGAGAATGTGCTTGTCCCTACTTGCCTTACTGAATCCGTCCCGGGCGTTCCTGGCCATCGCTTCGGTTTTGGCCGGGTACTGCCTTATACGGTTTTATGCCTATACAGCCGGGAACATCCTGGTGCTCCCGTACCTGGTCGGCGCCGGCGCCCTTCTCGGCATGGCCGATGCGGCCTGGCGGATACTCTTCACCCGGGCGGCGGAGGAGCCCGACGCCAATCCGGACGGCCCGACCGGCACCCTGTCAACGACGGCGGCGTACCTGGTGGCGGGTTTTACGACCATTGCCGGGCTGATGTGCGCCCTCACCGGCGGCTACAACGCCTTCCGGGCCGCCGGCATTCTCGTCTTCCTCATGCTGGTCCGGAGCGCCCTGTTCCGGAATGTCGAAATCCTCACCCCGATCCTGAAAGGCCTGGGCGACGGGATGTATGTCGTTATCGGCATGGCGGCGCACCCGTCGTTTACGGAAATGCTTTTCATCGGCGAAACCAGCACGCCGGTCCTGTTTTTCATATTTTACATGATAGTGACGGCGGTACTTCTCCAGGTGCGGGATTCGTCGCGGCCGAGGGCGATTCCCGGGTCGGATGAACTGGTCAGCGAAACCGCCTCCCGCCTTCTCGAAATGCGGGACGACGCAATAGACGGCCTCGTCGCCTGGTTCGCCGGCGGCGTCCTTGTCCTGATCCCGCTGGTACTCGCGTTCATCCTGCCGTGGAAATGGCTGTCCTGGGTGATTATGGTCTTCCTCTCCCTCTCGACCCTTTCACGGCTGATTCCGGTCGTGGTGTACCGAACCCGGAAAGATCTGACCCGCTTTATCGAATCGTCCTACCGGAGCGGCGCCCTTCTGAACGCCGGCGCCATCGCCAGCCTTGGCGACTATTACCGAAAAATCGTCATCTACCAGGACTGGCAGATTTCCATGCCCGGCCACGACGAACTGGCCGCCATCATCATTATCGCCCTCCTCGCCACGCCGGCCTGGCTTCTCCGGAAAGTGGCGCCGCTGGAATCATGAACCGGTTTTCAGCCGCCACCACGCCGTCCGGATTCATCTTGCCACGCCGAACCCGGTCCAACGCCGCAGCCGAGTTACCGGACTCGCGGCCAGGAAATTTCGTTACATCTCTTTATTATTACCTTATTTACGCGTTAATTATAGAATCACCATCCTACTTTTTTCACTAAAATTCACGGTGAAAAGGCCAAACCGGACACATGCACTATTGAGGGGATTTGGCCGGCCCTGTCTTTCGGGACAAATTCCGGCTAGTTCTCCCGGGCGGTGATCCCCCGGGTACTGTAGGAGATGAATGATGAAGAAACCTATCCTCGCGGCGATTTGCGCCGTAGTGCTCTCGGGTTCGGCTTTTGGCGCCAACTACTGCCCGCCGTCCGGCTGTTATCCGATTGCCAACACGGCTCCCGTCGTCACGACGCCCGCCGCCGTTGTCACCCCGGCTCCGGTCGTAGCAACGCCCGCCCCGGTCGTGTCGACCCCGACCACCCAATACATCCAGGAACCGTACAACGTCCAGGTCACCCGGATGGTGCCGGTCGAACGCCAGGTCGACTGCCCGCAGGGCCGCTGGGTGTATGAAACGCGCACCGTTCCCACCACCCGCACCGTGTATGAAAACGTCGCCTACCAGACCACCGAATGCCGGTATGAAAACCGTCCGGTGACCCGGTATCGGAACGTCTGCCGGACCGTAACCGAAATACGGAACAAAACCGTCCGCCGCCGGGTCCGGGAAACGGTGTGCGATGACTGCGGCCGCGCCCGCACCGTGTCCCGCACCGTCTGCGAAACGGTCCAGGTGCCGGTCAACCGCCGCATCCGCGTTCAGGAACCGTACACCGCCTACGAGCGCGTTCGCGTCAACGTCCCGGTCACCCGCTACCGTCAGGTCGCCCGCAGCGTCCCGACCACCCAGCAGGTCACCGAGCGGCGCTGGGTCGTGGAAAACGTCCGCCGCACCGTGACGGAAATGAAACCGGTTGTGGAAACGCAGGTCCGCTACCGCACCCGCGCCGTCAACGTCTGCAATCCGTGCATGTAGCAATTTGAACCGGCGCCGCCGGCCGGGCCGCCCGCAGGCGGCACCGCCCGGACTCCGGGCGCTGCGCGGACGGTAAAACGCCGACCGCACGGCATGAATCCTTCGCCGTCGGACGGTGTCGCAGCACAGCCAATCTTCCGTGAAAAGCCGTTTGACAGCCCACCGCGTGGGAATCGTTAAACGGCTTTTTGTATGGAAGCGGTTGGTTTATTAATTGGTTCTGGTTTTGAATAAATGGGTCTGCCGTTATCTACAATGGTCGTACTGTGAGGGGATACCTATGTCAATTCGCACGCGCACAAAAGTTCGAACTCTTCGGTCGTTTCTCTGGCCGGCGGCGGTGGCGCTGGTGCTCCTGGTCCTGGCCGTCGTTGTTTTTGAACGCCGCATCGGCCTCCAATCCCTCCACACGGAAGGCACTCTCGTCACCGGCCAGGCCGAAGACCGGGTCCGCACCGCCCTCGCCAGGGCAGCCGACATCGCCCGCACCACCAGCCGGGGCATAGGCATTATTGTTGAAAACGCCGACGATCCGGCCCCGTTTATCAGAGATATTCTCGCCGCTATCCCGGGCAGCCTCCCCGGCATCGACCGCGCCTGGCTGGTAGTCGAGGACGAAAACATAACAGTCGGAACCCACGCCAGCCGGTCCACAGCGCGTTCCGACCCGCTCCTCGCCCTGTCCCTCTTTATGGGAGTGCCGTATTTTGAACCGTCCCGCCGCACCGGCGGCGACGGATCAGAGACCTGTACCGGCCTTGGGGCAATCTCGTACCCAATCATCGCGGACGGGGCCGTGGCCGGCGTCTTCGGCCTCGATATCGATTATGCCGAAATAATTCCGAATTTTCGGAGCACCGTATCCGGAACGGCGCCGTACCTCCTGTCGGACAACGGCGACGTGCTCCTTCCCGCCTGTCCTCCGGCGGGCGAGCGATCGCTTTTCGAGAAGTATCCGGGCGAAGACGCCCGCCGCACTCTCGCCGACCTCCTCGCCCTCCGCCGGACCGTCACGAACACCCTGCCGGCCGGACCGGGCGGCCGCTCGACCCGGGTGAGCCTGTCGCCGGCGACCCCGGCCGGATTTGGCCGGACGGTGTACGTGTACACGGAAAGCCCTGTCGCGCCGGTGCCGGACGGTATCGACCACCGGCTGGCCGGTATTGTTCTGGTGGGATTGGTCGTCCTTTTGGGGTTGATAATGTATTACCAATCCCTCTATCGCGGCCTGCCCGGGTCAACGTCGGAATCGGGACGATTCACCGTCGGCCAAGCGGAATCGCCGGTGGACGCACCGCTCCCGAAGGATATCGGCCTGTTCACGGCGAAACCGCCGGAGGCGGCTCCCGCGAACCGACCTGTCACCCGTATCCGCCCCCGGACGGCTCCGACCCTTGATACCGCGACCGGGGCGGATACTGCGTCGCCGCGGTCCAGTTCCGCGCCAGCCAGCGTTTCGTCTCCGGTCGCCGCTGTCGTTCAGTCCGGCACCAGTACCGGTAACAGTAGCGGCGGTACCGGCGATAGCGACGCGAAAAGCGCGGCGGCGACGTGCGATATGGAAATCCGCGACGGCGAACCGCTCGCCAAGCTGGCATTGGAAGAAACCAGTCTCGACCTTGCCGCCGGACTGGGCAATGTTCAGTGCCAGAAGGATGTCTATGAGGAAATGCTCCGCATTGCCGCCGGATCCATTCCCCACACGGTGGAGGCGCTGATGTCGGCCTACGCCAACGAGGACTACGAACGGATGGGGGTGGAGGCCCACAGTGTCGGGTCGTCATTGGAACTGGTGGGCTTTGCCGAACTGGCGGGTGAGGCGTTTGTATTGGAACAGGCCTGCCGCGAGAGCGATCTCGAAAGCATAGAAGGCCGGTTGACCGGTTTTCTTGAATCGTTGAACCGGACAAGAAAGACTATTGAACGGTCGTTCGATTTCCCGTCTCCGCTGCCGGGTGAACCGGACGTCCCGAGGTAAAGGGGAAATGAATTTCGCGTCGCGCAGTCAGCATGTCCGGCGCGGCGGCTAGTCCAGATATCGCGTATCCGCAGCCAACCGCACTCCCGCGCCGACGGAAGTGCGGTTGCGTATTTTCGGGGGTCTGCCGGCTGTTACGCCACAAGGCGCCTGTTTTTACATTGCGGGTAGTTCCGACCACATTATAATCGTTGGAACGCCGGCAAATACCTTCTCGTGATGCCGGCTCACCGTGTATACGCCCGTTGATTCCGAAAAACCGCTTCGGCTACCGAGGACGACGCGCCACCGGGCGACGCCATTACCCCTTTTTTGGAGAGTGAAATGGAAGAAAACCCAGAAAATCCCCGGAACGGCGATGCCGGTACCCCGCCGCCTTTGCCGCCCGACGCCGCGCCGCAGTTCGCCCAGCCGCCGGCCCCGTCCGCGCCGCCCGCCGGCGACGGACCATATAGCTTCGGCGCCGAACCCGGCCAGGCCGCCGGCGGCGGCGAGTATTCTTCGCCGGCTTCAGCGCCGGTGAACCGGGGTTCCATTCGGGCCGGCGATGTTTTCTCCCGGTCATGGAATATGCTGGCAAAGAACCCGGGTTTGTATATCGGCCTTGCCGTCATCCCCGCCGTGCCGTCGTTTATCGGCGACGTCCTGGGGACCGGTCTGTCCGGCTCGCTTTTTCAGATAATCAGTTCCTGCCTCGGCCTCGTCCTTCAGGCCGCCATCGCTTATGCGGTGTACCGGTCAATGAGCGGCGACGGTACCACGATGGGGGAAGCGTTCAATAAAGGGATGAAACGGTTTCTGCCGGTGCTCGGGGCTTCCATCCTCCTCGGTATTCTCACGGGGGTTGGGTATATGCTCCTGGTCGTGCCGGGGCTTATCATCACCTGCGTGTACATCGTCACTATTCCGGTCTGCGCCGTCGAGCACACCGGGGCCATAGACAGCCTGCGCCGAAGCGCCATCCTGACGAAGGGCAACCGCTGGACGATTTTCGCCCTTCTGGCTACCGTGTTCGTCGCTATTTTCGTCATTTCCATGGTCGTAGTCATGGTCTTTGTCCAGATCGTCGATTCCGAAATCCTCCTGGACCTCCTCGTCAACCTTCTCATTCTCGTTCCAACCGCCTTCCAAAGCGTCATGACGGCGGTAATCTATTATATGCTCCGGGAAGTGAAGGAAGGCGTATCTGTGGACAGCCTGGCGAACGTGTTCGATTGAGCTGACGCAGTGAACGTTCCCGCACCACCACAAAACCCATTCCGGCGACGGAGTGGGTTTTTGTTTTCATGGCGTCAAATGGCTCACACGCCCGGGTGAATCGATGCGCCGAGGGGCGGTTTCAGGCGCTGTTTTCGGTTGCGGACCGTTACGTCCACCTTATAATCGCCTCATACTCAATGGTATCCTACAGTAAATTCGATTATCGTAGCCTCATTTTTTCGTCGACTTGCAGGCGGTGATCCGAATTCCTTCGTTTCGCCACATCACCGGGAGTGGACAATGGCAGATATCCCCGAATCTCCGAGCGCCGGCGCTGCCGGCACGACGCCTTCGCCACCGGCGCCGGGTGACGACGCCTCCCCTCCCGCTCCGTCCCCGAACGGTGCCGCATTCTCCGCCGGAGCCGGCCCATTCACCACCCGAGCCGGCGCCGACAAGGACGCGGACGACGACTATCGCGGCCTGTTCGCGCCGCCGGCGGAAAGACCCGACATGACGACCGGCGGGGTTTTGTCCCAAACCTGGCGGGTAATGAACCAGAACTTCGCGTTGTACATCGGCCTCGCCCTGATCCCGATGATCCCGTCGCTATACGGCGACATCACCAATGACCTTGTTCACCGAAGAGTCATGACGTTATTGACCTCGTTTTTTACCACGATTCTGCAGGCCGCCGCCGCGTATGCCGTGTACCGCACCATGTCCGGCGAGACCGCCACCATCGGGGAAGCGCTTTCCAAGAGCATGAAACGGTTCTTTCCGCTCCTTGGCGCCTCCATCGCCATCGGCATCGCGACCACAATCGGCTTTATACTGTTTGTTCTTCCGGGACTTATTTTCACCTGCGTTTACTTCGTCGCCATTCCGGCCTGCGTGGTTGAACACAAGGGCCCGCTCGACAGCCTGCAACGAAGCGCCAACCTGACGGCTCATTACCGGTGGACGGTTTTTTTCCTCCTCGTCGCCGTTTTTATCATCACCTTCGCCGTCGCCCTGGTCATGAAACCGCACCGCGGGGTATACTTTCCCTCGAACGGCACAATTTTCATGAATCTCCTCTATCACCTTTCCCTTCTCTTCCCCAAGGCCTTTCAAAGCGTTATGACCGCCGTTGTGTACTTTACCCTGAGAGGAGTCAAGGAAGGCACGTCGGTGGAACACCTTGCCACCGTGTTTGATTAAGGCGATTGCGACATGTTTCGGACAACGTCGAAGCGTTAGCCTTACCGAGGGCACAATAGTGAGAAAGGCTCCCTTTCCGTCGAAGGAATAGGGAGACTTTAATTCGGCAGCGACTTCCGTTCCGCTCCGCGCCACCGTCACGGCTTCCGCACCGCGCCGGTCTTGTCTTCCCTCAAGGTGCCGTACAGTTTGTTCCGCTCCAGTTCCTCCCGTTCGGCCGTATAGAAATCGGTCAGCCAGCGGCGGATGTCGGCATCCGGGACGTCGCCGTCGTAGCCGATTTTCCGGCGGATCCGCTTGTACACCTCCTGAAGCCCGCGTTCGGTCGTAACGCTGTCCGGACGGCGGAGGAACTCCTCCAGCACCTGGAGTTCGAAAGCGCCGTAAATGGACAATTGCGCCGGAGTGAACCGGTACGCCGGAACCTGCGCCTCCGCGCCGTAGAGGAATCGGCCGCCGGACCACCGGCGGTCGGCAAGGTCGGAGAGGAGGACGCGCTTCGGCATGGCGATGACCTGGGTGCCGCCGATGAGATCACCCGCCCTCAGGCCGTCCCGGTTCCACAGCGGGAGCGACCCGATAAGCGCAACCCAGCCGAACAGGCAGGCGGTCGCCAGGCTTCCGCCCGGCGCCAAACTCAGCCAGAGCCCAATCGGCAGGAACATCTCCACCTGTCGCGTCAGGTTCCGGGCCACTATCGCACCCGGCGTCAACTCGCCGCCGGTCCGGTTGATGACCCTGAGGTTCGCGTGCTTTTTGCCCGGCGTCCGGCCCTGCCAGGCCAGTTCGAAATAAATGAAATAGAAGTTCTGCACGATGAACGAGAAGAACGCCATCAGGGTGTACCCGATGGAATGCTCGCTTTGAAACAGGAGAACGCCGGCGAACGCCAATACCAGGGACACGGCGAAAATGATCATCATGTCAATCATCACCGCGATCAGCCGGTCGCCGGTCGCGGCGACGACAATGTGAAGCGGCACCCCTTCCGGACTGACCAGCAGCCGTTGACGCTTCACTTCGCCGCCGAACAGTTCCTCCACCCGATCAGTCGTCACTGACATTGCCCCTCCTCCCGGCCAGCGTGAAATAGGCCAGCCACAAGGCGCCGGTCAGGGCGGCGAAGGCGTAGCGGCCGGGGGTATTGGCGATAAGCTGCCGGAAACCGCCCTCGATGATGCCGGCCACGAACAGCATGAGAACGGCTCCAGCCGCCACCCCGGCCGCCATCCGTCCTTTCACCGCCAGCCCTTCCAGCCGGGGCAGTCGTCCCGGGAAAAGAATCCCCTGGGCCACCGCCAGGCCGGCGGCGCTGGCGAGGAGGACGGCGAGGAGTTCGGTCACGCCGTGGATGGAAAGCCAGCCGACAAAGTCGACGCCGAGGCCCTTGTCGACATGGACCCGGACGATGGCGCCGACGATCATTCCGTTGTAGAGGAGGAGAAACACCGTCGGCAGGCCGAACATGAAGCCGAGACCGAACGCCATCAGGGCCACCGTGGCGTTGTGGCGGAACAGGGAGTTCGCGAAGACGATAAAGGTCTGGGTGAATCCCGGGTAGTCCTGAAAAATCGCTTCCCTGAGGCTTTCCGCGCTGCTGTCCGGCCCGCGATCGCCCGCCAGTTCCGACGGCATGAGAGGATTGTAGTAGGCGGCGTCGTGGCCGATGAGAACGTATCCCGCGACTATCCCGGCGGCAAGCGCCACCGTCGCCGCGAGGAGGTGCCAGCGCACTTCCCGGACGGCCCGGGGAAAACCCCTTTGGAAAAATCCGGCCAGGCGCTCCCACACGGTGGCCCGGGGACCGTAGACGACGAGGTAGGCGCGGAGGGCGAGATTTTCGAGGTAGAGGAGAAGGTGGCGGTCGAGGGCGATGGCGCGCGCCACGGACAGGCTCGACATGACCGACCGGTAGAGAAGCGGCAGTTCCGCCGCTTCGGCGGCGGTAAGGTTTACCGAACCGTATTCGTCGACTTTCCGCAGGATCTCCTCGAGCCGCCGCCAGCCGCGTTCGCGGCCGCGCCGGAACAGGAGGCTCCGGAGCGCCAATCCATCGCGTTCGTTCGGCGTGGCGGTCACAGGAGTCCCCTTTGCTTGATGAGGAGGTAGCGGTTCACCAGGTCCGGCGTGACGTTCCCGGCGGTGGTTTCCAGGACCTGGACGCCGGCCCGGCCGATACGCTCCAGGACCACCCGGCGGTCCCGGAGGATGTCGTCCGAAATCACCGCTTCGGCGGCCTGGACGAAATCGCCCGGCCAGGCCGCCACCTTCCCGGCGAGGAGCGGGTCCCGCATGGTGACGAAAACGACGAGATGGCGCCGGGCCATCAGGTTCAGGCTTTCCAGAAGCAGATCCGCCGAAACGGAGTCGACAAAATCCGTGAAAAGGACAACGAGCGTCCGTCGCTTCAACCGGGACGACAGTTCCGTCAGGCCGAGGGTAAAGTTCGTCTCTTCCGTGTGGTAATCGAGTCCGGAGAAAAAGCGTTGCAACTGGTTGAAATAGCGCATGCCCCGGCCCGGTTCGACATAGCCCCGGAACGCCGCGTCGAAACCGCAGCCGCCGGCGACGTCGCCCCAGCGGAGCGACACCCAGGCCAGAGTCAGGGCGGCGCGGATGGCGTGGTCGAGGCGGGGCGCCCGGTCGACGGGTTCAAGCATGAGGTGGCCGGTGTCGAGGCCGAAGACGATATGGTTGTTCCGCTCCTGGCGGAATTCCTTGGCGAGGAGTTTCCGGTGCCGGGCCGACCGTTTCCAGTCGATGAAGCGGTTGTCCATGCCGGTCTGGAAATCGGTCAGCCGGTCGTATTCGCTGCCTT
>JAJQFC010000040.1:0-5521 GCA_021201355.1 Planctomycetaceae bacterium | reverse complement strand
CGCCGTCGATGTCCTCGCCCATGTCCTCCCTGACGCACGGCTCCAGCAGGCCCAGCGGACCGCCCCTGCGGAGCCACAACGCCTCCGCCCTCCCCCGGCCGCGCCGGAGCGGACGGATGTCCACGGCGAGGATGGCCCGGCCGTTCCTGGTCGTGCCGGAAAACTCCTCTATTTCCTCGACCTCCCCCGTCAGATCGAGGATGGCGGCGACGGCGACGTCGCGGCCGGGGACGGACAGGTTGATTTCGGCCCGGCCCGTTTCCCCGATATACAGGCGCTTCGGGAGCGTCCACGTCCGGTCGACCCGTTTCTCCCCCGGCAGCATCGACCAGTCCGCAAAGAGGAGCACCGCCACCGCACCGGGCCAAAGGAGGGACAGGTTCCACAGGCCGGGCACGGTGGTCACGACGACCACCGCCAACGGCACGGAGACGGCGAAAAGAAGAACGGCGCGGCCGGTCGGACGGATCATCGCGGCGCCGCCGTCTGGTCGAGGATGCGGGCGATGGCGGCGTCGGCGTCGACGCCTTCGATGTCCGAGGCCGGGGTCATGACGATGCGGTGACGGAGGACGGGCGGCGCCAGCATCTTGATGTCGTCCGGCGTCGCGTAGTCGCGGCCGCGAACGGCGGCATGGGCCCGGGCGGCGGCGGCAAGCATGGTGGCGGCCCGCGGCGACGCGCCGGTTTCGATGGCCGGATGTTCACGCGTCGCCCTGACGATGTCGACGATGTAGTCGATAAGGACGTCCTCCAGGCGAATCCGCCGGGTCAACTCCCGCGCCGCCGCCAGGCCGGACCGGGTCACCACCGGGCGCAGGCCGAATTCGGACAGGTTCGGCATCACCGGCCGGTGGCCGTGACGGGCGACGATGTCCCGCTCCTCGTCCCGCCCGGGATAGCCGAGGCCGATTTTAAAGAGGAAACGGTCGAGCTGCGCTTCCGGCAGCGGGTACATCCCCTGCTGTTCGATGGGATTCTGGGTGGCGGCGACCATGAATTCTTCGCCGAGGGGATAGGTTTTCTTGTCGATGGTGACGGACCGCTCGTTCATCGCCTGGAGAAGCGCCGCCTGGGTTTTCGGGGGCGTCCGGTTGATTTCGTCGGCGAGGAGCATCTGGGTAAAAATCGGGCCTTCCGTCAGGACAAAGGCGTTTGTCTGGAAGTTGAACAGGTTCGTCCCGATGACGTCCCCCGGCATCATGTCCGGCGTGAACTGAATGCGCCCGAACTCCATATCCAGGCAGACGGCGAAGGCCTGGACGAGAAACGTCTTTCCCGTCCCCGGCACGCCTTCCAGGAGGACGTGGCCGCCGGCGAAGAGGCTCGTGAGGAGCAGGTCGATGGCCTCGCCCTGCCCGACGATGGCTTTGCCGACTTCGGCGCGGATGTCTTCAGCTATTTTCCCGATGCTGTCCAGTTCCATTGAGGACCCTTTTCTGCCAAGCGCGAAGAGCGGTAACGGCTTCGAACAACTGTTCCGTCGTCGTCCCGCGCGTTGAAAAACGTGGCGTCGCCATTTCGACAATCTCCCGGCACGATCCGGCGCCCCGGGAGGCGGCGATGCGGTCGAGCCATTCCGCCAGGGCGGTCCGGTCGAGCCCGGGCGGCGCGTGGAGCGCCTCACCGGTCTGCCGGAGCGTCAGGTCGATGTGCCGGCGGAGGACGGCGTCCTGATGCCCGGCCTGATCGAGGAGGCGGGCGCTGTTCCGGAGAAGAAGTTCTTTCCCGTACTCGAGGCCGAGCCCGGACCGGCGCTGCCGGGGCGGACCGAAGCGCCGGAAGCCGGCAAAGACGACAAGAACCATGGTCAGGACCGCAAGGATGGTGACGACGACAAACGGGAACCGGAGGAGAAGCGACAACGGCGATCGACCGCTCCGGGTGCGGTGGCCGCGCACCACCTCGTCGAAATAAATGTACCCGTATTCGCCGATCATATGGTAGGCGATATCGACAGCCAAATCGGCGTTGTTTCCCCGGACTATGCCGTGGTTGTTGATGATGTCCGGGTCGGCGAGGATATAGATTTCGTTTTCACTCCAGTCTACGCGCCCGAAGAGAATGCCGTCTTCAGTGCCTATGATAGGCTCCGCGCCGGAGAGGCTGAACAACTGCACCAGGACATCGCCGGACGGCGCAAAAGAAAATTCGTTCCGCCTCCATTCGGTCGGCCATGTCCTTCGGGTTACCCAGCCGTGCCGGGCGATAAGGTCGAGGATGTCGTTCGGGACGGAAATATCCGCCAGTTTCACATTGTCAACCCAACCGGGATTATCCTTGTCAGGCACGCCGCGCCACTTCGGAAGGACAAGGAGAACGCGGTTGGGTCCAAACAGTTCTTCCCGGCGTTCATGCCGAAGCTCTCTCGCGTTCGGTTCCAAAAACACGAGGACGTCGTCCGAATCCATGTAATTGACGGATTTGTCCGTGAACCGTTCGACATGGGGTCCGCATTCCTCAAGAAGGTTGTACCAGGCGGCATGGCCGGTGGCGGCGATGGAATGGCTTCCCGGCCCGGCGGGATGCCCGAGGCGGAGGTCGGGCCGCTCGTAGGCCGCGAGGAGGAAAGACACGGCCAGTAGGCCGACGGCGCCGGCGAAGAGAATGACGAGGGCGGTTCGGGAAAAGACGCTCTGCTTCATGCCGTCGTCCCTTCGCGAAGGCAGGCGGTCAGGATGTCGAAGCTTTCACGGCACTGTTCGTAGTCTTCGCGGCTCGGTTCGCGGCCGCCGAAATAGGTCACTTCCACCCGGTCGACCAGAGACCGGAACGCTTCCCGGGCCACCGGCCCGAGGTCGATCCGGTAAAGGATTTCCCGGCTCGTCAGGGACCGCGCCAGCGGAACCCGGAGCCGCCGCCGCAGTTCCTCGACGCTCCGGAGAAGGAGCGTGTGCATGGCTTCGGCGTAAGCGCCGCCGTCGGCGTGGGCCGCGGCCTCGCTTCCGGCTTCTGTGAGGCGACTGACGGCGGCGGCGTTCTCCTCCGCCGTCGGCGCCCGCAGGTCCGATTGTTCCCCGGCCTGGGCGTTTATGATAATCGTGTAGACAATTACCGTGATGAGAACGATGAGAGCGACGAGGAGTGTCATTTCCGCCACTCTCGCCGGTATCGCCAGCGGCTCGCTTTCCCGCACCTGGACGGTGCGCCGCAATGGCAGTTCGGTTTGAATGCCTAAATCACGGACAGACGCGTCGACGGTCCGGCGCGGCAAGGTGGCCGGCGCGTCGTCCGCCGCCGGCGTCCGGGCCGGGAAAATCACGGTGGAAAACAGGATGGCAAGGAGTATATGACGGGGAAATTTCATCCGTCCCACTATATTCGGAATACACCCCCGCGCAACCGAAAAAGGCCGGTCGGGCCTTGAAGCTGATTCATACCTGGTATCGTCAGCCGGAGACGTGGAATTGCCGCCGGCAGGCTTATTTTTCGCCCGGAGTTTTGGGGCGGAAAATACGCCGAGAGCCGGATTGGACGAAGTATACGGCGACGATACCGGTTAAGAAACAGGTTTGAGCGCGTTTCCACCTGCCGGCCTTTCATCCGTCCAGGTTTCGTTCCCTTCGGAAAACGCCCGCGTCCGCCCTCCCCTGTTGACTCGCCTGGTCCGGGCGGGGAAACTAACGGGTTATGACTACCTTTATCCATACCAGCGACTGGCAGCTCGGCATGACCCGTCGCTTTCTCCGCCACGGCGCCGGCGAACGTTACGCCGCCGCCCGCCTCGACGCCATCCGCTCCATCGGCCGCGCCGCCCGGGATACAGGCGCCGAATTCGTCGTCGTCGCCGGCGACGTGTTCGAGTCGAACCAGGTCGGCCGCCGGGTCATCCTCCAGGCCCTGGAGGCGCTCCGGGACGTCCCAGTACCGGTCTACCTCCTTCCCGCGCCCCCCGACCCCCAGACCCAGACCCGCGTCTACCGGGCGCCGGTGTTCACGGACAACCGTCCGGGCAACGTCCATGTCGTCACGAACGAAGAGCCGATTCGGGTGACGCCCGAGGTCGAACTGGTCGGCGCGCCGTGGCCGGCCAAGCGCCTCGCCGCCAACCCGCTCCACGCCGTCCTCGACCGCCTGACGCCCGCCGCCGGCATCCAGCGAATCGCCCTGGCCCACGGCCCGCTGGACGGACCGGCCGGGTTCCCGGACAGCGCCGCCGCCATCCGTTACAACGACGTCCGGGCCGCCCTCGATGACAGGCGCATCCAGTACCTTGCCCTCGGCGACCGTCATTCCTACACCCTCGTCGGCGGCGACGAACGCATCGTCTATTCCGGAACGCCCGAAGTGACGGCGTTCCGCGACCCGGACGCGGGACACGTCAATGTCGTCCGCCTCGGCCCGGACGGCGTACGTTCGGAAAAGTACACCGTCGGCACCTGGCGCTTTCTGGAAAGCGAATTCGAAATTACCGGCCAGTCCGACGCCGACGACTGCGTCCGCCAGGTCGAGGCGCTCCCGGACAAGCCGCGCACCGTCCTTCGCCTCCACCTTTTCGGCGTCGTCGACCTCGGCCTCGCCGCCGCCCTCCAGGCCCGGTTCGGTCGCTGGGAGGACGTGTTCGCCTCGGTGGAAATCGACAGCGCCCGCCTCCACACCGCCGTGCCGGACGACGACCCATTGTGGGACCGGTTCGGCGGCTTTGCCGCGAAGACGGTGGCCGACCTTCGGGACACGGTCACGGCCGGCGGACCGGACGCCGAAACGGCCCGGGACGCCCTCCTTCTCTTTCTCGGCTTGACGTCGGACACGGCCCTCGCCGCGCCGTCGATCGAGTCCCCGATCGGCGGGACGGACAGGCAATCCCGCAAGGCGGAGGGGACGTTATGAAGCTTATCCGTCTCCGCCTCGACGACTACAAGGGCGTCAGCAGCCGCGACATCCGGTTCGCGGACAGCGGCATCACCATCGTCCAGGGACCGAACGAAATCGGCAAGTCGAGCCTGGCCGAGGCCATCGGCGTCATTTTTGAAATGAAGGCGAGCGCCGGCGACAAAACCGCCCGGGCCATGCGGCCGGTCCACCGCGACGCCGATCCGCACATCCTTATCGAGGCGACGAGCGGCCCGTACCATTTTATCTATGAAAAAACCTTCCGCCCGCGCGGCGGGTCGACCAGTCTCCGGGTCCTGGAACCGGCGGCGGAACGGAACAACTACACCGCCGACGCCGCCCATAACAAGGCGAACCAGATTCTTCGGGACACTCTGGACAAGGATCTCTGGGACGCCCTCATCATCCGCCAGGGCGACATGATCCGCATCCCCGACCTGAAGGGCCGCGTCGCCCTCATGGCCGCCCTCGACGCCGCCGCCGGCGGCGTCGCCATGGACCGCCAGGCCGAATCGCTGTACGAGGCGGTCGAGAAAAAATACCTCGAATACCATACCCGGGACGGCAAGCGCGGCGACGTCCGGTCCAAGGCCGAAAAGGCGGTGGCGGCGGCGCGGGAACTGTACGACAGCCTCAAGGCCCGCCTGGATGAAGCCGAAGCGAAATCCCGCCGGGCCGACGACCTGCAG
>JAJQFC010000261.1 GCA_021201355.1 Planctomycetaceae bacterium | reverse complement strand
GATAGCTGGGGCGAAAAATGGGATTCGAACCCACGACCTTCTGAGCCACAGTCAGTCTTTCCCCACATTTAAGCCCCTGAAGTCAAAGAGGTTATAGCGTTAAATAAAGTTCCTTGAATCACTTGCAGAATGGAACATAGTAAGCGACGGAAAACGACGGAAAGATAAAAAACCTTAAAAGTGTCGTTATGAGTGTATAGCCTCCCGCTTTCGCTTGCACCATAAATGCTTGTCTCGCAACGGATTCGCTTCTTCACGTCGAATCACGCGGACGTTCTATTACCCGCGTTCCGCCGGTAAAGAACACCTGAAGATGACGCAATTCCGCCTTGATTTCAGCCACGTCCTGCCGGAGTTCGATTGTCTCGTTTGTGTTGCTGGTAAGGGCGGTGACGGTCTTTTCCACTAACACAATAACACGCTCGTCCAGAATTTGCCAACGCTTGTCTTCATCCCGGCGGGCTTTTCGCGTCTCCTTTATGTCGCAAATCAAATAATACACCATAAACCCAAGTGCACCAAACTGCATGAGAAAGTGAAGGTCGGATGAAAAAGTCGATCCGATGTCCGCTACTGGCCGTCCGCCCTCGCCGCCCGCGGCGGATTGAGTGCAGGCGAGAAAAGCGTATATGATGCATGTAAGCATTGAACGCATTACGCGCCTTTCATCCACATGTACGGCCAAGAACCTCGCAGAGCCGGACGGCTACCTGCCTGGGAAGCCTGTCGTGTGCATTGGAGTAAATAAGTTCCAACGCTTGGCGACGTTTTTCGGATTCCTCGGAAATCCTCAAATTATCATGGCGCAGCATGTCGACCTCGTCCCTATACACATTGAGGGTAGGCACAATGGCGGAGCGAAGGAACGGCACATTAACTTTTCCGCCGGACATCAGCGTACCGCATTCGTTGTTTCCACTCGCGATCATTCGGACAATCGTCTCCGTTCGTGCGGCAACCACGTCGTGATTAATGGTGTTCATATTTTCCCCTTTCATGAGGATGGTTAAAAACGCTTCGAAAACCACGCGCCGAAATGCGGCTGACTAAGTGCCTGGCGCGCGGCCCTGGGATTATGTTGAATCATAGATTCGGCCATTTCGTACCCGACTTCGCCGAGACGGACGCGGGTGCCGGTGGATTCATCGTCGATCCATAGGCCACGCCGATCTATACCGGCATCACCCCTTGCGAAACGGAAGGCGGCAAGGGAGGCGAATCGGGCAAAGGGGCGGCCACCGCCTTTACGAACGGGTTTTTCATCCTGGCGACGATCAATTCGATCAGGAAGTTGACGAAGGCATCGCCGTACTGCTTGACGATGTCCACGCCCTGGGATTGCATGAATGCAACCAGTTCCTGCTTACACTTATTGAACACGAAGTTTTTTTCGTCCTCGGTAAGTTTCCCGTCAGCGTGAGCGGCCTTCATGCCTTCGACGTAAACCCGGTTCACACCCGCGACGCACGTCTCGCCGGATAGGTAGAGTTTTGCAAACCGGCGCTCTTCCAGCCAAGCCAACAGGTACGGTCGAGCCAGCTTGTAAATAAAGCCCGCGATACCCGTGAACAAAGCGCCCCAAAAGCCGTTACCCGACAAGAACAGCCAAACAGGATGCGCTTCTTGCGAAAACTCCGCCGCCGTCAGCGGCGGTACGTCCAGGGCCAAGCCTGGAATGGAAAGGGCCAGCATTGCCAGCGCGAGTAAACCCAAGACGCCCAAAACAAATCGTCGCATAGTCATTCCTCTCAAAATGCGCCTGACATATGGCCAGGCGGAAAAAACGGTCATGGCTCCAATGCGATACGCCCGCCCACGCAATGAAGAAATACTGACCGTCGCCAAACTCCGGACCAAATCGCGATCCGCTATATCGCGATCCAAACCCGATTGATATGCCCAATCGTGGACCTTAAATAAACCGTCCATGTCATCCACCGTACCCACGCTCCAATCAGTCGCCGCGGGGTTATTGTTCCAAACTCCGGCACTCCATCCGACACCGCCCCAATTACCGTAACGAGGTATCAGGCGTTGCCACCAATGAGGTTTATTCCCGGTCATCTGTGATTGCCTCCACCGCCTCGACGGTAACGGCATTTCGGATTTGTTCTGTAATCGCCCAGCCAGAAGCGAGACAGTTTTCCTGGTGTGTTTTTCCGGCGTACATCGCCAACGCGATGAATTCCGTTGCGGTAAATAAAAGTGTTTTGGGTAGACCATCATGCCAACCACGCCAAGCTTGCCGAAATTCAGTATCGCCCTGAATCATCGCCAAAGCTGCACTTAGCGCAGCCTTCGTAAAATTCCCCTGGTCCTCGACCGAATAACCAAAGTGGAATGTGATGTCGCCGATGGAATAATCGAATCCCTTGAGAATAAGGGCCGCAGTCGATGTATCGACCTCTGCGATTTTCTTCTCCTTGATTTGATCAAGGGAAAGCGTCGTCATTTCTTCCCAGGTCGCTGTGAGTTCTTCCCATGTTGGCTTTTCCATCCGAGCGTCAAGCCACAATACGGCATCCCAACACGCCGGCGTGTTCAAAACAACTGATCCGGAGTAAACCGCTCCATAAAGGAGTTTTTCAACCGCAAGAGCAATATCCATTATTTCAATCTCCTTATGCACATCTCCGCGTACACCTCTGGCGTGCCGTAACTGTTTGCCCGTCCCAATCCGTCCGTGTTTCGGGTAACCGTACACCGGTGCTGAAGTGACAAGTTCGCAGTGGAAGCGACATCAACTAAACCCCTGACCATAGCACGATCAGTAGTAGGGGTAGTGCTATGGGACCACCCATTAATTCCAGAGAATAAAGTACTGTTTCTAATTGAATCGTGGATTGATGCTTCGTTGCATCCACAACAGAACGCAATTGCGACGCCTTCCACGAGGTATTTGCCCTTTTGGAGAGTCACCACGGCAGAATTTGGGTTAAATGTGGCATCTTGCATTGTGTTGAAAGATAACGTATTTAGATTTCTGGTTCTCCAAGCACCAGCGGCAAAAGAACCGCCGTTGGTTCCGCTTGGATACTCTTCACGGACAAGTAATATTTCGTCTTTCATGAACGGCGACATTTCGGTGCGAAGCGAATCCCGTACTGAACCCATAGAGGCATTGACCGCGCGTACTGCGGCCGAAAAGTCGGAAGAAGACGCGATAGCCTGGCTTTGAGCCACAATGAACCAGTGACACGCCAGATTTACGGGACGGTTCTCGTGAGCCGTAGGGACTACTTGGGCCGGATCAAAGCCGATGTCGTGCGGATAATTATTCCCCGATTGCGCCACGACATGCGTGGTGCCGAGGTGATAAAACGGACCTGTCGGTGTGATCAGATCGTTATATGCGTTCGATCCGCTAATTCCTGGGAAATTTCGCATTACATCGCCTTGAAGTGTTGCAAGGTTTCTACTCGGATCGAGTTCTCGACCCTCATCCTTACCGCGCACAAAGACGCCACGGAGATCAGGGATATTAAAGGTAGTCGAACCATTGCCTGCACCGTATATCGTCCCATAAACGGCAAACAATTCTGGATAAGCTGTACGGGATACAGCGCGGCCATCGGCATAGAGGTAATCCGGTTCAAATGCGGATTTATTCGCGACCGCTCCAAAATACGGAGTTGCCTGGCCGATCATTCGTGATGAAGAGCCCGCGGATTGTTCTACGCTAACCCATCTGCCTTTGGAGCGGCCGTAAGTCGCGCCGTCCGTTGGCGCGTCGTCGACCTTTGCCATAGCCTTAAGGTCAGCGCTATTCGCCTTTTTTGCCAGGTCAGTCGAAAGCCCTCCAATCTCCCCTTGAGTGTGTCCATGACCGAGATCCGATTTGCCTGCGAGGTTGGCATCAATATCGATGTTGGTTACATACTTCTGAGACTTCACATAGGCCGTCGTGGCGATTTGGTTACTGCTGTTTGCCGTGGCTGGCGTCGGCGCGGTCGGTATGCCTGATAACGCCGGAGATTCAATCGGGGCGTAATTCTGGTTTTTGACGAAGGCTGTTGTAGCCACTTGGTCATTATTCGCCCCGTCGCCGGGCGTGGGAACGGTGGGCGCGCCCGTGAATGCCGGAGACGCCAGCGGCGCTTTTGCGTTCAGGGTGTCGCCAAGATCGGCCACATCCTCGATATGATGGGTATGCGTCAGACTGGCTTTTTCGTCCAGTTTTTGCTGGCCGTCGGAGATATCGCCCATACTGTGGGTGTGATTCCTGTCGGCCTTATCCGCTGTGGCGTCGGCAAGGTCGGCGTATTCCACCAATTGATCAACGTCTTTTTCGGTGGTTTTACCCCGCAGGACATTAATAAAGCCGTATAGCCATCGTTTAGACTTCCCCCCGAGGCTTTGCTTCTCGTTCTCTGTAGGCACAAGATTTCTCGCCAAGGCAATCCCCTTTATATTCTCACAGAAATATCGTCGTCGACATCGAGGGCGAACAACATGTCCTCCTCGCCGGATTGAATGTTTTCCCTAATGCGAATATCTCCGTCGCCGTCAATTTCGAAAAAGGCGCTTCCGTTCCTGTCCTTGCGAACATATTGCGAGTGAGGGTCTTCCGCCTTGATATGGTCGTCAAGGTCGCTAACTGCCGCGGCCTTGTCGGCATAATGACGGGCTGAATACCGGTCGCCCTCAACAGGAAGTCCAGGTGGGTTTTCGGCCCACATCCTGGCCTTCTCGACTTTGGCTTCGCCTCGGATTTCCGCTTCGGATGCCCAATGCTTCGCCGAGTACTCGTCATTCACGACGGGAACCTGCGGCCGTTCGTTGGCCCAAAGGTAGGCGTCCCTGCTGAATTGTCGGGCATCGCTTGCGGCCGTATCGGCTTTATCGCGATGTTCCGCCGCCGCCGCCGCGGCTGTCTCGGATCGGGTCGCGTGGTTGTTGGCAAGGGTGGCGCTTCTTTTGGCTATTGTGGCTTGTGTTTCTGCGACGGTGGTAGAGTCAGCCGCGTGGGCGGCGTGCATGGCTGCATCATTTGCAGACGCCGAAGCCTCTACCGCTTTCTGGTCCGCGAATTTCCCCGCATCAATCAGTTTTTCGGTTCCGTCCTCAAGACGCGCCTCGTATTCCTCGAAAATTTCTTGGAGGTTCTCCGCCTTCTTTTGTGCTTCGAGCGCAATATCTTTTGACCGTTCGACAGATTCTACAGCATCGTCAAGCGATGATAATCCATCAAGGATCGGCGGGAGAATGCCTTCAAGGTAGTCTTTGTCCACCTTGGCGTCGATTCTCGTAGAAAGCGCGTTATCAGCCTGCGCCCGCGTCTTCGCTTCGTTGGTTATGGCGCTGGACAGTTCCGTTGTTTTGGTGGCGAGATCCTTAGCCAGCTTTTCGTCGACGTTGTGAAGAGATTCAATCTCGGAAAGAATTGGCGGAATAGCCTCCTCGATTTCTTCTATTCTGCCGTCATATTCCTGGACAATTTTGATCACATTGTCAAAATCCCGCTCAACTTGTTTTGAGGGCGTCTTATCGTCGGGATAACTGGAAATGCTTAACACAGGCGTCGTTCGCCGAACGATAAGTGTTTCACCCTTTCGCAAAGGAGTGTTCAACGTGACAACGATAGATTTAGAAAAGCCATTCACTATTTTGGCCGTGTAGGAAAAATCGGCCCCATAACTCAGCGGCTTTTTCTCGTTGTTGGAGTCCAGCACCGAAACCGAAACATGGACCGCACCCACCGGCGCGTCCGGTATACCTTCGATGTCGGCGGGAAACGAAACGGTCAAGCCATCACCGGTGAAACGTCGCTCTGTAACGGTAGTGGTAATCATTTCTTCCTACGTCCTTTCTTGAGGCCGACCATTTCGGCAATGCCGAATTCGTTCAATGGGTTCATGATAGGGATGCCGAAAGCGAAACCGGCTGCATCAATGGCCTTGCCGACGGCAAGCGTGTATTCGCCTTCCGCCAGGCTGGAAACTGAGCCAAAGGCGTTGGTGGCGGCCCGCGCCGAAGATTTAACGGCAGTGACGTCACCAGCCAGCGAACCATATTGGAAAATGCGGGGAATTTCCCGGACCAGCGGGAACGGGGCCGCGGCCGTATCGATGGTTTCCCAAAATGCCTCTTTCCAAAGATCATCATCGTCGCCGCCGATGCCGAACGCCTCCGCCGCCGCAAACAGGAACGCCGCCCGCAGGAACACCCACGCAAGAGAGGGGAAAACGAATTCCCGGACGGCCAGCCATGCCACATCGCCCTTTGTCTTGTCACCCATGTGGTACGCGTCGATGTACTGCATAAACCTGCTTCCCTGTCGCATGTTGCCACTCATGAACATGGACATGAATCGCATGAAGCCGCGGTCACGTTGTACCTCTGTCAGATCCGGGGCGAAGCTGCTTGCCTGGGTCGCGGCGGCCGTGTCGGCGAAGTCGACGGCGCGCTTGTCGATCTTTATGTTCACTTCGTCCTCGGTGCGACCTTCGGCCAACATATCGGAGCGGATTTTCTTCGTGTCGAAATTGGCCTCACCGGCAAGCGCCTGCCGGTATGCGCCGAGCCACGTCGCGTTGGCCATGGCGACATCGTTCGCCTGAATCCAAAAGAACATGGCATTTTGAACATCCGCCAGCGAATACCCGCGCACCTCCCGGTGCAGTGGCGAAAACCGGCTCCGCATGGCGCGGATCTCGCGGTCGAAACCGCCGCTCCGCGCGCGCATAAATTTGGATTTTTGATTGACGAATTCCACCTTGGCGTTCTGTATGCCGAGGTTGCCCTTGACCCCCATTTCAGCGATTCCCGCCCCGAGCCATTTCCATCCGCTCGATTTCGTGCGGCTGTTGTCGGTCATGAACGCGGCTGCCTGGAATGCGCCGAGACGTTGCTTATTGCCCGTACTCCACCGAAGGCCGAGGGCGTTGATCGTGGCGAGACTCCGCATCCAGACCATGAACCGTTCACCCGGCGAGTCCGCGCCGCGCTCCGGGGCGGCAAGGTTCTTGAGCCAGGTACGGACCGCGTCGTATTGTTCCTGCCCGAATTTGTCTATATACTCCCCCTTCCAAGCGTCGTGACGGGTCAGGCGGTCCATGTCCCGGAGAAGTTCGGCATACGCTATATAGTGCGCCATCGTTTCGATATGGCGCGGAATGATGTCGGTGGACAGTATTTGCGGCAGGGTAACGAGGGGCGTCCCGTCCTCGCCTCTGGCGCGTTCCTTGATAGCGCCGGGCGAACGCTTCGTCGCGCCGTGGATGTTGTTCAAGAGGCCGGTCCAGATCTGATCCTCGATGCTCGTTTTTTCGTTCAGTTCGGCACTGCGGGCCGACAGCATGGGATCATTGACCAGTGGGAAGTAACCGCCGCGAAGGCTGATGATCTGCCCGTCCGAGGTCTGAACCAGATGCGATATCGCCGCCTCCTTGACAACGTGCCTGTTGGTGAGGTTGAACGTCACCTTGTCGGAATCGGCGTACATGTCGTTCATGCCGTCCAGCAAGCCCTGAATCGCATGCCATGCGTCGGCGCTGAACTGTTCCGCCACCTTTGCCAGTTGGGCGTTGGTGAAGTTGTAGCGAGGAATAGAAAAATCCTGCGGTTCGTCGAATTTCTTTTTGAAGCGTATGGCGAATTCCTCGTCCGTGAGAAGTCGCCGCAGATTGGCGTCGTTGCCCATATTGAGGGCGACGGACAGCAGAAGATCAAAGTCCCAGGTCGCAATATCCCGGCCGCGCTTGAGAATTTTCGGAACGGGCAGATCGCGGATGGTTGCGAATCGCCCGCCGACCCGCTTCTCCCATGCCTTCCGCTCGAGATTAAGCGTGTCGAAATGCGGCTGCATGGCCGCTATGCGGGATTCGTACAACATTTGCTTTCTCACGTCGGCGTTGACCATGTGGCGGAACAAGCGCTGGTTCGGCCCCATTTCCTTGCCCTGAATTGTGGGATTGCCGTCCATCGCCATAAACCAGTTTTCCGGAATGGTGATGGAGATCCCGAACCGCTTGATTCCGTTCAATACCCGGTTCCAGTGTGTGCGCGCATCCTTGCCGCCGGTGGATTCGAGTTTTTTTCGGCGCTTCATGGGCGCGGTCGTCGTCCCCGCCAATTCATTCAGCGTTTCCGCCTCCGCGGAAAGCATGGACGAGAGTTTTCCGTGGCCGGTGTCGATAAGCCACCGCATGAGACGGTCGATCTCGAAAAGTTGCTCAATAGTGAAATCCCGGAAGTCCTTGAAGTTTTTGGGGTGCTGCATCGTCAGGAGCCAGTCCGGCAACGTGTCGGCAATGTTTTCCACTAAACCGCCCAGGTCGCCGCTTTCCTGCGGAAGTGCCAGCACGGGCGACTTCGCCGTGTCTCCGGCCATCTGCCGCAAGAAACGGGACTCCGCCATCCCCGCATACATTGCCACCTGTGCCAGAGCGGTCGCGTACTGCTGTTCAAGTCTGGCGTGGTGTTCTTTTGCATCGATGGTGGCTTTCAGCCCGTGGGCGCTATATTGCTTCAGGATGCGTTCCCGTAGCGCCCGCGCCTGCTTGGCGAAGACTATTTGATAATGGTGGTATAATTCCTGCTTTTTCCACCGGACGACGGCCTTGCGGTCCTGCCGTTCGGCGGCGGCGAAGGCGTTTCTTCTGGCCCGGTTACGTGCGGTCCGGTAGGAACGGATGTCGACGCCGCCGTTACGGACGGTCTTGGCGAACACTTCCGCCCGCGCTTTCCGCCGCAGTACCGCTTGCGCGTCCTGCCAGTCCCGGAGCCTTGCCGCGGCCTTAAACAGGGAATGTTCCGAATCGTTTGCCCGCGCTTCCTCCTTTATGGCGACGCCGACCTCTTCGATCATGTCGAGGGTGTCGGCGTCAAGCTGCTGGCTGTCCGTCATGTCGCCCGCGGAAAACGGATCGGCCGTCTCCTCGTCGACGCCCTCGGAGGCCTCCTGATCGTTATTGGCGAAAACGTCCTCCGCTTCGTATATTTCCGACCGGCGCTTCGCTTCGGTTTCCGCCTGGCTGTCGATGTTTTCCGCCTCGGCCATGGCGGCCAGCATGCCGACCACATCCGTATCGTACCCGGCGTTCACGGCTACCTTCTCGGCTGCGACGCCGTCGACGGCAAAAACATTCTTCCCGTGCTTCTCCTCAATGGACGCCACCGCGGCCTCGCCGACGGCGGCGACAGCGGTAGCCCGATCCATGCCGCCCTGCGCCCGCGCCCAATCCAGCGCGCGGAAGGTCGGGTCCGCCTCCATTTCGCCACGGACCACTTTCCGGATAGCGTCGAATTGGCTCACGCCGCGCATCTGGCGGCCGCCGCCCTGGCGCGCGTCCCTGCGGGCGCGCCGTCGCGCGTCGCGCCGTGCGTTGATCGCGTTCATGGCATTCCGGGCCGCGTCGCTCGTGCCGTCGGTTCTGCTCCAATCCTCCGCCACGTCCCTCCGCCGCTTCGCCGCCGCGATCTCCTCGTCGGTTGCCAAAAAGGCGTCGAAAACCCGCCGTACCTCCGGAGAGGGTTCGATAAGTTCCTGTTCGACGGCATGGCGGTAAATGCGGGCGATGTAGGTCCGGAACAGGTCGAAAGCGTCAACAAGGCTGTTCGCCGGAGCGACGCCTTCGACGGCGTAGCGTTCCCACGCGCTGGCGATCTTCTCGTAAGCGTCGCGCTTCTCGTCCGCGTTCTTGCTTTCCAGACCTCCGTCGGTGAATGCCACTAAGGCAGCCCAATCCGCCGCCGCCCGTTCACCGCCCTGACCGGACAGGACAAGTCGTTCGAGGTCTGCCACAAAGAGGTGATTGAGTTCGTGAACGACAGTAGATACGTCGGCGTTTTCGAACAACCGGATCAGGGTCGGCGCTATTTTCGTCTGCGGGAAGCGAATAGCCCCGCGCGGAGAATTGAGCGAATCACCCTGGTGCAGCTCACCCGGCGTTGTATCGTCGCTTTTGTTGACAACGTCGATCCAGTGGGATAAAATATCATTGTCGGGGTTCGCTTTCCTCCGAGGTCGGTTTGCTTCCGATACAGGGGATTGCGAGCCCTCATTCATTTCTGTGTAGTGAATATCATAAAAATCGAGTTCAAGATCGCCGTTCCGCATTTCCTTCGCGGTGAGACGGATATAAACGGGCTGGCCGTCAAACGCCACCTTGGCGGCGTAGTTGCGCCATGCCCGGATCATGTCGTTACGGTCCCGCGGCGCTTCCTGATAAATGGGAATTGCTCTGGCGAAAATCGCCCTAAGATCAGGCACCGCCTGCATAATGCGCGGGTCGGCGCTATGAGCGCGAATTTTCCGGAAACCCGACTGCGGAAAATTCAGGGAACGTCCATCGTGCTCATTACTGGCGACTGGCAGACCATCATAAATCGAGTGGGCGAGTTCCCGAAGTTCCTGGACGTTGTCGTTGCCGACGAGGGCGTTCCGAATCGGGACGGCGTCCATAGCCTCGAGGGCGGCAAGCCGCCGTTTCGCTTCGGCCGCATTGACGAGGGTAAACCCGTCCGCGCCGTGCGTCGCCACCACGGCGCGGAACGCCTGCATTTCCGGGGATGCCGAATCCTGGTAGAGTTCGCCTATAGCCGACTGCGACAGGTCGAATAAGCCCCGGCCGATGCCTGCAAGTTCGTCCGCCTTGCGGGTGAAGAAGTCCGCCACCTCCCGTTGCGTCTTCATGGCGCGCAATTCAAGAAACATGTCCCACGCCGGACCGGACTTGACCTCGCCCGTCTGGCCGGTGAACATGTCGCGCTGTGTCGGCTGGCGGAATTCTTCCAGAATGGCCGCGGGCTTCAGGCCCTTCACCGTCGGCGAACCCTTGAACGCCTGATAATCGTTGTGGTAGCGGACAGCCTCGATCAAATTGCTGAGTTCCGGCGAGTTGTTCCGCTTGAGCCGGATAAGGCCGGGAAGCGCCCGGACAAGTTTTTTCTTCATGCCGTCGGACAGGCTGTCCAACAGCCGGGAGTCCGGGAGAATGGCCCCGAACAATGCCTGTTCCACCCGGGCCTTTCCGTTACTCCGGCCGTCGCCGAGCCATTTATCGTATTGAAAATCATACAACGATGGCAAATCGGTATTCTGTAAAGCCCCGTCCTCCACCATCGCTTGCAAAACACGCCGGGCGGTCGCGGGATTATCCAGGTATGCCGCAATCGTCTGATCGTTGATGCCGGAGAACGCCGACAGCGTCTTCGCGCCGACGCGCATTCCGCGATTTGCGCTCAAATTTGCGGGATCGCGGCGGTTGGTGAAATCTGCGTTCAGCGCGCCGATCAGGCCGGGAATGGCTTCGGGTGTCACGTCCTCGAGGACGCGGACGAGAACGGGCTTTTCCATCTGGACCGCGTCCGCCGGGTCGATGCGCGTCAGGTTTTCTTCGGAGTCCAGGAACGACACAAGTTTGTCCCGATAGCCGTCCGTTTCGTACCGGTTGTAGATCCGATGCGTCCGGTTGTTACCGCCCATGACCTTTCCGTCGGCGGTAATGGTTGGCGGACCGTTAATGGCGTCGGTGGCGGGGTTGAAAACGGCGTCGAAGTTCAGCCGGTCCATTTCGATACCCAACCGGACGGCCTCCATTGCTCCGCTGTCGTAGTTGCGTTGTTGGGCGAGTTCTTCCGCGGTCCACGCGGGGGACGGCGTATAGTTACGGAACGTATGGGATGGCTGTAGGCTGGACATTTCCACCAACTGATACCGTGCGGCCATGGCGGGCGTCCCGGACTCTGCCGGGAAAATGATCTTTGTCCGGCGGCCCGCGCCTTTTGGTTTTTGTTGTGCCGCGGGCTGCGGAGCGGGCGAAACGCCGATCTGTTCGGCAAGGGCCGCTACTTCGGGTAAATCGGCTCCGGCGGCGATGATCTCCTTCGCCTGTTCTACGATCTCCGCTTGCTGTTCGACGGGCAGATCCGGAGCCAGCGCCGCGACCGTGTCGGCGACCGTGTCCGGAACGGCCACGTCCGGTTGTGCCGCGCCGTCGACGGGGGCGGCGGTATCAGCGGCGACGGTGGCCGTCGCCGCTGAATCGGCCGACTCGGGAGAATCCGACAGAGCGGCGTCGTGCCTTGCCCGCGATTCCTCGATATAAGCGTGGTAACGCTTGATATCCCCGGCCTTCCCCATGAGGCTTTTCATTTCGAGTTGGACGTCCTGGCGCTCAAGCCATTCGTCAACAGACATCCCCCACCGTTCGGCGCTTCGTTCCGCGCCGCGCCAGAACATCGCCGCCAGCGCGTCCGCCTGGTGCGTGTCGTAGCGGCCGGACGCGCGCAAGCCGGACCGGAAAATCTTGATGCGGAGCGGGGATTTTGAATCATCGCCCGCCTGTAGGGATGTGAAGTACGCCTCCGACTCGGTCGCAATGGCGTCGGCCTCCGCCTCCATGGCCTTGATCTGCCCGACGCTCATGCTGTCGGGGTCGGCGGCGAACACGTCCACCGCCTTCGCGTTACCGGCCATTTTCTGCTTTTGGGAAAACACGAGGGCTTCGCCGTAGCCGACGGGGATGTCCTCGCCGGTGACTTCCGCTTGATCGTACTTGGCCGCGTCCAGGCCGAGGCCGCCCTCCGCGACCGGTGCGACAGCCTGATCGCGGGTCACACCCGCCTGGGTCATTTCAGCCACGGAGGTAAAGACAGGCCCGCCGCCGTTATGGGCCGCCATTTCCGTGAGCTGCGCCGCGAGAATGTCCGGCGCTTTGGCGAACTGTTCCGACTGCACTATCAGGTCGCCGGACTTTTTGAATGTGTTCGTAAACACATGCGCGCGCATACCATTACGCATTGCCACGGGAAAACCGAGAAGACGAAAGCCGAGCGTCGTCACGCCAGCCATTCCGGCCTCGGTGAACGCGTTTTTGAATCCGTCTTTCCACCGCCGCCATTCCTGCGCGGCGGTGGCGTCTTTATCGCCGATCAGCCTCGCCATGCCTTCGAAGGTGGCCTGTGCGGTGTTCTCGACAAGTTCCTGCCCCGCCTCGTGTGATACTTCCAGGGCCGTTCCGACTGAGAATAGTTTGAAGGGAGAACGCCCGCCGAGATAGCGCGCCAGATTGTCCAGAGTGAATTTACTGGTAAAGTACGAAACAAGTCCGGTCCCGCCCGCGGCGAGGGCGGAAAGTTCGGGCGAAATGCCATCGTCGCGGAGGGTCTTGTACGTCCCCCCGCCCATGCCCCACCCCATAAGGCCAGCCGATCCGGCGACACCGACGCCGGGAATGAGGGAGATCCCGACAAATGTCCCAAGCATCGGCGTTCCCTGAAAAATTGATGTTCGTATGAAATCGGATACAGGGTTCCCGGTATCGATGGCGGGGCCGAGCCAGCGCGCTTCTTTGTCCGCCGCATACTCGCCAAGTCGGTCGGCTGCACTGGTCCACCATTCGCGCGCGCCGCGTCGGTCGCTAAAGTCGGCGAAAAAGCGCGCCGTCCCGGCCGCGGCGTTCAAGCCGAACGTGCCGACCTGGCCGAAGCCGACCCGCGTGTCGTACCATGCCCGGTCAAAGTATGTTGCCCGAGGATTGAAGACGAGGTAACTCGCTTCAAGTTCCGCGCGCCGCCGGTACTCCTCGCGCTCCGCTTCCGATAGATCGGGATTTTTCGACAAGGTGGTATAAAACCCGCCTGGGCGGGACAGGCGAAGGAGTTCCCGGTCGGTGATCTGGTTGGCGAGGTACTTCGGATCGCGCTCATTCCAGTGTCGGAGTTCGTCCTCCGTCATGCCGGTTTGTTCAGTCATTTTCTGGAGGTCGGCCCCCCATTCGGGGAAATTTTCCGCCGGAGCCATTTCGCGCGCGTCGGCGATTGCTGGAGGATAAGCCTCTCGTACTCCGCTTGTGCCGCCTGCGGCGTGTCCGACATGGTGCGAAGCGCGCCCATCCAGTCATCACCGAACATTTCACGCGCCCAGGGCGTGAAGTCCTCCTCCATGTCCGGCTCGCGGAGGATTCGGTAACTGCCGTCCTGGTCCCGTTCGACAAAGGGCGTCCGCTCCGGGGCGGCAAGGGCGTACTCGTCGGGAACGGACAGCACAAACCCGCCCGCGGCAGTCTCCGGCGCGACGGCCTCCGACTCGCCGTCATCGGCAAGAGGCGGCGCGGCGGAGTTGAGTTCGTCAGATAGATCCATCAGTTTTTCTTTTCTGAGGATACGGGGCGGTCGAATTTTCCCGTCTCGCCGACGTAGAATTTACTGGCGCGGGCATTGGCACCGGAAATACGGTTAAATTCATCCTTCAATGCTTTAATTTCTTCCCGCTTGTCTTGTTCCAGGTCTTTTCTGGTGCGCGGATCGCGTTCGCTGATCGCGACCTCCGCTTCCAGCCGTTCGATTTTCCGGCGTATCCGCGCGACACTCTCGGGTTCGGGCGGGGGCGGCGGGAGAAAATCGGCGTCGGTTATCTTGATGCCGAAAGGATTCGGGTAGATCATGGTGCCGTCGGGGCTGGCCTGGTACGTGACATTGCGGCCGGGTTCGTTTGCATCGGGCTTGTCCGCGTTCCACCGGTTCGCATACTTCTCCCACACAAATACGGCCCCGTGTTCCTGCTCCCACGCCTTCATTTTGGGAGGCTTCGGGGGTTCCGGAATTGGCGTCGGCGCGCCGCGTCGTGCGGCGAAATCATTCGCGTCGGCGGCGATGCCGCCCCCGGCCTTGCCGGTCTTGAAGTTATAGTTTGCGTCGTAGAGTACGACGCCGTCCTGCTTGCCGGTGCGGGGGTTGACCGTGATTATGATGCGGTCGCCCGCCTCGTAGGTGACGCCGAACCGCTCGCCCGGTGCCATGGCGATATAACCGTCCTTCGCACCGGGGACGTTATATGCCTGCCACGCCAGATAGGGCATGACTTCGAAAGTCTCCGGGTCGCCGCCCTCCTTCTCCGGCGCGAAGGTCACCTCCTTTTTGCCCGTCTCGGGATTGACGCTTTCGGAACGTTCCGGCGCATCCATGGCAGCCATGGGATCGCCTTCGGCGAGGGGGCGGTCCAGCTTCACCGACCCGCGCCGCACTTCGCGCATGAGGTCGAAAAACATTTCCCGCTGTTCCGAGTAGGTGAGTTTGCGGCCTTCGGCCTCCCGCTTCATGCCGACGCGGTCGTTGTAGATGGTCCGAAAATTCGCCTCCTGGCGCTTGTGTTCCGGGTTCGACGGGTCGTAGGCAATGGCCGCGCCCCACCAGTTTTTATTGATGCTTCCGAACGATTGCTGGAACATGTCATTGACGGCAATCGCGTTGTTTCCGCCACCGCCGCCGCCGTCACCGGATTTACCGGACGTTTTCCCCATCCGCTTGTCGAATATTTCTTTCAGCTCGTCCGTTTTCTTTCCTGCGTCCCAGATCATCAGTTGGGCATAATTGCCCGCCTCGTTGATCCATTCGTTGATTTCGTCGGGCGACATTTTCCGGATTCTGTCCAGTTCTGGATAATTCGGCGCAACGTCCTTTTCCAGCTTGCCGAGGTCGTCCAGCACCTTCCGCAAGCCGCCGATTTCCTTGAGCAAGTCCGGATTCGCCTTGATGGCGACGCGGTCGGCGTCGGTCATGCTGTCGATGTCATAGTCCGCGGCGATATAGCGGTCTATGATGTCTTTTTCATATCGGCAGCGGCCGCCTTATCGGCGCTCTCCGCGCGCTTGGCGTAATCGTCGTAGCTGGCGAGGAAAGCCTTCCGGTCTTTCTTGTCCCTGAATTTGAGGGACGCCTCGTATGCCTGTGTAGAGGACAGACCGGCCCGGTATGCCTCCATCGCCATGCCGGGGATGGCGGTATTACGAATAACCGCGGCGACCTGATTCCGCCGCTTCGTCCAGTCCGCGCGCGGCATGACTTCGCGCACCTGGTCCTGATTCAGATAAGCCAGCGCCTGCTCCGGAGCCTGTTCCGTGAGGGCGTCCAGGACGACGGTATGGATCTTGTTCTCCGCCTCGTCCTGTTTGGCCTTTATGTATTCCGGGGGCGATCCGGAGTGGCGAAGGCCTGCGTTGTACCGGGTTAGCTGAATGCGCTTCGCGATCTCGTCGCCCATGTGCGGCTGCGGCATGGATTCGGCTTCCACCCGCTGCATATCCTCGGGCGTCACCGCGACAGGCATCGCCCCCATGGGCGCGGAGTCCTCACCCGTCGACGCGACCGAACCGGCCACGGGCGGCGTCTGTTCGTCCTCCATGCCGTCCGCCGTTGTGATTACGGCCGGAGACGCGCCCGCGCCGGTGTCCAGGGCGGTCCCTGTAACCATATCAGCGCCGCGCGCGATATTGTCGACTTCCCGGAGCAATGCCAAGTCCTGCATTTCCAAGGTCTGCTGTTCGTACACGCGGCCCTGCCGGATCTTGTGCCGCATTGCCGCCTGCATGTGGGTGGCGGTCATTTGCGCCATGGCGTCTTCGAGCATGCGCTGACGCTCGATGTTGCCGCCGCCGGTAAAGCCGCCGGTCGAACACGACCGCGAACCGGTCCCGCAACTGCCGTACCGTCCCTTGATATTGCTTAAAAGAGCGGTCATTTCTTCCGGCGCATTCTCGGCGTCAATGCCGTTTTTGGCGAAAATAGATGCCGCACCCTCCATCATGTCCATGCGCGCTTGGTTCATGGCGTCGCGCACATAAGCCTGATCGATACGCTTTTGTTCTTCCTGCGCCCGCGCCAGCATGGACAGCCCCGTTCGCCGTCCGATGTCGCCAAGGCGCATGAGTTCACGGGCAGACCCCGCGCCGAACGATTCCGCCGTCGCCATGGGACCTGCGGAAACGCGGGGAAGCGCGTTCATGCGCGGGCCGTTGTATTGCGGTAGTCCTGGTGCATTCATCGCCATACGGTGATCCTTACAGGTAACAGCTATTGCGGGAGGTAGAGCACGACGCGCCCGTCAACATGCGGTACTGGCTGTACTGGTTGTAGGTTTGCGTAAAACCGCCTAGCAGGGATGTAAAGCCCGCCATAAAAGGATTGGTCCGGGAACTGCGAGCCATGGCCGCGGCCGTCCGGTGGTTTTCGGCCTCGACCATGTGGCCGTACACTTCCATATCCGTGTTGTATTGCTGAACCTGTTCGCCGCGGATGTTCATGCCGTGCTGTTCCCCCAACAGGTTCAAAGCGGACCCGCTGGAAGTTTCTACGCCAGCGTTGGCAAATCCTTGGGCCAGCGAAGAGAGCGCCCTTTTGTTGTCCACCCGGAGCAGGGAAAGGTCGAACGCGCCACGAATTTTTGCCTGTTGCGCGCGCGCCTCCGCATACTTGGCGTTCTGTTCCGACACCGACGCGTTGTAACTGGCCGCCCGATTGGACGCGGCCGCGTTCTGGTAAGCGCCGAACGCGCCGATCCCGCTGGAAATAAGAGATAGCCCCATGCCGCCAATAGCGCCCATTTAGTCCTCCTTCACCCCGGGCCGGTCGCAATACACATGGATGGCCTGGCGCGATCCGATGCTTACCACGCCGCCCTTTTTCCATCCGATCCATTCCCAAAAACGGAGCGCCGCCTTGTACGCGGGCGGGACGAACTGCTCGATCCGGACTTTTCTGGCATACTCCCACACGTCGACAGCGAATATCCGTTTGGCAAGGAGCAGATTGGAATAAACGCGCCTGTCGAAATCGTCGGTCATGAGCATCCAGCCGAGATCGGCGTCGGGGTTAGGACCGCTTTTCCCGATGCCAAGACAAAAGATAAGATCGCCATCTGCAACACAGGAAAACGCCACCCGCGATCCGCGGAAAGAATTCCACGCCCCCGCCTCCGGAGAGACACCAAAC
>JAJQFC010000032.1 GCA_021201355.1 Planctomycetaceae bacterium | reverse complement strand
CCCGTACTCCTCCTTGATGAAAACAACCGGTACCTCATGGTGAACCGGGCGGCGGAAGGTGTCCTCGGCATTTCCCGGGAACGCGACCTCGGGCGGCCGCTCGACAGAGAACTCCAGTCCAGCCGCGCGCCGCTCCGGCCCGATCAGGTGGCGCTCGACCCGAATGTCGTCATCTACCGGAACGGAGATTTTTACCAGGTGGTCGACTGCCCCGTGTCGGCCGGTTCCGGCGTCCGCCGGCATATCGTCCTCCTTCACAACGTCTCGAGTCACATGCGCGTCCGGGACGCCATCCTCGAACTCAACACCAACATGGAAAACCTCGGCGAACAGGTCGACCGTATTTCCGGGTCGGCGACGTCCCTGTCGACCGGCGCGACCAAACAGGCCAGTTCCATCGCCGCGATTTCCGAATCGCTGAACGACTTCAGTAAAAAGGTCCAGGGAAATACCGAGTCGGCGGCAAAAAGCACCCAGCTCGCCGCCCAGGCCAAGGAGGCGGCGGAACGGTCCGGCAAGGAAATCGCCCACGCCCTGTCCGCCATGACCGACGTCCAGGACGCCGGCATCAGGATTGCCCGAATTGCCAAACTGATTGACGACATCGCCTTCCAGACGAACCTGCTGGCCTTGAACGCCGCTGTCGAAGCGGCCCGGGCCGGGCGTCAGGGGAAAGGCTTCGCCGTGGTGGCGGAAGAAGTGCGGAACCTTGCCGGCCGGAGCGCCCGGGCCGCCAAGGACACGGCCACCATGGTCGAGGATGTGACGGAACGCATCGGGAACGCCAGCGCCTATATTTCAAAACTCGAGGACATGCTCCGGAACATCGTCCAGGACGCCATCCGCATGGCCGACTCCTCCACCGTCGCGTCGGAAACGTCGTCCGAGCAGGCCAAGGCCATTCTCGAGGTCAACCATGAACTCGGCCATATGTCAGGGTTCACCAATTCCACCATGTCCAGCGCCGCCGAAACAAACACCGCCGTGGAACAGCTTGGCCGCCAGGTGAAGGAACTGCGGGAAAAGATATCGACCCTGTCCAAGGAATTCAACGTCCGCCCGGGCGACTCCGGTGCGGACGGCTACCGGCGCCCGCCCGCCATCAACCTGATGGACGATGTGAGCGACGACGACCTGTTCTCGCCCGGAGCGGCGGCGGCGTCGGACTATGTCCGGGCCATGTCCAGTAGCGGCCGGGGGCCTGCCGGCGCGGATTCCGGCCGGCGCGGCGCCGAATCGGACGACGATTTCGAGGCGCCGTTCCGGCGCATGGCGGCGGCCCAGGACTGGGATTTATCCGACACCGACACGAACGACCAGGATTACTCCCTCGACCATATGCTCGGAAAGGACGCCGGGCGCGGCAAACGGTCGTTTATGGATTTCAGCGGCTTTGACGAAACGCCGTCGTCCATGAGCCGGGAAGTCAGGGAAAAACTGTCGCAGGGACCGACCGAATTCAAAACCACCGCCGACGGCGACCGGGTGGTCAAGCCGGGGCAGAACATTCAACTGGACGATTCGGAGTTCGGGCGGTATTGAAACGGTTACTCCGTACTTCCCTGTGTATAAAAATAAACCGGGACGGCTTTCCGTCCCGGTTTTTTGCCGCCTCCGCCTGCCCTGCCCGTCGTCCATATCGCGCCGCGGTCGGCGCTGCCGTGATGGACGACACGTACATGTCACCCGAAAAACGGAACGTAAAGATAGCGGTACGCGAAGGCGATAACCAACAGGATGGAGAGAAGCCAGGCAACGAGTCGCGGCCAGCCGGAGTACGTCCGCGCCACTTCGTCCAGTCCTTCCAAGGCACTCTGAATCAGGCGTACGAGCCAAAACATGGTTTCCCCTCTCCTCGGCGGCATTGTCATTTTTCCGGACGCAGCTTTTCGGCGATGGCCCTGTCTATCTCTTCCAGCGCCCGGGGATCAAGAGTGACCGCCCCGCCCTTGACGTTCTCAATAACCTGTTTTATAGAACGGGCGCCAAGGAGGGCGTGGGTGCATCCGGGCTGCGCCACGGTCCAGGCTGTCACCAGTTGCGCCAGGGTTAGGGAATAGTCGTCGGCAATAGGGCGGATGTCGGCGAGGAAATCCGCCACTTTCCGGCGGTTTTCCTGGCTGAACCGGGGCAGGCGGTTCCGGGCGTCGCCGGGTTGGAACTGGCGGTCCGGGCCGACCGCGCCCGTCAGGAGGCCTTGTCCGAGGGGCGAATAGGCGAGGAAGGCGACGTTGTTTTCCTTGCAGAACGGCAGGTTGTCGCCGGCGCGGTCGCGGTCGAGCATACTGAACTTTTCCTGGTCGACATCCAGCGGGCCGACGGCCAGGTACTCGGCCATCTGTTCCGGCGTGGCGTTCGAGCAGCCGATGGCGCGGATTTTTCCTTCCTTTTTAAGTTTGAGGAGCTCGTGCATGGTGTCGGCGATGGGCGTGGTCGGATCCTGCCAATGGGTCTGCATGAGATCGATGACGTCCGTACGGAGGCGGCGGAGGCTGTCCTCGACCCCTTTCCGGATCTGGGCCGGGCGACCGTTCCGGAAAATGCGGTACTTCGGGTCCGGCGTCGCGTCGTCGACCTTGTCCTGATCGTCGGCGCTGAAATGGTAGTAGCCGTCCTCCCCGGTGCCGTCCCAGACGAGGGAACATTTACTGGCGAGGACGGCTTTGTGCCGGTACGAACCCCGGAGCGCCGCGCCGACTATCTCCTCGGCCCGGCCCATGCCGTAGACCGGCGCGGTGTCAATGAAGGTCATGCCGTTGTCGATGGCGGCGTGGATGGTGGCGATGGACTCCCGCTCGACCGATCCTCCCCACATCCAGCCGCCAATCGCCCAGGTACCAAGGGCGACGACGGAGGCTTCGATACCGGACTGACCGAGAGGTCTGGTGTGCATGAAATCTCCTTATTTCTTTGTATGAATAATTAACTACTTATACTGATTAGGGAGATTCGGGGATGGGAGACTGTTCAGCCGAAATCTCCTCTTTTTGTTGTAATCGCAGCATAAAAACAAGAAACAGAAGCAATGAAATTAGCGTTCCTCCATAATACGCGCTCGAACATAAACCCATTATTGCGGCGATTATAGAAATGTCCCGCTCCCTTCCCTGCGGTCTTTTTACTCCTGCCCTCCCGAAGAAGAAGGCTAGGAGGCAGAATGCGAATCCCATTAAACGAACGCCTGCCCTCGTTCTCTCACGTACAGTATATCCCCTATATATGCCGGATTGAATTGCGGTTGTTTCATCAAGAGAGCGGCCGTTATGGTAATACAGTCGTGCCCCCAGTCCGGATACGCCTTGGCAAGCGCAGTATCGAGCGGGGAAACAATAAATGAAATAAGCGCAAAGACGAGGGCCAGCCGATGGCACTTGATTCTACTCATTGAGTGATTCTCCACTACTGAGGGTTTTACGAAGGTATCGCGGTTATCGCATCCCTCCCGTACAAATGTGGAGGTTAGAAGTTACGGATTTCACGAGAGCATTGATGGCCAAATCAAACCGGTTATGGATGAAACGCAAAAAATTATGTCACGAATCGAGAATTTCCTTACAAATAACAGTATCATATGCTACAGTGTACCTAGTTAGAGAATTTTTTCCATAGTCAATTTGGACCTCGCCAGCATTGGTATATCCGACATTCACGGTCGGATTTTCTTTTTTATTAGTTGCCGCCTCAACAGACCGGCCCGCAAGCGATTATGTAAGGAGAACGCTCCATGGCTACAGCAGCGCACGCCTGCCACGGCACACCGGAAAACACCTATTCGGCGTTATTCGGGAATGATCCGAAACAGAACCTCATCCTTAAAAAAATCCAGCATTCCGACGTTATCGTCGAATTCCAGATCCATTGCCCCGTTGTGGCCCGGTCGGCCCGTCCCGGCCAGTTCGTCATTGTTCGCGGTGACGATCGGGGCGAGCGCGTCCCCCTCACTATCGCCGATTTCGACAGGGAAACGGGCGTTCTCGTCCTGGTCATGCAGATTGTCGGCCTTGCCAGTCATAAGCTGGACGAATTCCGCGAAGGCGACAAGTTCATGGACATCGTCGGGCCGCTCGGCCACGCGTCCGACATTCAGAAATACGGCACCGTCGTGACGATGGGCGGCGGCCTCGGCATCGCGCCCGTCTACCCGCTTCCGCGCGCCCTGAAGGAAGCCGGGAACAAGGTCATTTCCATCATGGGCGCCCGTTCGGAAAACCTCATTTTCTGGGAAGACCGTATGCGCGCCGCCGCCGACGAAGTCTTTATCATGACGGACGACGGCACCAAGGGGGAAAAAGGCCTCATCATCGTCCCCCTCCAGAAGCTTATAGACGACGGCGTGAAAATCGACATGGTCATCGCC
Source organism: Planctomycetaceae bacterium (assembly GCA_021201355.1). GTDB lineage: Bacteria > Planctomycetota > SZUA-567 > SZUA-567 > SZUA-567 > JAJBSZ01. The sequence continues at coordinate 13,377 of JAJQFC010000032.1, read as the reverse complement.
ATCGGCCCCCCGGTGATGATGCGGGCGGTCACCGAAGTGACCCGTCCCCATAACATTAAAACCGTTGTCAGCCTGAACTCCATCATGATCGACGGCACCGGCATGTGCGGCGGCTGCCGGGTCGAGGTCGGCGGCGAAACGAAATTCACCTGCGTCGACGGCCCCGAATTCGACGGCCACGCGGTCAACTGGCCCCTCATGTTCCAGCGCATGTCCGCGTACAAGGACAAGGAGGCGAACGCCTACAACGTCCACAAGGAAGTCGACCACAAGCCGGTCCTGAAGGCGACGAGCCGGACGGCGATGCCGGAACAGGACGCCAAGACCCGGGCGCGGAACTTCGACGAAGTGGCCCTCGGCTACACGCCGGAAATGGCCCGCGCCGAAGCGATGCGCTGCATCCAGTGCAAAAAGCCCCTGTGCGTCGAAGGCTGCCCGGTGAATGTGCGGATTCCCCAGTTCATCAAGGAAATCGCCGACGGCCGCTTCCTCGCCGCCGCGAAGATCCTCAAACAAACAAACAACCTCCCCGCCGTCTGCGGCCGCGTCTGCCCGCAGGAGACCCAGTGCGAGGCGAAGTGCATTCTCGGGAAAAAAGGCGAACCCATCGCCATCGGCCGTCTCGAACGGTTCGCCGCCGACATGGAAGCGGCCGCCGGCCCGGCGCCGATTCCGGAACTGCCGGCGCCGTCCGGGAAGCGCGTCGCCATCGTCGGAGCCGGTCCGGCCGGGCTGACGGCCGGGGCCGACCTGGCCCTCCGTGGCCACCAGGCGGTTATTTTTGAAGCGCTCCACGCGCCGGGCGGCGTCCTCGCCTACGGCATTCCGGAATTCCGTTTGCCGAAGGCCATCGTCCGCCGGGAGTGCGACTACCTCGAGAACCTTGGCGTCGAAATCAAGGTCGACTACCCGATCGGACCGACAATCAGCGTCCCCGACCTTCTCAAGAACGGTTTTGACGCCGTCTTCATCGGATCCGGCGCCGGCCTGCCCTGGTTCCTGAACATTCCGGGCGAGAACTACAACGGCGTCTATTCCTCGAACGAAATCCTCACCCGCATCAACCTGATGAAGGCGTACCAGTTCCCGAACTACGACACGCCCGTCCTTGTTGGCAAGAACGTCTGCGTCTGCGGCGGCGGCAACGTGGCGATGGACGCGGCCCGGTCCATGCTCCGCCTCGGCGCCGATTCGGTGACGCTTGTCTACCGGCGGACCAAGAACGAACTGCCGGCCAGGGTCGAGGAAGTCCACCACGCGCTGGAGGAAGGCGTCAAGCTCCTCGAACTCACCGCCCCGATTGAAGTCCTCGGCGACGACAAGGGCTGGGTCAGCGGCCTCAAGTGCCTTAAAATGGAACTCGGCGAACCCGACGCCAGCGGGCGGCGGCGGCCGGTGGAGATCAAGGGGTCGGAACACGTCATCCCCTGCGATCAGCTTATCGTCGCTATCGGGAACGGCCCGAATCCGGTATTGACGAAGACGTTCCCGGAACTCGAACTCGACCGGCGCGGCAACATTCCGGTCGGCGAGACGATGATGACGAACGTCCCCGGCGTCTTCGCCGGCGGCGACATCGTCACCGGCGCGGCGACAGTCATCGAGGCGATGGGCGCCGGCAAGGCGGCGGCGGCGGCGATTGACGCGTATCTTCGGAAATAGCCCGGCCCGGAAAAAGCCAGTGATACACGGCGATACGGCATGCCTGGCCAAAATGAGACGCAACCCCGGGTTCGACCCGGGGTTGTTTTTTCATCCACGTTGACAAGCCCCGGGACTTGCATTATGATGCAACCGGGGTTGACATTTTTTGCGTGATTCGGATTGACGGGGTGGACGTCGTCGTGTCCGGCCGAAGCGAACCACGCGCATGAAACGGAGACGCATGCGGGACAGAACCCACGCCAAGAAAATCGAACTCGCGAAAGAACGCTGTTTCCTTTGTTCGGTTGTCACGCCGGACAGGCTCATTCCGGGAGAAGATCCGCTGGAAGAAATATCGCGGCTCGTCGACACCGCCGGCGGCGAAGAGGCGGGACGGATTTTTCAGCGGCTTGAACGGCCGGTGGCCAGGAGCTATTTCGGCAAGGGCAAACTTCAGGAAATCGCCGACGCCGCCCGCGCCACTGAAGCGGACACCATCGTCGTCGACGACGACCTCAGCCCGAAGCAGCTCTCGGCCATCGAAAACGCCTGCAGCCGCAAGGTTATCGACCGGAACGAGGTCATCCTGGACATCTTCCAGGCCAACGCCCGCACCTCCCAGGCCAAGCTTCAGGTCGAACTGGCGCAGCTTCAGTACGAACTGCCCCGCCTCGCCCGCAAATGGACACACCTGGAACGGCTCGGCGGCGGCATCGGCACCCGGGGTCCGGGCGAATCGCAGATCGAGACGGACCGCCGGCTTCTGCGCGGCAAAATCAGCGCCCTGAAGCGGTCTCTCGCCGAAATCGAGGCGCGGAAGGAACGGGAAGTCAATAACCGGGACGCCATCTTCTCGGCCTGCCTCGTCGGGTATACCAACGCCGGAAAAAGCTCCCTCCTGAACGCCCTCACCCAGGCCGGAACGCTCGTGGAGGACCGGCTTTTCGCCACCCTTGACACGCTGACCCGGCGCCTCGACGTCGGGGACGGGCTGGAGATTCTCCTGTCGGACACGGTCGGCTTTATTCGCCGCCTGCCGCACCACCTTGTCGCCAGCTTCCACGCCACCCTCGAAGAGGCGGCGAGGGCGGATATCCTTATTCACGTCGTCGACGCCGCCGATCCGCTGGCCATGGTGCAAATTGATTCCGTCGCCGGCACCTTGAAGGAAATCGGCCTGGAAGATCTGCCGCGCATCTACGCCTTGAATAAAGTGGACAGCGTGACGGTTCCGGGAACGGTCGAGGCGCTGATGAAACGGATATTTCCCGCCTTCCCCGTCTCCGCCCATACTGGCGAAGGGCTCGACAAACTGGTGGCGCATCTTCGGGCCGGGGCCGAGGGCGGCATGCGCCGCATCCGCCTTCGCTTCGATTCCGGCGACGGACGGCGTTTCGCCACCCTGAACGAAGTCGGCCAGGTTATGGACACGGAATACGACGGATCGGACGTCATCGCCACGGTCCGCATCAGCCCGGCCGATCTGGAACGGGTGCGGAAGCTCCCCGGCATTATGACGCAGGTGAAGAATACCAGGGTAATTCAAAAAGCGGTTGTCGAAGAGGAATAACCAGTGAACGCACAGATAAACAGTATGACCGGTTTCGGCACCGGCACCGCCGAGTCGGCGGGATTGGCCGTCCGGGTGGAAATAAAATCGGTGAACAACCGCGGCCTCAAGGTATCGGTCTGGTCCCGGCCAAGCCTTGGCGTGACGGAGAAGAACCTCCGGGACATGATTTCGGCCCGTTTGGTTCGCGGCTCCATCGACGTCTATGTCAATTTCGAACGCCTCGGCGAAGGCATCGCCTGCCCGATCCGTTCGGAAGCGGCGCGGGAGGCGGTCGCCAGCCTCCGCCGCCTCGCTGTCGAACTGGACCTCGACGACACCCTGTCCGCCCGCGACCTCGCCATTATCCCGGGCGTTTTCGACCACTCGGCCGAAGAACCGGCGACCATCGACGAATGGGTGGTTATCGAACTGGCTGTCGATCAGGCCATCCGCCAGGTGGAAGAAATGCGCCGGGTGGAGGGAAAGAAATTGGCGGCCGTCCTTACGGATCTCGCCGACCCCCTTGAGAAGTTTGTCGAGAAGACAAGCGTTTTCGCCCCGGAAGCGGTGGAACGGGCCAGGGAAAAGCTCCGGCAACGCCTGGATGAGATATGCCCGTCCGGCCTTATGCCGGGCGACAATCAGGCGCTTGAGCGGGAAGTCTGCCTGATTGCCGAAAAGGCGGACGTCAGGGAAGAACTCGATCGCCTGACAAGCCACATCGCCCAGTACCGGGCGGCCTTGAAAAAAGGCGGCGAAATCGGCAAGAAAATCGAATTCCTGTCGCAGGAATTCCTCCGGGAAATCAACACCACCGCCTCGAAGACGAACGACACCTCCGTCGTCATGGAAGCGGTACAGGCCAAACTGGTTGTCGAAAAAATTAAGGAACAGTGCGCCAACCTGGTGTAACTGTCGGTACAATGAAGTCAGGGGGAAGTGCGCGGACAATGGTCCGGCAAAAACGGAAACGCCCCGTTGTTCCGCGATTCTGTCAGGGGATCGCGACGGTGAACGACGCCGGCGCCGCCCGACTGCCCTGCCCATCCCGCCGTATCCCGGCCGGCACACCGTGCCCTGTTCTGGAAAGTGCGTCACAATGCCGAGTCGCGACGGACTCCTCGTAGTCATATCAGGCCCTGCCGGCAGCGGCAAAAGCACGCTGGTCGAGCACCTTATCGAAAAAATCCCCGGGAATTCCCGCCGGGCCGTCACCGCCACCACCCGGAGCCCCCGGCCGGGGGAAAAAGACGGCATTGACTATTTCTTCCTCACCCGGGACGAATTCCGCCGGATGATCGACGATGGCGAACTCCTCGAATACACCGAATTCAACGGCAATTTCTACGGCGTCCCGCGTCACTCCCTCGAACGGGAGCTGGCGAAGGGGGGCGTCGTCCTTCTTGTTATCGAGGTGGACGGCGCCGAATCGGTCAAGTTCTTTTTCCCGAACGCCATTTTTATCTTCATTATCCCGCCGACGCCGAAGGAACTCCGTCGCCGCCTGGAAAGCCGGGGAACGGAAAGTCAAAAAGACATTGAAAAGCGTCTCGCCATCGCCCGCCGGGAAATGGAACGCATCGGCGAATACGACTACCTCATTATTAATGACGACATTGAAACTGCCACACAGGATCTGGCGGCGGTTATCCGGGCGGTGGACAGAACCCTTATCCTCGGCGACGAAATGGAGAACTGGGATCTCGGGCTGTTTGCCAACTGGAACACGCGGCAAATTCTCTAAGCGGCACATTTTCCCCTAAAACATTATGTTATATCGGCTTGGACCAGCGAGGCGATCGACACCGACGGCGGTCTCGGCGACGCCGTCGCCTCCCTCCCTAAACCGGGATGACGATATGCCACCGCCAGGGGTCTTGTCTCGCATAAAACTTCACCAAATTCGCGAATTTTTTCACGCCGCCGCTTCTGATTTTCCTTGCCTTGGATGCGAAACCCGGCCATAATAACGGACTGGCAAACGGCGCCGCAACTTCTGTCGGCGTTGCTGTTTGCGTGTGAATTCAACTACGACCGTAGAAATTGGGCCACATACGTTATGTACAACCAAATCGTGCGTCTAGGGAGATCCGTCTCCGACGGCCTCAGGGGTGTCGGAGAGATTGCCATTCTCCTGTGGCAATGCATAAAATGGCTCACCCGCGGCCTCCCGTACAAACGGGAAACGATTCAGCAGTTTTATTTCATCGGCGTGCAGAGCCTTCCCGTCATCCTGACGACCGGCGCCTTTACGGGAGCCGTTCTCGCCTATACGTCCTACAACCAATTCGTCACCCTCGGAGTGGAGAGCTGGACCGGCGCCATCGTCGCCAAGGCCCAGGTCTGGCAGCTTGGCCCGGTACTGGTCGGACTGATGCTGGCCGGCCGTGTCGGCTGCTCCATCACGGCGGAACTCGGGACGATGAACGTCACGGAACAGGTCGACGCCCTCGACACCATGGGAACGGACCCGGTCCGCTACCTGGTTCTCCCCCGGGTTCTTGCCAGCTTTTTCATGACGCCGGTCCTCACCGTTTTCGCCATGCTTATTGGCATCATCGCCGGCCTCGTCATGACCGTATTCATCCTCGGGGCCGAATGGCATTTCCAATGGTCCCAGATTGAGGACTGGATGGTGCCGTACGATTATGTCCAGGGCTTGTCGAAAGGCCTGGTGTTCGGCGTCACCATTTCCCTTATTTGCTGCCGGAACGGCCTCAAAACCACCGGCGGCGCCGAAGGCGTCGGCAAGGCGACGACGGCGGCGAATGTCTCGTCCTGCATCGCCATTCTCATTCTCAACCTGGTGATGTCCATCCTCCTGTTCTACCTGGAGCCGGTGTGGGACACGGTGGCGTATGCCGTCGATACGGCGTGGCTGACGCTGGTGGGGTGGGTGCGGGCGCTGTTCGGTTCGGGCGCCCTGTAGTTTATTTTGACGAACAACCGGGACGGTCGTACGACCCGCTCCGTGATACAGTGCGAGGAGAGCGCCGATGTCGGCGGACGATCTGGAAACGTTACGAAAAGACGGCACACCCCTGGACGAGTCCGGGCTGGACGCCGCCCTGGCCGAAGGGCCGGTGTGCGACGAGGACGTCGTCATCCGCCTCGACGACGTCTGTAAGGGCTTCGGTTCCGGCAGCCGGCGAATTGATCCGGTAAAAGGGATCACCCTCCTGGTCGAGCGCGGCAAGACGCTCGTCATCATCGGGCCGTCCGGCACCGGAAAAAGCGTCACCCTCCGGCTCATGCTCGGCCTCCTTGAACCGGACTCCGGCGAGGTGACGGTTTTCGGGCAGAAATTAAGCGCTCTTGACAATGTCCAACTGGGCGAAATCCGGAAGCGGATGGCCATGCTATTCCAAGGGGGCGCCCTGTTCGACAGCATGACGGTCGGGGAGAACGTCGCCTTCCCGATGCGGGCGGCCGGCGAGAAGGACGAGGATAAGATCCAATCCGTTGTGGCGGAACGGCTCCGGCAGGTCGGGCTCCCGGACACCCAGGACAAGATGCCCTCGGAACTGTCCGGCGGCATGAAAAAACGCGCCGCCCTGGCCCGGTCCATCGCCACCCGGCCGGAAGTGATTCTCTACGACGAACCGACGACCGGCCTCGACCCGATTATGTCCGACGCCATCGCCGACCTGATCCTTGACACCCACGCGAGTTTGAAAGATACGAACGTCACATCCATCGTCGTCACCCACGACATGCATGTGGCGACAAAGGTCGGCGACCGCATCGTCATGCTCTATGGCGGGCGGATTGTCGGCGACGGCCCGCCGGAACTCTACCGCCGGCTCGGGACGGAAGAACTTCCGAAAGACGCGTCCGATATGGACAGGATGATTCGCCAGTTCGTGCGGGGGGAAGCCGACGGGCCTATCCAAACCGTCGCGTAGTTTTTACGGCACTAAACGGTCTCACGTTTTATTTGACTTTGTGGAGAAACAATGGCGGGCAGAAAATCAACCGCGACCATGGAATTGGCGATTGGTGCCACCATTATCGCCGGCATCATCATCCTTATCGTCATGCTCATGGCCTGGGGCAATTCCAGTTCGATTCTGGGCAGCCACAGCCACTACCGGGTGGTGGTGAACATGACGAACGTCGGCGGCCTCAAGGAAGGGGCGCCGGTCAAAATGGGCGGCTTCCAGATTGGCCGTGTCGCCTCCATCCAGATTCGTCCCGGCGGCACCGACATGGAAATCGTCCTCGACATCGACGAAAACCGCCTCCTGCCCCGGGGTTCAATCGCCAAGGTTTCAACCGCCGGCCTGGTCGGCGACGCCTTTATGGAAATCATCCCCGGAAAATCGGCAGAGATGATAAAACGGTCCCCGACGGTGGCCGACGCCGAACGACTGGAAAGTTCGCCTTTGCCGGACATTTCGGAATTGTTCACCAAGGTGAACGACTTCGGCGAACAACTGACCATCCTCACGACCAACCTGAACGACGTCGTCGGCGACGCCCAGTTCCGCCAGGCCCTGAAATCCATGGCGGTGAACATCGACGCCATGTCTTACCAGGCCAACCTCATTCTCCAACGCGGCCAGGGCGTTATCGACAACGTGGAAATCGCCTCGACAAACATCGCCCGCCTCTCAGATTCGCTGAAGGAGAGCGTGGAAAAAATCACGGTTGAAATCGAAGGCATCGCCGCCGACGCCCGGGTCGGCATCGGCGAAGTCCGTACCGTCATCCAGGGCGCCCAGGGCGTGATGGGTACGGTGGCGGAAGCGGTCGAAAAAGCGTCCCGGACGGTGGACAACATCGACGGCGGCGTCACCGACGTCCGGACCGCCATCGCGACCACCATCGGCGACCCGACCTTCGCCAGCGACCTTCGCGGCAGCATCGGGAATATCAACAACGTCACCGCGCTTCTGGCGGAACGGCGGGTTGCGACGGAAAAACTCATCGACAACCTGTCCATCCTCTCGGACGACCTCCGGTCCATCGCCGTCAGCGTCAAAGGGATAACCGCCGGGATTGACCCGACAACCATCCCGACCACCCTCAATAGCCTCAACACCGCCATCGTCTCCATGACCGACGTTGTCGACCGAATCAAGAAGGAACCGGTCCTCGCCCTGTCCGTCAACAAGGCGGCGGACCGCATCGTCAAGATGAAGTTCGACGAAATGAGCAAGCTCCCGCAGTACCGGACCTCGGACGCGGTCCTGGACGAAATCAACCGCTGGGTCAGGGAGTCGCTGGAACGCGGCTACCTCGACGACCCGAACTTCGAGCACCAGACCCGTCCGTATGTCCTGGAGGACCGGCGGCCGTACATCATCGAACGCTGACGCGTTCAGTTTAAATAATCGAAAAAGTGTCCCGCTCACTCATGGGCGGGACACTTGCGTTTGGCGCCGGAGGGCTGTGCACCGTTTTTTTCCTCGGCCGTTTCCCCGGAGCGGCGCAGCGGTTGGCACTTGCCGAAAGCGCGGACAAAAAGAAAGGTGGACGCCATGTCACTCGGAATGATTACCGACATCCTTGCCATCATCATCGGCGGCACCCTGGGCGCGACAGGCGGGAAATTGATGCCGGAACGGTTCAAGGACGCCTTGCCGCCCACCTTCGCCATCGCCACATTTGCCATGGCCATTCTCAGCATAATCAAGATGGCCAACCTGCCGGTGGTGGTTCTTGCACTTATTCTTGGCGTCCTGATAGGCACCGCCTGCCATCTTGAAAAATTGCTTCGCCACGCCGGCGAATGGACAGCCGCCTTCCTTCTTGGACGAACCGGCGGCAGCCGCGCCGCTTCCGCCCGTCATACCGCCCATGGCGGCCATTCCGCCGCCGCGACGCAGTCCGCCCGGATCTCCCAGGCTATCCGCCCTGATCCCACCGCCCGGGCGCGGAACCTGGAATTTTTCGCCATCGCCGTCATCCTGTTCTGCACCGGCCCGACCGGCATTTTCGGCGCCATGCAGGCAACCGTCACCGGCGACAACACCCTGTTTTCCAAGACCGTCCTTGACATCTTCACCGCCTTCGTTTTCGCCGCCAACGCCGGCATCATCATCGCTCTGCTGGCGGCGCCGATGTTCCTTGTCTACCTCATCCTCGCCCTCTTCTCCGGAAGTATCGCCCCGCTCCTGACTCCGGAGATGATCGCCGACTTCTCCGGATGCGGCGGTTTGTTGATTCTCGCTACCGGCTTCCGCATGGCTGAAATCAAAATGTTCCGCGTTACCGACATGCTGCCGGCACTGGTGTTGGTCATGCCGATATCGTACCTGTGGCAGTTCATTTAGGCTGTTTGCCGTATCCGGTACGTTCCGAAAATCCGCTGCCTGCATGGGGTCCGCCCGGTTTCCGGGGCCATACGAAATGACGGCCGCCGTTAGTCCCTCTTCCCCCGGCGATTCCGTGAACCGGCCGTACCGGCTTCATGACAGAAGATTGTCCCGCCTTCTAGCAGGGCGGGACATCGCAAATAACGCAAAAGAAACGGGTATAACGGCGGACGCTATTTCCTGGTGAACAGGGAATCGGTGATAAATGTCGCGGCGCCGAGGATACCGTCGACGTCGCTCAGGTTCGAGCATTCAATACGGGTCTGGTTTTCTACGCCGGGCAGGCCGGCATCGGCCAGCTTCAGCCTGAGCCGGCTCAGGAAGGCGTCGCCAAGGCGGGCGTAATCGCCGTACAGGACAATGGTGCCGGGATCGCACAGGAGAACGATGTTCCCGAAAGCGGAGGCGATATCGCTGGCCAGGCCGTCGAGGAGCTTGACGGCCTGCTCGTCGTCGCCGGCGGCGGCGGCGGACGCTATTGCGGCGAGGCTCACGGCCGATTCGGACGAAAACAGCCGGGACTCGGGATTAAGTGCCCGGACGGCTTCGGCCCTGGCTACAACGGCGCTCGGCGACGCCACCGTAGCGAGGCTGGCTGGTACGACGCCGGATTGCGCCGATGGCGCGTCGATTGTCATGTGACCGAGTTCGCCGGCGAGGCCGCCCCGGCCCCGATACACCTGGCCCGCCACCACGAGGCCGCCGGCGATGTGGTCGCCGGAATTGCCGAAAAGGAAAAACGTTTCCTCACCCGTCCGGGTCCGGCGACCGGCTTCGGCAAAGGCTATATACCGCCACCAGCAATCGATATGGATGGGAATGGACGACGGGATTTCGATGCGCAGCCGTTCCTTGAACGGCAAGTTCGTTCCCCATTCCGGTTTTTCGTACATGACGGCGCACTGGCCGCAGGCATCGACAATGCCGTTACAGCTCACGGCGACGGCGGCGAACCGCTCCGGCGACAGCGAATTGGCCTGCATCAACTCCCGGAACGCGGCGCCGATGGCGGCGACAGTTTCGCCGAAACCCATTCCGAAAAGCGGTTGTTCCCGTGACTCCGCGATGATTTCGCCCCGGAGCGTGGCCACGGTGGTGATAAGTTTGTGCACGCCGATTCGTACGGCGAAGAGGTAGCGGGAATGGGCGTTGAATATGAACAGATTTGGTTTTTACCGCCTTCTTCGGTGGATTGGCCTTTTCCGGCGTGGGAAATCAATCCTTCGGCCAGGTAATGCGAGAGGATTTTGTGGATGGTCATCTTGCTTAACGACGTTGCCCGGGATATTTGATTGACCGACACGGCGCCATTGGCGCGCATAAAGGAAAGAACCAACTGACGGTTCCGCAGTTTGACTGTTTGGAGTGATGCGCCCGTTTCATCCAACGTGACGTATCCGGTAAAATCGGTCACGGTTTCGCTCCCCTCGCCCCATGTACCATGGGGAGGTTCAGTGTGGCAGCCAGGACATTGTACACAATCCCGTGAACGTTCATGCGAAAATGCGGCTACCACAGGCCTGACGGAGCCTTTCAGGGACAGGCAAGACCGGCCAAAAGGTGATAGACGCGCCTAATTACATACGTTCAAAAATTGTCAATAAATGCCCTCACGGACCCGAGACGGGTTACCCGCCGCGGCAAACGCCACCAGGTTGTTGTAAGAACGAGATCCAGCCAGGACCCGCCAATGATCCCGGCACACGTGGGAATTGAGACTGCGATAGTACGGCACCATTTACCACGAGACAACTTAACACCATGTAAACCAGTCGTCTACGAAACAGAATAGTGCTTAATTAGTATAACCTGAAAACCAACCTTGGTCAAGTCTGTAATCTTCGTTCCGGCCATAAAATACCCGGGTGAAACGCCCTCCCTATTATAAGGAATTAGGAAGAATCGATCTAACGATTCCGTATAAAATTTGTGAAAATTTTTAGGCTTTTTACTATTTTTTATCGACTGAAGCGAGTTAACAGGACGTGAACCCGCGACAAGCAGGAGTGTATCGCCGGGAAACGCTGATCTGATTAATTCTTCGCGGAGATGAACCACAAGGGATGAGGGAATTTGCCACGTAGACGCGGATGGAACGGGTACGGTGGTGGCGGTACGATAGTCATATGGTTTCGAAAAAAACCGCCCTTCCTTTCGGAAAGGCGGTTTTTCAACATCGGAAAGAGGTCGGTCGCGGGCCTCGGCTCCGGCCTATTTCCTGACCGAAGCGAGGAGTTCGATGGCGGCACGGCCGTCTTTTTCAATTTTATCCCAGTTGCCGGCTTTGACGTCGTCCGGGCGTCCGAGCCAGGTGCCGCCGACGCAGACGATTTCCGGGACGGCCAGCCAGTCCGCCGCGTTGGCGGCGGTGACGCCGCCGGTCGGCATAAAGTGGACGCCGAGATGACGGTACGGAGCGATGATGTTCTTTATCATCGCGACGCCGCCGAGGGCCTCGGCCGGGAAGAACTTAAACATCCTGACGCCCATCTCGAACGCCTGTTCCAGTTCTGAAGGCGTGGCGATGCCGGGACTGAAAGCATAGCCTTTCTTCACCGCCTCCCCGACAATGGTCGGGTTGAAACCGGGAGCGACGGCGAAGGAGGCGCCAAGGTCGAAGGCCTGGTGCAGGTGGTCGGTGTTGAGGACCGTGCCGGCGCCGAGAAACAGGTTGGGAAAGCGTTTTTTCGCTTCGCGGATGACTTCCGGCGCCGCTTTTGTCCGGTAGGTGATTTCCGCCGCCGTGAGGCCGGCCCGTTCCAGGACTTCGCAGAGTCGGAGGCCGCTGTCGACGTCTTCCAAAACCAGCACCGGAATTATGCCGGCTTCCCGCAACTTGTTCGCGGTTTCGATTTGTTTTTTCACAAACATTCGCTATTCTCCTTTTTGTGGAATGTCGCGTGCATAACGACTTTTCATCCGGGCAGTATACCGTCTCGACAGGGGATCGGCCAGACCTTTTCCAACCGCTCCGGCCGGAAAGAGGATGCAAACACCATGGAAAACCGTTTTACCGAACAGGATTGCGAATTCATGGGCCAGGCCGTCGCCCTGGCCCGGAACGGCCAGGGACGGGTGGCGCCGAACCCGCCGGTCGGCTGCGTCATCGTCCGGGACGGGCTTGTCGTCGGCCGGGGCTGGCACGACCGCCACGGCGACCTCCATGCCGAAACCGCCGCCCTCAGGGACGCCGGCGACTGGGCCGTCGGCGCCACCGCCTATGTCACCCTCAGCCCCTGCACCACCCAGGGTCTGCAACCGCCCTGCACCGACGCGCTCATCGCCGCCAAAATCGGCCGGGTCGTCGTCGCTGCCACCGATCCGAACCGTCCGAACGCCGACGGCATCGCCGTCCTCCGTGCGGCCGGGATTGTCGCGGACGGCGGGTTGCTCCGGGAAGAGGCGGAATATGTCGCCAAAGGATTTTTCAAAATGATGCGGCACGGCCTGCCGTGGGTCAGGTTGAAATACGCCATTTCGATGGACGGAAAAATCGCCGCCACCGGCGGCGACAGCCGCTGGGTGTCGGGGCCGGAAAGCCGCGCCCTCGTCATGGACATGCGATCGCGGTGCGACGCGGTCATGGTCGGCATCGGCACCGTCCTCGCCGACGACCCGCTCCTCACCGTCCGGGAACCGGCCTGGTCGACCCGGGGCGGCGCCGCCCGCCACCGGCAGCCGCAACGGGTAGTGGTCGATTCGAACTGCCGGATACCGCCGGACGCGGCCATGCTCCGGGACGAAAACGGCGGCAAGGTCGTCGTCCTCACCGTGTTCGGCCGTAACCCGGAACGGGTCGACCGGCTGCGCCCGGCCCGGGTCACCGGCCACGCGGCGCCCGCCCCGAACCGGCGGGGGGCC
>JAJQFC010000058.1 GCA_021201355.1 Planctomycetaceae bacterium | reverse complement strand
CGGAAAATCCGCCTCATCGGCATCGGCTCCCTCGTCCTCATGCTGGCGGTCGGCATTCTCGTCACCCTGTCCGTCGTCAAGCTGACCCATAACCTGTCCGCCATCGTGTCCATGCTGGACGACGACGCGGACGGCGTCTCCCGGGCCTCCCACACCATCAACCAGCTCTCGAGCGGCATCGCCGACGACACCGCCAGGCAAGCCAGCGCCCTCGAGGCGAGCGCCGCCAGCCTCAGTGAAATTTCCACCAAGGTCAAGGCCAACGCCGAAGCCTCCGACACCTGCGACCGGCTGATGCGGACGGCATCCGAACACGTCAGCGCCGGCGACAGGCAGATGGCCCGCATGCACGAGGCGATGCAGGGCATTGCCGATTCGTCGGAAAAAATTCGGGACATCATCAAGACCATTGAATCCATTTCCTTCCAGACCAATCTCCTCGCCCTGAATGCCGCCGTCGAGGCGTCCCGGGCCGGCGAGGCCGGAAAAGGATTCGCCGTCGTGGCGGACGAAGTGCAGAGCCTGGCCGGCCGTTCGGCCGAGGCGTCGCAGCGGACGGCGGAACTTATCGAGGAGACGGTGAGCCGGGTCGCGTTCGGGTCGGAGACGGTGGGCGAACTCGATTCCGGTTTCAAAAACATCTTGTCCGGCGTCACCGAGGCGGCGGAATGGGTGGTCCGGATCCGCGAATCCACCGCCGAGCAGGCGGAAGCCATCCAGGTCATCAACGAATCGGTTGCCAACCTCGACGCCGGCGTCAAACGAAACGAAGGCGCCGCCGGCGAATCGGCCGCGACATCGTCGGAACTGGCGCGCCAGGCCGAATTCCTCGCCGGCACCGCCCGCAGCCTGAACCGCCTGGCGAACGGAAAGCGCCGCCAGTAGGCGGACGGCGCATTCACAGGAAAAACGTCTCGCCAATACGTCTACACGAAAAACGGGCCGCCCGCCGGGGCAGCCCGTTTTTTAAATACCACGGTTATTCGACGCAAAGCAGCTGCGAATGCCGCCGATGGAAAAGGATCTCCGTTACTCCGCGTCCGCCGCGTCGGCGGCGTCACTCACCGGGAAAAACACCGCCACCACCACGGTGAAGCCGACGCCCTCGGCCGGTTCGCCGGACGCCTTGGATCCGATTTCACCCGGGCCGTAGAAGCCGAAGAAATCAATGCCGGGCAGGCGGTTTTTGATCGTTTCCAGTTCTTCCGCCAGTTGCTTCCGTTCGATCATCCCCTGCCGCCGCCGCCGGCAGTTGAAGATAAGGGCGAAGAACGGATCCTCGCCTTCATGTTCGGCCAACGCTTCGTTCAGGGTCTTGTCCGCCGTTTCCGGCGTGTGGGTGCCGCCGTTGTACGACTGCCCCAGGGCGAACTCGCCGCCGATGAAAATTCCCACATTGACGCCGGTCCGAATGGCGCCCCGGACAATGACCTTTGATTCGATGTTTCCGGAAGCGGCGCCGACGATGGGATAAATGTCTTCCAGCCCCTCGTTCATGCCGAAGGCGAAGTCCTTGTTGACGCCGTTGTACTGGTCGCCAAAGGTGACGATGACCTTGCCGGGACGGCCGGAACCGGCAACCACGTCCCGGAGGGCGGCGCCAAGGGCCTCGCCCGCCTCGAAGTAGCTGTCGTCCGCATCCGGATCGGTGTCGACGCTTTCGACCGCGATGTCCACGTCGCCGCCAAGGGCCCACACCGCGACGCCGACAGGGACGTCAATCGTCTGGACGTCGGGGAAGTTCGTGGTGGCGGTCAGCGGGCTGGTTATCTGGCAGCCGTAGATAATATCGGCGTTAAAATGCTTCTTCACCCCTTCAATCAGTTCCGGCGTCACCTGATCGGCGGCGGCGCCGACGACGACGACCTTGGCCGGAACGCCCCCGAGGAGCCGGAACGCCTGGGCCGCCGCTTCCTCGCCCGCCTCGAACGGGTCCGTCTTGGCCGAATTGCCGACGCCGGAGGCCCAGCCCTCGGGCGCCCGCGCCGTTCCGGCCATGGCCGGAAGCGTCCAGAACGCCAGCGCCGCCAACAACACCAGGCCCGTTGCTTTCACGATTCGCGTGGTCATGTCCGTCTCCTGTATACAAGGTGGATGAAGTTCGGGATACGTCGGGTGTCGCTCGGCTCTCACGATGGAACCGATATCAAGGGCGCGACGTCGCGTTCACTGGAGAACACCTTGCGCCGCGTAATAACGGGGTTGACATGATCCGGCGCCGGTACGCCGCCGCCGGGCGCGGAGGCCCGGAATGGCGCTACTGGCCGCGTCTGGCATTGCGCCGTTCCGCCGGCGGATCGTAGCGTTCGGCATAGACCGGCACCAGGCGGTAGCCCTGGCGTTCCACCATGCGGACCAGGACCGGTTTCCGCGTATCGCCGTCCGGCGTGATGGTGATGCGGCCGGTGGCGAGGTTGAAGTTCCGCACCGCCAGGAGGCCGGCCCTGATTTCTTCCGCCGACTCCCCGGTCTCCAATGCCTTGGCGAGAAGCATGACGGCGTCATAGGCGCAGGCGGCCGAGGCGTCGGGGTTTTCCATGCCGGCCGCTTCCATGGCGGTGAAGAATTCACGGAATTGCCGGGTGGCGGCGCGCTCGAACAGGACGCTGGCGAAGGACGTTCCGACCAGGCGGGTGCCGGCGCCGTCAAAGACCACCTCGTTGTCCCAGGTGTTGCTGCCGCAGACCGGCGTGTCGATGCCCCGGTCCCGGAGGGCGAGGATGAGGGACAGGGCCTCGACCCCGTACATGGGCGCGAAGAGGAAGTCCGGCCGCTCCTTTTCCACTTCGTCAAGGACGGCGGACAGGGTGAGGCTGCCGTCGGCGCCGCGTATCGAATGGGTGCCGGTGACGCGGCCGCCGGCCTCGGTGAAAGTCCGGGCGAACGTCGTCGCCATGTCCGCACCGACCATGTGGTTGGAGTCGTAGAGGATGCTGCAACTGTGGAAGCCGAACTTTTCCCGCTGGAACCGGGTCAGGGCCAGCGCCTCGGCGGAGTTACTGAAGACGGACCGGAACACCCACGGATCAGGCTCCGGCAAGGCGTCGATGGTGGACATCGGCGAGAGAACGACCACGCCGAGTTCCCGCGCCGTCTCCCTCACCGCCATCGCCGAATCGGACAGGAGCGGCCCAATGACGGCGGGAACACCTTTTTCCCTGGCCAGTTCGACAATGTCAAGGCGCGCCTGCTCCCGTTCGCTCCGGTTGTCGCGCCATTCCAGGACGAGTTCCTTGCCGTTGACGCCGCCCCGGGCATTGATCATCCGAACCGCCGTAGTGGCGCCGTAATACGCGGACAGGCCGTAGTATTCGAGTTCGCCGGACCGGGGAAACGTGGCCCCCAGCACGATGGTGCCGCTGAATTGCGATTCGCCGGCGACAGCGGCGGCAGTCCGGCCCGGCCATGTCGCCACGGCGGACAGAACCAGCAAGAGGATGAAACGGGTGTTCGTCCAACGCATAGCTTTTTTCTCCTGAACCGAATCATTATAAGGCAAAACACGTATGAACCAAGGAAAAATATGTCCACAGCAAGTGGCGCTCCTCGGCCCGGCGGTACGGGTATCTTTACTATCACCGACGAAGACCCGACGAAACCAGGCCGGCACGGTATCCACAATCGGGGAGCAGGGACGTTCTCGGAAAGACATGTACGTCCACCCGCACGCCAGCGGGCAGACGACGACACGGTCGGACGACAGTTCGTCGAGTTCATTTTCCATACCGGTTTTGCATTATAATGAGGCGTTTGGAGCGTAAACCGATTCATAACCGGTATTCCGGGCCGGAGACGGATGCGGGCGGCGGCACATTAATTGTTTCCCGGCCATCGGGAAGGTCCGGCCTCGCCGGCCGCGTCTGACGATGGTACGGCGACGGAGCCGGTTCTGAAACACGTTCTGGCATGAAAGGCCGGTACATGATAGAATATGTGGCTGAGGAACTCGTATGCCGGACGGCGGTCCCTGACCGCCGCCGCCTTGTTCCGCTATCGACAACGTCATGGGGAACGTATGAATAGTCTGACCTACAAGCTGGCGGCGATTTTTCTCGTCATTGCCCTTATTCCGACCATCATCGGCATCAACGGCACCCTCTCCCTCCAGACCGCCAGCAAGGCGCTCGACGACACCAATCTCGCCCTCGAAAACCTGTCGAACAACCTCAGTGAAGCCGGCAATCTCCTCACTGAAAACGTCACGCTGCAAAACAACGCCAGTTCCATAACCGCCGAAATTGCCAATACCAATTCGGATACGGCGGCTTCCCTCCGCTTCATGGGAGACGTCATGCTGCCCTGGAGTTTCGCCATCGCCCAGCTTCGGTCAAGCCTGAGTGAAGCCACCGCCGCCGAACGCGCCCTCCTCCTCGCCGTCAACATGCGCCATCTCGTTGGAGACGATCTGGATCGGGCCCGCGCCACCCAGCTGGCCAACCTCGACGCCGCCCTGGAAAAAATGGATTCGGCCCGGAACGCCTTCCAGAACCTCCTCCTCCCCGGCGACGACACCCGGGCCTGGGACCGGCTGCAGGAAGCCTACGCCCAGTGGCAGGCCAATCACGCCGAATTCATGGCGAAAATATCCGAACTCGACCGCATGGTGGCGGATCTCATCCGTGGCGGACCGTTGTTCGCCAGGCTGTCCCGGGAGGCCTACGACATCCTGTTCGTCACCGGCCGGGAGATCTGGGCCGAATGCGAAGTCCGTATTGCCGACCTGAATAACGGCCTCGCCACGCTGGCGCAGTCGAGCGTCCAGGCAGCCGCCGAGAAACAGGGCTATGCCACCCAGCTCGCCGACAACCTGGCCCGGGACACCACCGCCGCCGTCTCCCAGGTGGACACCCTCAGCAACCGTTTCGTCTCAGCCCGCCAGGCCGCCGACGACGCCGCCCTCCAGTCCGCCGGCGCCCTCGCCGCGACCAGCCGGCGCTTCTGGTACATGGTGGTCTTTTCCGGGCTCGGCGTTCTCGTCGCCATCGGTATCGGCCTCCTTATTTCCTGGCGCATCAGCGGACCGGTCCGGCACATGGTCCAGCACATGTCCCGCCTCGCCGACGGCGATCTGACAAAGGACGTCGAACCGCAGGACATGCGCCGAAATGACGAAATCGGCCAGTTGGCCCGGGCGCTTCAGCGCGTCATCGACTCCGACCGATCCGAAATCACCATGGCCACCGCCATGGCCGCCGGCGACTATACCCGGGCCATGCCGCTCCGGTCTGAACACGATCAACTCGGCCAGGCCCTCGCCGCCATGCTTCGCACCACGGACGCCGCCCTCACCAGCGTCAGCCGCGCCATCGACGAAGTCGGCGACGGCGCCAATGCCGTGTCGGACGCCTCCCGCTCGTTGTCGCAGGGCGCCCAGACCTCGGCCGTCGCTCTGGAAGAAATCTCCCAGACCGTCAACGAAGTGGACAAGCAAACCCAGGAAAACGCCGCCAACGCCCGCGAAGCCAACCAACTGGCCACGGACAGCCGCCTCGCCGCCAAACGCGGCTACGGCGCCATGACGGAACTGATGGCGGCAATGGGTGAAATCCAGGAAGCGGGCCAGAAAATCGCCGTCGTCGCGAAACTTATCGACGATATAGCCTTCCAGACCAACCTCCTGTCCCTCAACGCCGCCGTCGAAGCGGCCCGGGCCGGACGCCAGGGCAAAGGGTTTTCCGTCGTGGCGGACAAGGTCCGGAACCTGTCCGGCCGGTCGGCGAAGGCGGCGCGGGAGACGCGGGAAATGGTGGAGGCGATGGCGAAGCGGATGGAGGCCGGGGCGCAACTTGCCGCCCATACGGACAAGGAGTTCCGGGACATCGTGGCGGCGACGGAGAAGGTGGCGTTCCTCTTCGAAAATATCGCCGAGGCGTCCGTCTCCCAGTCCCAGGCCATGGAACAGATCGCCGGCGGCCTCAGCCAGATCGATTCCGTCATCCAGGAAAACACCATGAGCGCCGAAAAGACGGCCATGTCCGCCCTCACCCTGTCGCGGCAGGCGGACGAACTGCGGCGCATGGTGTCCCGGTTCAAACTCAGTAACAACTCGTCAATGAACCGCGCCCGGCGGGGCAGCCAGGACCGGCGAATCGAGATGTCCGGATTCGACCAGGATGCCAGGCTGTTGTCCGGACCGGACGGCGAGGACGCCTGAACCACTTCGGACAGGCGTACATACTTATCAAAAAGAGCGCCGGCTTTCGTGATGGAAGGCCGGCGCTTTTTTTTTAATTTTCTGCATTCCCGGAAAAACCCGTCCTGCATCCCTGCCTCGAACGGATCGGGGAGTCACTGACATTATCGCCGTCAGGCGAGATTGATTTCCGAAATCCGCTTTCGTAGTTCCAAAACTTTCGGCGGCGACACGGACAGTTCGTCCACTCCCATCCGGAGGAAGGT
Organism: Planctomycetaceae bacterium; assembly: GCA_021201355.1. GTDB lineage: Bacteria > Planctomycetota > SZUA-567 > SZUA-567 > SZUA-567 > JAJBSZ01. The sequence goes on along the minus strand of JAJQFC010000058.1, from coordinate 11,523 downwards.
TTCCGTCACCGACATATCCGCCGCCAGTTCGCCGCAGATGCCGACCCAGGCGTCCTTGGCGTGGGCGTTCTGGACAACCAGTTCGATAAGCCGGAGCACCGCCTCATGGTGCGGATCGCAGAACCGGTCGAGGCTGGCATTCTGCCGGTCCACAGCCAGGGTGTACTGGGTGAGGTCGTTCGTGCCGATGCTGAAAAAGTCCACCATGTCGGCCAAACGGTCGCTGATGACCGCCGCCGCCGGCGTTTCTATCATAACGCCTATTTCCATCGATTCGTTGTACGCCACCCCGTCCCGCCGCAGATCGGCGAAAACGCTTTCCAGTATCGCCCGCGTCTCCTCCACTTCCCACACCGACGCCACCATCGGGAACATGACGGCGATATTCCCGAACGCCGACGCCCGCGCCAGGGCGCGGAGTTGCACCCGGAACATGTCCGGGCGGGCCAGGCAAAGCCGGAGGCCCCGGAGGCCGAGGGCGGGATTTTCTTCCGCGTCCAGGTTGAAGTAGCCAATCTGCTTGTCCGCGCCGACGTCCAGCGTGCGGATAATGGACCGCTTGCCGCCCATGTCCTTCGCCACCTTCCGGTAGGCGGCGAACTGGACGTTCTCGTCCGGGAAGGCGTCGCTGTCGAGGAAAAGGAATTCGCTCCGGAACAGGCCGATGCCGCCGGCGTCGTACTTTTTCACCAGTTCGAGTTCAGACACGGAACCGATATTCGCGTAGACCAGCACCTCGGTGCCGTCGACGGTCCGGTTCGGCTTGCCCCGGTATTCGAGAAGCATGGCCTGGCGGGCCTTTTCCTCCTCCTGCCGCTTTCGCATGGCCTGAAGCGTGTCCGCGTCAGGGTCGACGTAGATGGTGCCGGTAAAGCCGTCGACGACGGCCATGTCGCCGTCCAGCCGGGCCGACAGGGCGTCGCCGACGCCGATGACGGCCGGAAGCCCGAGGGTCCGGGCGAGGATGGCGGTGTGGGAATTACTTGATCCGCCGCCGGTGACGAAGGCGAGGACGCGGCTTTTGTCGAGCTGGATCGTTTCGCTTGGCGTGAGATCCCGGGCCGCCACCACCATCGGTTCGTTCCCGAGAGTGAGATCCGTTTCCTTTCCTTCGAGGCAGTCGAGGAGGCGGTTCGATATGTCCCGGACGTCGGCGGCCCGGCCCTGCATGTACGGGTCGTCCATCTCCGAGAATATGCGGGCGAATTCCTCGCGGGTCACCGACACCGCGTATTCGGCGTTGACGCTTTCGTTCGTGATGATTTCCCGGATGGCGTCGAGGTAATCCTCGTCCTCCAGCATCATCTGGTGGATTTCGAAGACGGCGGCCTCCTTTTCGCCCACTTCCCGGAGCGCCTTTTCCTGGAGCGCCGCCACCTGCTCGAGGGCGACGGCGTGGGACGCCATGAACCGGGCGCATTCCGCCGCCTCGTCCGGGACGTTTCGCTGGGTGACGGTCCGCGTCCGCTGTTCAAGAAAATGGATACGGCCGATGGCGATGCCGCCGCAGACGCCTTTCCCCTGGAGCGTTCCCATGACAGTGCCTTTCTCTCCGACTCGGTGTTTTCGCATCGGGCCGCCGTTCCGGGCGACCCTGTGAGGGACGTCCGGTCGACGCTCGTATTTTTTGAACCGCGCCTCAGTCCTTGGCGTGGTGGGCGAGGAGAATCGCTTCCGCCTCCCCATTCCACAAGCCGCAGTGGCGTTCGCAACTGTCCGCCAGTTTCCTGAAGAGCGGATCCTTTTCGCCGAGTTTTGCGAAGTCGTCAATTGCCGTCAGCGGCATGTCGAACTGGGTATAGGTCAGTTTTTTCCCGCCGGGTATGGACGGAAGGTTGGCGGTGGCGTCGATGATGCTGTCCATGCCGCCGACGTGGGTGACCATTACCGCCGGGCGGATGCGGCCGTCGGCCGACAGCGTGAGCGCCTCCACCATGTCGTCCGTGTTGCCGCCGGTGGTGCCCATGATGTGGGTGCTTGTGTAGTGGCAGTTGTAGAGGTTGATAAGGGCCTTGAATTCGGGATCGGTCGGTCCGGCGAAGAAGTTCATGCAGCCGTCGAAGGCCATGAGTTTGTCGCCGAGTTCGGCCAGTTCGCGAATGGGGGCGTAGACGAAGACGTCGTCGTAGCCTGTGCCGCCGGTGAGGTCTTTCAGGTAGGCGTACTGATCGTCGTGGTCGCGCGGGTTCACGAAAACGAGTTCGATGCCCGCCTTCTTCGCTTCCTCGGCCGGAAGCAATTCCCGGGGCCGGGCCAGCCTGGCCGGATCGACGTCGGTGACGACGACGAGGCGCGGTTTGTCCTTGAGGGCGAGCGGATACTCGGCAGCCCCGAGACCCATCGGTCCGGCGCCGCCGAGAATGAGGACGGCGCCGCCCTTCCGGACGCCCATGGCGTGCTGGTAGTTGTGCTTGTTTGTGTGGTACATGGCATTGTAGCCGCCGATGATGCAGGACATCGGCTCCGCCAGGGACGCTTCGAAATAGCTATCGCCGTTGTAGTGGAGAAGGCAGCCGAGTTCCATCACTTCCTGCGGGACGATGCAATAGGTGCAGGCGCCGCCGTAATAGCGGTAGGAATAGCCGGGCGAGGCGAGGCTGCCCTTGTAATTGAGGGCGGGCTGTTGGGCGAACTTTTCGCCGGGACGGAATTGGTCCGCCCACTTCTTCCCGACCTTGACGATGTCGCCGGTAAATTCGTGCCCGATGATGATCGGATGAACGTCAATGTCGGCGGGGGCGCGTTTGTGCTTTTTGCCCTGCTTCAGCAATTTGTAGGTGGACATGCAGATGCTGTCAGATATGACTTTGACGAGGATCTCGTCGTCTTTCATTTCCGGGAGGTCGAATTCCTCCAGACGGAGATCGTCCGCTCCGTAGAGCCGGACAGCGCGGGTACGCATGATTTGGTGCCTTTCACGGCCAACCCCTCACGGGACGCGGCGCGTCCATTTCGCGGGGTGGGGCGACGCGACGCCGGTCGCCCCGGTAGTGTGTGTGATCCGTCGGCGAAGATTCCTCTGCCCGTCCGGACGGTGAATCGCGGGTCGCGGCGGACCCGTCCTACAAATCGGTAAACGTCACCCGGCCGGCCAGTTCGTCGACCAGGCTCCGTTCCGGCGGCTTGGTGCCGACGGTGGTGACCGCCCCGGCCGACGTCGCCATGGCGAGGCGGGCGGTGTCCCGCCACGGCATTCCCGTGGCCGTCCCATAGGCGATGGCGCCGACCATGCTGTCGCCGGCGCCGACGCTGGAGTGGGCCGCCACCGGCAGGCCGGGACAGAGAAACGCGTCGTCCGGCGAGACAAACAGCGCGCCGTCCGCGCCCATCGACACGGCGATGCGGCCGACGCCGCGGTCCAGGAGCCGGCGGCACAGTCCGGCCACATTCCGCATGTCGTCCGTCTCTTCCTGGCCGAAGTACTGGAACAGTTCGAACCGGTTCGGCTTGATAAATGCCGGTCCGGCCTCCACCGCCTGCCGGAAGGCTTCGCCGTCCGCGTCGAGGAACGTCGTCGCCCCGGCCGGTTTCACCATGTCGAGAAGCTTCCGGTAACTGTCCGGGCCGACGCCGTTCGGGAGGCTTCCCGAAAAGACGAACAGGGCGTCCGGCCCGGCCGCCGCCGTGAGCGTGTCCGCGAGGGCGGCGAATTCGGCCGGGCCGACCGTCGGGCCGGGCTCGTTCAGTTCGGTGAGTCGGCTTCCCCGGTCGAGGACTTTCGTGTTGGTCCGGGTCGGGACGGCGATGCGGACAAAGTCGTGGCGGATACCCATGCCGTCGAGGGCGCGGACGATTTCGCCGCCGGTGCCGCCGCCGACAAAACCGGTGGCGAGGGAGTCGCCGCCGAGGGCGGCGATCATCTTGGAGACGTTGATGCCCTTGCCGCCGACGTCGACGACGACGTCCCGGAGGCGGTTCAGTTCGCCCGGCCGGAGTTCGTCCAGGACGACCGTCTTGTCGAGGGCCGGGTTCAGGGTGACGGTGACTATTCGCATGGTCAGGCGTCCCGGGTCAGGACGTCGAAGAGGGCGTCGGCGTCGCCGTTCGCGACGACGGCGTCGACGGCGGATTCGTCCTCGAAGGCGTCGACGAGGCGCTCAAGGATTTCGATGTGTTCGTCGCCTCGGGCGGCGATGCCGACGACGAGTTTGACAACGCCGTCGTTCCACGGAATGCCGTCCGGATAGGTCAGGACGACGAGTCCCGTCGACTTGATGGCGTCCTTGTATTCCTTGGCGCCGTGGGGAATGGTGATGCCGTTCCCGATGGCGGTGGAAAAGTCGCGGTCGCGTTCGAGCATGCCGGTGATATAGCGTTCGTCCACGTAGCCGGCCTTGACAAGCATGTCGCCGGCGCGGCGAATCGCCTCCTCATGGCTTTCCGAAGCCACACCCGTAATGATGTTTTCCCGTTTTAGTATTTCCGCCATCGTGTCATCCTTTCAATTTCTGCATGGAAAATTGGAACAGCGCCGCGCCGAGAATGCGACGCACCGCCTCCCCCACCGCCTCCCCGTCGCCGGACCGGACCGCCTCGAGAAATCCTTCCTCCTGGATAAGGCCGCTACTGAGGCAGCCCATCAGTTCGGCCGCTTCCCGACTCGCGTCCGGCGGCAGCAGCATCACCGTCGCCGCCCGCGCCCCGAGGAACGCGGGGTCCGTATACGACTCTCCGGCCGGCCGGACAATGCCAAAAAGGGGCGTCCCGACCCCGTCCGTCCGGCAGTGGAGAAGGATGAGCCGGAGTTCCGGAATAACCTGGGTGGCGACGGCTTCCCGCTTCACCAGGTCGCGGGAAATCGCCTCCCCGGCCACCGCCGTCGTGCTGAAAAGCCGGCCGGCCGCGTCGGCCAGTTCCCCGAAATCGACACCCGGCGGGACGGCGGCTATGGCGAATGATTCCACCATTACCCTGACCTGGCGGGCCAGGTCTTCAAGTTGCCGGACGTTTTCCACAAACGTCCCCGGCGCCTGATCGCGGATGACCGATTCCACTTGCAGGGCTGACAGTTCGTCCTCGAGGCGGCGGAGGTCGTCCGGACCGAGTATCGGCGGCACCACCACCACCGCCGCGTTGTCGTAATTCAGTGGCGTCGTGCTGACGAGGAGGTCGTACCGGTGCCAGTTGTCCCGGTCGCCGTGCCAGCCGACCTCGACAAGCACCCGCGTCGAAAAGGCCTGCTTGACCTGCGACGCCAGGAGGTACGACGACCCGATGCCGTGAACGCAGATAATTCCGATACGCACCGTCCGCCGCCGCGTTCCTTCCTCCCGAAGGCGAAGGAGGGCGGCGCCGAAATGGGCGGCGACGAGGCTGACTTCGTCTTCGGGCAACCGGTCGCCGTACCGGCGGAGGACGTCGCAGGCGGCGCGGCAGCGGTCCATGATGTCCGGATAGGTCGCGGCTATCTCCGCCCGCATCGGGTCGACCGTTTCTATGCCGTGGCGGAGGCGGACGACGGCGGTCCGGAGATGGGCGGCGAGACCGTCGAGAAGTATTTCGTCCAACCGGAGGAGCGGCGCCCGGGCCGGGTCGAACCGGTCTATCATTTCGGTCGCCACGGCGGCGAGGCCGTCGTCTTCCCGGTCCGGACCGGTTCGCGGGTTGTTCGGGCGGCAGGCCGCCAATTCCACGGACAAAGCCGCCGTCTCGACCGGGCCGACCGTAATGTTGAACGCTTCCGCAAGGACGGTGGCGAGGCGCCGGGCGTCGTCGGTGAATTCGTCGTAGCGGGTGGCGGCGGCGTTGTCGTCAAGCTGGTGCCCGTCCATGAGGCGCTGGACCATGACGGCAAGGTAATTCTGGAACGCCTCCCGCGATTGCGGGGTCATCCATCCGAGAATCGGGTCGAGGTCCGGAGCGAGATCGATAATGTCCAGGAGGATGTCCGGGTGCGGATACGGCGCCGTCTCCGCCATCCGTCCCATAAGGGTCAGGACGGTTCGGCGAATCGCCGTTTCCTCGCCGTCGACGCTGATGCCGGATCCGGGTTTTCGCCTGAGCCGGAGCCCGCGTTCGGCCAGCCACGGTTCGATATCGTCGAGATCGTGGCTGATGGTCGGAGCGCTCACGCGGAAGCGGTCGGCGTAGGCGGCGAGTTTGTTTCCGGGCGCCTGGATAATGGCGAGAACCAACCGGTCCTGCCGGTCGGCCGGGCCGGACCGGTCGAGCTTTTCCAGATCGCGGAGAAGCGCCGTCTTCGCCGTGTCCGGTCCTTCCAAGGTAACGCCTTCCCCCGGGCGCGAACCGACCTCGAGCCCGTAGGGACCGATGACGGAATCGACATTGGCCAGTTCCCGGAACACCGTCCGCCGGCTGACCCGCAGGCGGTCCGCCACCTCCCGCACCGGGAGCGGTTCCGGCTCCCGGGCGAGCATGGCGAGAAGGTTGCGGAGGCGCGGCAGGATGGTGGGCACGTGGACCGTCCGTTCTATCGTGTCGTCACGGAAAACGCCCGTAACGAAGGTAGACTTTTTCTAGAAGCTGTTTCATAACTGGTATCGTCAGTCGGAGACGAGGAAAAGACGGCGGCAGGCTTATTTTTCGCCCGGTGTTTTGGGGCGGAAAATACGCCGAGAGCCGGATTTGACGAAGTATACGGCGACGAGACCGGTTATGAAATAACTTCTAGAGATTTGCTTCGAGAATGCTCCTGGCCGCCTCGAGGGCGGCATCTTCGTCCGGGCCGTCCGTCTCGACGGTAATCAGGTCGTTTTGCTTGGCGCCAAGCTTCATCACCTGAAAAAGCTTTTTGCCGTCGGCTTTTTTCTCGCCGTTCGATATCGTCACCGTACTTTCGAATTCCTGCATTTTCTTCACAAGCATTCCGGCTGGACGGGCGTGAATGCCGTCCTCGTCCTGTATGGTATATGATAGTTCCTTCATGCAATATCTCCTTTTGGGATTCTTTTGTGGTGGCGTCACCGGAGCGGCTCCGCGTTCCGTCCCGCTGGACAAGGGCGTTTCTTTAGACAAACGGTACGGAACGCGGTGCCCGGCAGCGCTGTGCCTATTTCCCCTGCTCCGCTTTCAGTTCGTTCACCAGTTCGTCGTATTCCGGCGCGCCCATGAAGTTCGTGATAAGGACGAGGCGCGCTTTCGGATTGGCGGCTGCCGCCCGTTCCCGCAGTTCGACGTGGGTAACGATGACCTCGGCGTCGGAGGGTATTTCACTAACTGGCGAATGCACCACCTCGATGTTGTCAAGACCGGCCTTTTTGAGCTTTTTCTTGAGCATGGTGGCGCCCATGGCGCTCGATCCCATGCCTGCGTCGCAGGCGAAGACGATCTTCTCGACCGGGCGTCCGGTCGACCCGACGGCGGCGGCGACGCTGGCGCCGGCACCGGTGGTGGCGACGGCCGGGGAGTCGACGGTCTGGCCCTTCGAGGCCGCCTTCATTTCCTTGATGCGCCGCTGCGACGTTTCCAGATCCTCGTCCTTGCCGAAGATGCGGAGAAGGATGGCAGCGAGAACGAAGCTGACGACGCAGCCGGCGACGATTGCCGCGATGTTCGCGAAGAAACCGCCCCGGGGGGTCATGAGAAGTTCCGCGAAGATACTTCCGGGGCTGGCCGCCGCGATAAGGCCGCCGTCAAGAAGCTGCAGGGTGAAGACGCCGGACATGCCGCCGCCGATCATGGCGAGGATGAGGACCGGGTTCATGAGGACGTAGGGGAAGTAGATTTCGTGGATGCCGCCGAAGAAGTGGATGATGATGGCGCCGGGGGCGCTCGTCTTGGCGGAGCCGCGGCCGACGAGGGTGTAGGCGAGAAGAAGGCCGAGGCCCGGCCCTGGGTTCGATTCGATCATGAAGAAAACGGACTTCCCGAATTCGTTCGCCTGTTCGACGCCGAGCGGCGTGAAGATGCCGTGGTTGATGGCGTTATTGAGGAACAGGATTTTCCCGGGTTCGACAAAGATGGAGGTCAGGGGGAGAAGGCCGTGCTCGACAAAGAAGGCGACGCCGGCACTGAGGACGGCGTTCAGGGCCATCACGGCCGGGCCGATGACGACGAGGGCCAGGAGGGCGAGGATGGCGCCGAGGATGCCGGCGGAGAAGTTGTTGATAAGCATTTCGAAACCGGCCGGGATGTGGCCTTCCATCTTCTTGTCGAACTGCTTGATGACCCAGCCGCCGATGGGTCCGGAAATCATGGCGCCGAGGAACATCGGCACGTCGGCCCCGGCGACGACGCCGATGGTGGCGATGGCGCCGACGACGCCCCCGCGGTGGCCGGCGACGATGGAACCGCCGGTGTAGCCGATAAGGATCGGCAGGAGGTACGACAGCATCGGGCCGACGATGGTGGCGAGCCTGGCGCTCGGCAGCCAGCCGTCCGGAATAAAGAGGGCGGTAATGAGGCCCCAGGCGATAAAGGCGCCGATGTTCGGCATAACCATGGCGCTGAGGAACCGGCCGCCCCGTTGCATTTTTTCTTTCACGATAGTCTCCTTTTTTATCCCGTTAAAAATCGCTCAAGTGGATTCACACCGCTTTAACCTGTATGGTCGCTGCCGGCCATTCGCATCGCGCGCCGTCGGGCGCTTCCGGAACGGGCCGCTTCACGTGGGAAAGGGGTACCGCCCGTCCGGTCCGGGGACGGACGAACGGCGGGAGGCGTCGACAGGCGTATGGGGGCCGGGCGCGACCGATATCGGCAGCGGTCCGCCCGGAAGCAACTGGGTTTTTCTTGCGTGATTGACTTCCATAGGTGATTATACCGGATGGATACCACATCGCCACATTTTCCAATTGAAGTTTGGCACCCCTGTCGGTGACAAAATTTTTCACCGCGCACGACAATCCTCCGACCGGCCCCAAAGGCCTCTAGAGTAAAGGAACAGAAAAATGCCACCACCCCTCATGAACCGAATCAATGTCATCTGCCTCGGCGTCCGCGACATCGTGAAGTCCCGCGCCTTCTTTCTGGCCCTCGGCTTCACCACGCCGAACATGGAGGAAAACCCGGACATCGTCTTTTTCCAGAACGGCGGATCGAAACTCGAACTGTTCCCGCTGGACCAACTCGCCGCCGACATCGACGCGAACAACCCGCCGCCCGTCACTTCTGGCGGCTTCCCCGGCTTCACCATCGCCCATAACGCCGATTCGAAAGAAGCGGTCGACGCGATTTTCGCCGCGGTCGAATCGTTCGGCGGCACGATAGTCAAGAAACCGGAAACGGTGTTCTGGGGCGGATACAGCGGCTATTTCCGCGATCCGGACGGCTATTACTGGGAAGTGGCGTATTGGGACGGCTGGCGCTTCGACGAAAACGGCATGCTGATAATTAATTGACGACGGCGTCGTCATTGACTGAACCGCACCGGGGCGTATCCGCTCCGGCGGAAAAGATGTGATTTCTACAACCGATGCCTGTTCCGGCGTGTCGGCCCCGCGTTACATGGGCTGGCACGTCGGGCAAAAATAGACGTTCCCGCCGAGATAGGCCTGCCTCTCGACAACCCCGCCGCAGCCCGGACACGGATTCCCCAGCGTTTTCGCGGACAGGATAGTCCGGTACCCGCCGGGTTGGCCGTACAAATCCTTCTCCGTGTCGCGGCCGCCCTTCGCCGTCATGTCCTTGAGAACGGACGTGACGGTCTTGTACAGGCGGTCGACATCCGTGTCCGTGAGGGACGACACTTTTGCCTTCGGATGAAGTCGGGCCGTAAACAGGATGTCCTGAAGACAGCCGTTCCCGAGGCCGGGAATGCGCTGTTCGGTGGCGAGGAGGCCTTTGGTCGTGAGCTTGGCCGGCGCGGCGTCCACCAGGGAACGGAAGTGCTTTTTCGAAAACGCGCCGGTCAAGGGCGACGGTTTCGCCACCGCTCCCGCGTAATAGGGATTGTCGAATTCCCCCGGCCGGAACGCCATCATGGCGCCGTACATCTGGACGGTGCCGACGAGAAAGGCGCCGTCGTCGAGGCGAAGCGCGAGCTGGTGCTTGGCCGGGACGGTACTGGCGTCCGGATGGTAACGGAGGTTGACGCCGTCACCCATGAGGAGACGGACGTCGTCCAGGATAACTTCGACAAAGCCGCCGTGACTCTCCGCCGACCGGATGGTCCGGCCGGAGAGAAGATCCGGATACCCCTCCGGATCGCCATTGAAAAAGGCGAATTTATGCGGCGTCTTGCCGGCCGTAACGGCGGCGATAGTCCTGCCGCCAACGGCCTTCCCGAGTTGTTTCGCCATGGCGGCGGCTTCAGGCAGTTCAAGCATGGTTGTCCCCTCCCCGTGACGCGCATCTGTCGTGCCGTTCGTCGTTACGCTTTCATGAAGCTTTTCCATACCTTCGGATCATGTGAAACGAAGGTATGGAATGGTATCCGACCCACTTCCGGAATGAACCGCCTACGGCAGCGTGTAGCCGGCCGCCAGGTACAGGGAATACCATTCCTCCCGGCTGAGGCAGATATCGGCCGCCTTGACGCAGTCCCGCATGCGCCCGGCGTTCATGGTGCCGGTCACCGGCTGGATTTTCGCCGGGTGGCGGAGAATCCAGGCGACGGCGATGGTGGTGTTGGCGACGTCGTATTTCTTCGCCAGGGCGTCGACGGCCTTGTTCAGTTCGGGGAACTTGGGGCTGCCGAGGAACACCCCTTCGAAAAACCCGTACTGGAACGGCGACCAGGCCTGGATGGTGATGTCTTCAAGGCGGCAATAGTCGAGAACGCTTCCGTCCCGGTCGATGGCGGCATCTTCCGCCATGTTGACGTGGATGCCGTTCGCGATCATCCCGGCATAGGGGATGGACAGTTGCAACTGGTTGACGATGAGCGGCTGGCGAACGTGCTTTTTGAGGAGGCGGATTTGCATCGGCTTCTGGTTCGAGACGCCGAAGTGCCGGACCTTGCCGTTCCTTTCCAGGGTGTCGAACGCCTCCGCCACCTCCTCCGGCTCGACCAGGGCGTCCGGGCGGTGGAGAAGAAGGACATCAAGGTATTCGGTCTTCAGCCGGTCAAGGATGCCGTCGACGGACGCCAGGATGTGGTCGCGGGAAAAGTCGAACATCTTCCCCTTGACAATGCCGCACTTCGACTGGAGGAACAGGGATTGGCGTTTCGTCGAGTCCATGCCGACCGCCTTCGCGAAAATTTCCTCGCAGCGGCCGTCCCCGTAAATGTCGGCGTGGTCGAAGAAGTTCGCGCCCGCGTCGAGGCACTCGCCGATGAATTTCGCGGCGGCGCCAGTGTCAAGGCCGTCCATTCGCATGCAGCCGATTGCCAGGGGCGGCACCTTGAGATCGGAGCGGCCCAACGTCATTTTCTTCATGGAATGCCTTTCATGGAATGAGAGCATGGGCGGAATCCTCCGTGCCCGAAGTTCCGTCGGCACCAAAAGATCTTCCCATTGCTCCAAACGGACCGTAGCCCGAGCCGGAAACCGCGTCCCCACACCCGTCGTTCAGTGAAAAGCCGTGATAAAATTCTTTTAATCGACCACGAGCGGATAACTGCCGTTACGTTCTTTGCCCCCTTTGTACCCGGTCTTGCCGTCCGTGTACAGTCACCATTCG
>JAJQFC010000134.1 GCA_021201355.1 Planctomycetaceae bacterium | reverse complement strand
GCTCAAGGACGAGCAGGCCGGCGAACGCTTGCGGCGGCTGATCCGGCCGTTTATTCTCCGCCGGACCAAGTCGCAGGTTTTGGACTCGCTGCCGCCGAAGACGGAAATCACCCTGGCCGTGGAATTGGGCGATCGGGAACGGGCGTTCTACGAATCGCTCCGCCGGGGCGCGTTGGAACGGCTCGACTCGGACCCGGCCAGCCCGGAGAAGAAACGCTTCCAGATACTGGCGGAAATCATGCGGCTCCGGCGGGCCTGCTGCGCGCCGGAACTGGTCACCGGCGGCGAGGGCATTGTCTCGGCGAAGCAGGAGCAGTTCCGGGAAACGCTCGAGGAACTGGTCGACAACAACCACAAGGTGCTGGTCTTCAGCCAGTTCGTCGATCATCTGGCCATCCTTCGGCGCTACCTGGACGAACGGAAGTTTTCCTACCAGTACCTGGACGGCGGCACGCCGGCGCGGCAGCGGAAAAAGGCGGTCGAGGATTTCCAGTCCGGCATCGGCGACGTGTTCCTCATCAGCCTTCGCGCCGGCGGCCTCGGCCTCAACCTGACGGCGGCGGACTACGTCATCCACATGGACCCGTGGTGGAACCCGGCGGTGGAGGACCAGGCGTCGGACCGGGCCCACCGCATCGGCCAGGAAAAACCGGTGACGGTGTACCGGCTGGTGGCGGCGTCGACGATTGAGGAAAAGATTGTCCAGCTTCACCAGAACAAGCGTGACCTGGCCGACTCCCTGTTGTCCGGGGCGGACCAGTCGGCGTCGTTGGATATGGACGAGATTCTTCAGTTACTCAGGAGCGAGTAGGGATTCCGCGAACCATACCGAGAAAATAGCGGTGGACGCGGTCGTCCGCCGTGAGTTCCGGGTGGAAGGCGGTGGCCAGGATGTTGTCCTGACGCACCGCCACCGGGACGCCGTCCACCATGGACAGGACGCGGACGCCCCGGCCGATGCGGGTGACGGCGGGAGCGCGGATGAAGGTCATCGGGAATCCGTCCTCGTCGTCGAAGGGGCCGGAGGTGGCGAAACTGTCCAGTTGCCGGCCGTAGGCGTTCCGCTTGACCGTGACGTCCAGCGTGGCGATGCGGTCGGCCGGTGCGCCGTCGATTTCTCGGGCCAGAAGGATGAGGCCGGCGCAGGTGCCGAAGGCCGGGAGGCCGTTCCGGACCGCCTGGCGCAGCGGCGCGAGGAGGGCGAAGTCGGCGAGGAGTTTCGCCATCACCGTACTTTCTCCACCGGGAATGATCAGGCCCGCCACATCGGACCGGAAGTCGGCGGGGCGGCGGATTTCCCTCGGTGCGACGCCGGGGAACCGCTCGAGGACGCGGATGTGTTCCTGAAAAGCGCCCTGCAGGGCGAGGACGCCGATGGCGATCGGCCGGCTTCTCATGTTCCCCGCTCCGCCATCAGAAGGGCGATCTCCTGTTCGTTTATGCCGACCATGGCCTCGCCCAGATCTTCCGAGAGGTCGGCAAGGATGGCGTCGTCCTCGTAGTTCGTCACCGCCCTCACTATGGTGGCGGCCCGTTTGGCTGGGTCCCCGGATTTGAAAATGCCGGAGCCGACAAACACGCCCTCCGCGCCAAGCTGCATCATCAACGCCGCGTCGGCCGGGGTGGCGACGCCGCCGGCGGCGAAGAGGACGACGGGGAGTTTGCCGTTCGCGGCGACGTATTTCACCAGATCAATGGGCGCGGCCAGTTGTTTGGCCGCTTCGAACAGTTCGTCCTCCCGGAGGGCGGCGAGGTTCCGCATCTCTCCCGTGATTTTCCGCAAATGGCGGACGGCCTGGACAATGTCGCCGGTACCCGGTTCGCCCTTGCTCCGGATCATGGTGGCGCCTTCGGCGATGCGCCGGAGCGCTTCCCCGAGATCCCTGGCGCCGCAGACGAACGGCGCCGTGAAGGCGGTCTTGTCGATGTGGCAGACGTCGTCGGCCGGGGACAGGACCTCGCTCTCGTCGATATAGTCGATGCCGATGGCCTGGAGGATGCGGGCTTCGGCGATGTGGCCTATCCTGACCTTGGCCATGACCGGGATACTGACCGCCTCCTGGATTTCCCGGATCATTTTCGGATCGCTCATCCGGGACACGCCGCCGGCGGCGCGGATGTCGGCCGGGATGCGCTCAAGGGCCATGACGGCGCAGGCGCCGGCCGCTTCGGCAATCCTCGCCTGTTCCGGGTTCGACACGTCCATGATGACGCCGCCCTTAAGCATCCGGGCCAAATTGCGGTTGATTTCACTTCTATCCTCGTCCATCGCGGTTCTCCTTCCGGTTAGGTGAACTGTGCGGTCCGGCTCCGGCCGCGCCGTCGCCGTCGCCGTCACTGTGCTCTTCCAGGCCACTGCCGCCTCGCCGCCGGATACGCCGTCACATGCCTCTTGTATTTCCGTCGGCATACGGTATGCTAAAACTGGCCTGTCCACAAGAGCCAGAACACAACTTTCCGATGGACCCAGAGTATGATAACCCTCTCCTTCGACGAGTCGGCCAAACAGCCGAAATACGAGCAACTGTACAGTCATATCAAGGAAGCCATCGTCTCCGGAGCGATGGCCCGGGGCGAGCGGTTGCCGTCGAAGCGGAAATTGGCGGACCACCTTTCCATCGGGTTGAACACGGTGGAAAACGCCTATGCGCAGTTGCGGGCGGAGGGGTTTATCGAATCGGCGGAGAAGCGGGGGTATTACGTGGCGCGCCTGTCCGCCCGGCCGGCCATGAAGCCGCCGCCGGCCATCGACCTGCCTGTCGTTCAAACGGACGCGGCGGCGCGGCCCGGACGCTTTGTTCTACGGAACAATGCGGTCGATACCGCGTCGTTCCCCTTCGCCACCTGGAGCCGGTTGATGCGGGACAGCCTCCGGGCCGACCATGCGCGGCTGGTCCAGGATCTGCATCCGCAGGGCGATCGGCAGCTCCGGGACGCCATCGCCCGCTATCTTCTGAATTACCGAAGCATGACCGTGGCGCCGGAACGGATCGTCGTCGGCGCCGGCACCACCTACCTCCTCGGCATGGTCGGCGAACTCCTGCCCCGGACGAAATTCGCCATCGAGGAACCGGGCTACGCCATGCTGGCCCGGACGCTCCAGAGCCGGAACGTGCCGTACGCCTGCGTCACTGTCGATGCGGAAGGCATGCGTATCGACGACCTGCGGCGGTCGGGCGCCGGCATCGCCGTCGTGACGCCGTCGAACCAGTTCCCCCTCTGCCAGGTCATGTCCATCAGGCGCCGCCTCGACCTCCTCGCCTGGGCCAACGCCGCCGCCGGCCGCTACATCATCGAGGACGACTACGACAGCGACTACCGCTATTCCCTGAAACCGGCGCCGGCCCTTCACAGCCTGGACGAGAGCGACCGGGTGCTCTATTTCAACGCCTTCGCCCGGACGCTGACGCCGTCCCTCCGCATCGCCTACATGGTGCTGCCGGCCCGGCTGATGGAAGCGTACCGGGCGCGGCGGCGGTTGTATTCGTGCACGGTGTCCGGGTTCGAGCAGCGGACGCTTCTCCGCTTTATCCTGGGCGGCCACTACGAACGCCACCTGAACCGGATGCGGACAATCTACAAGCGCCGGCGAAACGCGTTCATGGACGGGTTGCGGCCGCTGGCCCGGCGGATACGGATAGACGGCTATCAGGCGGGGCTCCACCTGCTTCTCCATTCCCGGACCGGAATGCATGAGAAAACGCTTGTCCGGCGGGCGGCGGAGAACGACGTGGCGGTGTTCGGGCTTTCCGGGTTTTACCAGAACCCGGTCGGGGAAACGCACTGCGTCGTCGCCGGGTACGGCGGGCTGTCCGAAGACGATCTCGGGGAGGCGGCGGCGCGGCTGTGCCGGGCGTGGGGACGGTGAGGCGGCCCGACGCCGGCCCGATTGATGGACCGGGACCACTTGAATAAAAAACCGCCGGGGAGCGAAATCCCCGGCGGCTGTTTTTTTGTATCTCGGGCGTGGTCACTTCTTCGGCACGAAGCGCCTGGTGAACCGGCCGGAAATCGGCTTCGGGCCGAACGTGTTCCGGAGCTTCCCCATCACCGCTTCCGCCATGCGCTGGAAGATGATGTAGAGGGCCGGAATGAACATCATGCCGACGACCATCGCCACAGACATGCCCCAGAACGTGGTCTGGCCGATGGCCTGGCGGCTGGCCGATCCGGCGCCGGTGGCGGCGACCATCGGGAAAACGCCGATGACGAACGACAGGCCGGTCATCATCACGGAACGGAAGCGCATCCGCATGCCGGTCAGGGCGGCTTCGAGAAGCGGGACGTCGTTGTCGCGTTCCTGCTTCGAATATTCCACCATGAGGATGGCGGTCTTCGCCGTCAGGCCGACAAGCATGAGGAGGCCGAGCTGGCAGTAGATGTCCATCGACTTGCCGTAGAACTTCAGGGCGATCATGCCGCCGAGGGTCGCCGTCGCCACCGACAGGATGACGGATATCGGCATGGTCCAGTTCTCGTACTGGGCGACGAGGAACAGGTAGGCGAGGACGAGGGAGAAGAGGAGAATGTAGACAATCTTTCCTTCGTTCTGCGATTCCTGGTAACTCATGTCGGTCCAGCCGACGCGGTAATCGGAGGGGAGTTCGTCCCGGACCAGGTCCTGGACCAGCGCCATCATCTCGCCGGAACTGACGTCCGGCCCCGACTGAATGTTAATCCAGGCCGACTGGAACATGTTGAACCGTTCCGCCTGGCGCGGACCGACAGTCCAGTCGAGGGTGGCGATGGCGCTCAAGGGGACGGAGGCGCCGTTACTCGAGGTGACGGTCAACTGGCCGATGGCGTTCGCGTCTTCGCGGAAATCGCGTTCCGACTGGACCTTGACCTTGTAGGTCTTGCTGTAGAGGTTGAAGTCGTTCACATAGATGGAACCGAGCTGGGTCTGGAGCGTGTTGAAGACGGAACTGACCGGCACCTGGAGCGCTTCCGCCTTGGCCCGGTCGAGGTTCAGGCTGATCATCGGCGTGTTCGCGTCGTAGGAGGTGAAGCAGTAGAGGGCCTTCCCGGATTCCATTATCTTCGCGAGAAGGTGGCCGGTCGTTTGGGACAGTTCGACCGCCGTCTGGGAACCGGTCGCCATCAGGGAAAACGTGACGCCGCCGGTGGCGCCGAGGCCCATGATGGGGGGCGGCGAGAACACGGTGACGGAAGCGTCGGCGATGGTGGCGGCGCGGCGGTTGACTTCGGCCTGAATCGCCGGGAGGCTCGTCTCCGCCGTAGTCCGGTCCGCCCAGTCGTCCAGATCCAGGACGACGAGGCCCATGTTTTCGCCTTCGCCGGCGGTCATGGTCCGGCCCGGCACATAGACGACCTTGGCGATGCCGGGGATGTCCCGGACCAAACCGTAAATTTCTTCGAGGACCGCTTCCGTCCGCGCCAGGGCGGCGCCGGCCGGCAGGGTGACTTCGCAGAACACCGCGCCCTTGTCTTCATTCGGGACGAAGGCGGAGGGAATGCTCTTGAAGACGATCGGGTTCAGGGCGGCGATGACGGCGAAGAGAACCGCCGTCAGGACGAGGCGCCGGGCCAGGAAGCCGCCGACCCGGAGGTACCCGTTCCGCGTCCAGTCGAGGGCCTTGTTGAAGTACTTGAAGAAGCCCTTCGGTTCCCCGGGGTCCCGGAGGATGAGGGCGCAGATGGCGGGGCTCAGGGTCAGGGCGCTCACCGTCGAGAGGCAGAGGGCGATACACATGGTGACGGAGAATTCCTTGTAGATGCTGCCGACCATGCCGCCGTAGAAGCCGATGGGGAGGTACACCGCGACGACGACGAGGGTGGTGGCGATAAGGGCGCCACTGAGTTGTTCCATCGTCTTCATGGCGGCGTCGAACGGGCTCATCTTCTCTTCCTGGATAAGCCGCATGCAGCTTTCCACGACGCAGATGGCGTCGTCCACGACCGACCCGATGACGAGAATGAGGGCGAACAGGCTCAGGGTGTTGATGCTCATGCCGAGGAGATAGAGGAACAGGAACGTCCCGACCAGGGACACTGGGATAGTGACCATCGGCACCAGCGTCGCGCGCCAGTCCTGGAGGAAGACGTAGGTGATGACGACGACGAGGATGAAGGTGAGGATGAGGGTCTGGATGATTTCCTTCATGGTGACGCGGACGAACTCGGTGGAGTCGTAGCCGACGTCCCATTCGAGGCCTTCCGGGAAGCTTTCCGCCAGTTCGGTGATGACGGCGGTCGTTTCACTGAACAGTTCAAGGGCGTTCGCGTCGTTCAGCATGAAGATGGCGAGGAGAACCGACTTCCTGCCGTCCGTGGTGCCGAAGCCCTTGTAGTTTTCGGAACCGAGTTCGATGCGGGCAATGTCGGAGAGCTTGACCTGGCGGCCCTTGTCGCCGGAGCGGACGATGATGTTCGAGAATTCCTCCACCGTCGAGAGGCGGCCCTTCGTGTCGACCTTGAACTGCATAAAGCGGCTGGACGATTCGGTGCCGACCGATCCGGTGGCGGCCTGGACGTTCTGGCTGGCGATGGCGCCGGAGACTTCGGAATAGCCGATATTCATCGCCCGCATCTTGTTCGGGTCGAGCCAGACGCGCATCGAGTACTTCATCTCGCCGAAAACGACGCATTGGCCGACGCCTTCGATACGGGTCACCGCGTCCTTGACGTTGATGTCGACGTAGTTCGAGATAAACACCTCGTCGTGCTCGGGGTTGGTGCTGTAGAAGGAAATCATGGCGACGATGTCGGGGGAGCGCTTCACCACGACAAGGCCGTTGTTGACGACTTCCGTCGGCAGCACGCGCTCGGCCCGCTTGACGGCGTTGTTGACGTTGACGAGGGCCATGTCGGCGTCGGCGTCGGATTCGAAGGTGATGTTGAGGGTGTAGTTGCCGCTGTTGTCCGAGGTGGACGAATAGTAGACCATGTCCTCGACGCCGTTGATTTCACTCTCAAGCGGCGCGGCGACGGTGTCGGCGATGACCTGGGCGCTGGCGCCCGGGTAGGCGCCGATGACCATGATGGTCGGCGGGGAAATGGACGGGTATTCGGCCACCGGGAGCATGAAGGCGCAGATGCCGCCGGCGAGGAGAAGGAAAAGGGAGATGACGACGGCGAAACGCGGCCGGCGGATGAATGTCGCTGAAAACATGTGGTTCTCCAAAGGAATGGCGAGGCGGTGACTGAATGCCTGCCGGTGGCGTCGCGGTCCTGTTCCCACCCGGCGACGATGTCTTTACGGATGCTGCCCGTTTTACAATTATTCACCGATGAGGACGGGATTGACGGCGGCTCCGGGCACGACCTTGTTCATGCCGCCGACCAGCACCCGTTCGCCGGGCCGGAGGCCGTCAAGGACGGTCTGGTAGCGGCCGACCAGGTCGCCTATCCGGACGACGCGGCGCTCGACCGTGTTGTCGCGGGTGGCGACGTAGACGTAGTGGCTGGCGCCGTCCGTCATAAAGGCGGACACCGGGGCGGCGGGGAGGGGTTCGTCGTAGCGTTCGGCCAGGCGGACCTGGACATAGCCGCCGGGGAGCAGTTGATCCCGCGGGTTGTCGCATTCGAGGGTCACCATGATGGTGTCCGTGCGGTCGTCGACCTTGTTGTCGACGAAGGCGACTTCGGCCGAACCGGCGTACTGTTGGCCGTTGGCGCGGAGAATGTCGACGGCGATGCCGTTCATCTGATCGTGGCCGGTGAAATAGTGGAAATAGTCGCTCTCGCTCATGGAAAACTGGACCTTGACCGGCTGGTACTGGACGATGGTGGCGAGGACGCCGAGGGACGGGGTGATGTAGTTCCCGACGCTGTACAGTTTCTCGCCGATACGGCCGGTAAGGGGGGAAACGATGCGGCAGTAGGCGAGGTCCTGCTCCATGAGGACGAGGTTGGCTTCCGCTTCCTCGAGTTCCGCTTCCCGGAGAAGGCGGGTGGCGTCCGTGGTGTCAAAGGATTGGGCGGAGATGGCCTTTTCGGCCAGGAGGTTGACGTTCCGTTCGTGATCCTTCCGGGCCAGTTCAAGGTTGGCCCTGGCCTGGCTGATGCGGGCGCGGGCGACGGCGACGTTCGCCTTGTAGATGGTGTCTTCTATTTCAAACAGGACGTCACCCTTTTGGACGATGGCGCCTTCCCGGAAGGCGACGTTCCACAGGGTGCCGGAGACGCGGGCGACGATGCCGACCGCTTCCGAACCGCTGACCGTGCCGATGTAGGCCTTCGGATTCGATTGGACGACGGTGGTGACGGCCTCGACGTTGACGGCGGGGACGACGGCTCCGGGCTGGCCGGCGCGGGCGGCGGCGGCGACGAGGCAGAGTGAGAGAATGAGTTGGGCGGGGCGTACGAGTGTGCGGGTCATGGCAGTCCTTTTTTTCCAAATGTTCGTTCTTGAAGTTTTAAGTTCCCGGCCGGTCTTCAAGCGCTTTTGAACCTAGCCGTCTAGCATTAAAGGTAAATAAAAAAGGCGGCGCGTTGTCGTGTCGTTCTGTCAGGTGATGTTTTTCGACATCGTGTCGATGACGCGGAAAAACAGGGCCAGTTCGACGTCGGACAGGTTTTTCGCCGCCTGGCGTTCGGCTTTTTCGATTTCCTCCCTCACTCTCGGGTACATCCGCCTGGCCCGGGCGGTGAGGGTGATGACTTTCATCCTGGCGTCTTCGGCGCTCGGGGAGCGGCGGATAAGGCTGTTCCGTTCAATGCGCTTCAGGGTGCTGGTGGCGGTGGAGCGCCTGATGTTGAAGCGTTTTTCAATGTCCCGCTGGTAAACGGGAACGCCCCCTTGGTGTTCAAAAAGGTAACTGACTATCCGGGCCTGGATGTCCGTCACCTGGTCGAAATCGCCGCCGGTCAGGCCGACCGCCTCGCTTTTCCGCGCATTCATGTAGCGGTGGAACTGGTTGGCAAGGTTCTTAATCGCCACCGCAATGTTCCGGTCCTCCGTCATGGTTCGTACCGTCCTTTATTGTTAGCTGTCTAGTATCAATGCTAGATGTCTAGTAATATATCGTTCAATCCCGGCTTTGTCAAAAGTAAATTTTGGAAAAATGGCGATGTCGGTTCGTCGGGATGGACGCCGGAGCCGTGTAAACATGGGTGACGCGGGGGTTTGCCGCCGGAGTGGTTCAGGAAATATTTTCGGCGATTTTATCGAGAATCCGGTGCAGATCGGCGACGTCCCGCTTCGTGAGGCCGTTCAGGACGCGGCGTTCGGCCACTTCGATTTCGGCGTGGATCTGCGGCAACCGCTTGAGGGCGTCTTCCGTCAGGCGCACCACTTTCCGTTTTCTCCTGACGTCTTCCGGGCTGATGTCCCGGATGACAAGCCCGTTCTTTTCCATGCGGCCGAGAACGACGGCGGCGGTGGAACTGCGGATGTCGAACTTCGTTTCTATTTCCTTCTGAAGGACGCCGGTTTTTCTCCCGGTGTTGTAGAGGTACATCATTATCTGGCCCTGCATGGCGCTGACCTTCTTGTGCTCGCCGACCTTCTTCTCGATCTTCGCCTTGACGCCGAGCATGTACCGTTCAAGAAGGTTCGAAACCTTCTTTATCTTTATGCCAACTATATCTTCCATTTTCTTCATGTCATTCTCCGGAAAGGACGGCCGTAACGGACGACCGCCAACAGCGCGCGGCGGCTGGCGGTCGTTACGGTCTGCCGCGTGACTACCGACCCGGCATTTCCTATTTCTGCGTGGCGGCGCCGTATTCGCCCGCCGCCCGTTCGATTGGGAGGGCGCGGACGTAATTGTCCATAAAGCGGAGGAAGCCTTCCCGGTCGGCGGCGTCCGGCGTGACCGTTTCTTCATTCGCACCGGCGAAAACGGTCTTCGTCAGGAACGCGTCCAGGTCTTCTCCCGCCTTCTTTTCCTTCATGAAGGCGGCGAGAAGGGCGATGCCCCAGGCGCCGCCTTCGCCGGCGGATTCCATCACCGCCACCGGCACGTCGAGGGCGGCGGCCATGAGGCGCTGGCCGACGCCCCTCGTCTTGAACAGGCCGCCGTGGCCCAGGAGTTTGGCGAGCGTCACCTTTTCCTTTTCCGTCAGGATGTCCATCCCTAATTTCAGCGTGGCGACGGTGGAATAGAGGAGGACGCGAACAAACGTCCCGAGCGTCAGCGGGCTGTCCGGCGGGCGGACGAACAGGGGGACGCCGCTTTCGAGGCCGGTAATCGGTTCGCCGGAATAATAATTAAACGAAACCAGGCCGGCGCCGTCCGGGACGCCTTCCAGCGCCTTGTTGTAGAGGGTGTCGTAGAGCCGGCCTTTCGGCAAGGCGGCGCCGACGGTGCCGAGGAGTTCCCCGAACATCCCGACCCAGGCGTCGAGGTCGGAGGTGCAACTGTTGCAGTGCACCATGGCGACCGGTTTCCCGGCGGGAGTGGTGACCATGTCGATTTCGACATAGCGCCGGGACAGGCTTTTTTCCAGGACGACCATGGCGAAGATGGACGTTCCGGCCGAAACGTTCCCGGTGTGCGGCGCGACGCTGTTCGTCGCCACCATGCCGGTGCCGGCGTCGCCTTCCGGCGGACAGAGGGGAATCCCCGCCTTCAGGCCGCCGTCCGGGGCGAGGAGGCGGGCGCCGTCGGCTGTGAGAACGCCGGCCGGGACGCCGGCCGGGATGGCTTTCGGGAGGATGTCCTGAAGCTTCCAGCCGTAGCCCCGCTTTTCGACGAGGGCGTCGAACTTCCGGACCATGGCGGCGTCGTAGTCGCCGGTGACGCTGTCTATCGGGAACATCCCGGAGGCGTCGCCGACGCCGAGGACGCGTTCGCCGGTCAATTGCCAGTGGACATACCCGGCGAGGGTGGTGAGGAAGGCGATGTCCTTGACGTGCGGTTCGTCGTTCAGGATGGCCTGGTAGAGGTGGGCGATGCTCCAGCGCTGGGGGATGTTGAAATCGAGTTCGCGGGAGAGGACGGCCGCCGCCTGTTCCGTCGTGGTGTTCCGCCAGGTGCGGAACGGGGCGAGCAGGTTCCCGTCCTTGTCGAAGGGGAGGTAGCCGTGCATCATGGCGGACACGCCGATGGCGCCGACCGTGTCCAGGCTCAGGCCGAAGCAGTTCCGGACATCGGCCCGGAGGCTGGAAAACACCTCCCGGAGACCGGTCCAGACGTCGTCAAGGTGATAGGTCCAGTAGCCGTTTTCGAGGCGGTTTTCCCAATCGTAGCCGCCGGAGGCGATGGGCGAATGCTCCGGCCCGATGAGGACGGCCTTGATGCGGGTCGATCCGAGTTCGATGCCGAGAGCGGCGGCGCCGTCGGCGATGGCGCGTGTACTGTCTTCGTGTGTCATGGTTTTTCCCCCGTACTGTCGACTGGCTGCTGAAAAAAAGACGCGACGATAAACGGTAGCCCGGCGCCCGGTTGGCACGGCGGCGCCCATAGCGGAATTTATACCGGAAATGGTCCGGCAGGGAAAGCGTGGTCGGCGGGCGGACGGCGGTTCCGGTGTTCGGCGGCGTGATACGGTGTTCCGCGGCGTTGTGCGGCGTTATGCGGATGGCACGACTTGTACGGCGTTATGCGGCATTGCGCGGCGTTAAACGGCTTGAACGGCCTGAACAACCGAGCGGCTTGAACAGCGGCGAGGAGAACCGCCGGATCGGGTGCGGGCGGTTCCGGAGGCGGTAGCGGGAGATGTCTTTCCGGCGCCCGCGGCTACGGCGTGGCGACAATCGTGTCAGTAACGTCCAGCAGGATGTACTCGAGGCCCTTTTGCCTGTAGGGTTCGAGCTCCCGGACTATTTGGTCCGGCGGGACGGTGTTGAAGTCGAATAGGCCGAAGTGGTGGGGGACGAGGTAGTCGGCGCCCACCAGGAGGGCGAGGTCGGCGGCTTCCGTCACGGTGAAATTCCCGAGAATGTCGTGGCTGGCGCGGAAGGCGTCGCGGCCGTTGACCGGGAGGAGAACGATATTCGGATGACGCTCCGCCACCATGGCGGGGAGTTCCGGGAAGGGAACGCAGTCGCCGGAATGGTAGAGGCGCCGGCCGCCAAGGCCGACGACGAAGCCGGCAAACATGGTGACGCCGTTTTCGTCCCGGGTGATTTCTTCGTGGGCGGACGGGAGCATTTCGACTTCGAGGCCGCCCAGGGTGATTTTTTCAAAATCCCGCATGGCGAGAATCCGGGCCGGGTCGGCGCCGCGGTCTTCGGCCGTTCCGGCTGTCGAGGCCGGACAGACCAGGCGGCAGGTCGGGTTGTTCCGGAGAATGACGCCGACGCTTTCGGCATCGAGGTGATCCGCGTGGTCGTGGGTGGCGAAGAGAAAGTCGACGCCCCGGAGGTCGTCGGCGCAGACGGGCGGCGGCATCATCCGTTCGTGGCCGAGTTCTTCGCCCTGGTGCTCCTTCTCCAGGGAATCGGAGAGGTAGGGGTCGATGACGAGCGTTTCCCGCGTCGTCCGGATGACAAAACCGGACTGGCCGAGCCAGTGGATCTGGACCTCGCCTTCCGCCG
The DNA here is from genome assembly GCA_021201355.1 of Planctomycetaceae bacterium. Lineage (GTDB taxonomy): Bacteria > Planctomycetota > SZUA-567 > SZUA-567 > SZUA-567 > JAJBSZ01. The sequence goes on along the minus strand of JAJQFC010000134.1, from coordinate 5,543 downwards.
GCGCGACGGTCAGGGTGTCCCGAAGGGAAAGGACGTTCCGGCGTACTGTCAGGGTGGCGGCCATGGCGGCTCCTTTCGAAGCATGGCGGTCCGGTTGCGGCGCACCTGTACGATACCGCCGGGTGCGCATTATTTCAAGGTAATCCTGCCTCGCGCCGCCGCCGCTTCGGAGGCGGGGCTTCGCGGTTGCCAGGGCCGTTCGCCCGGGAATGTTTCGACAAAACGTTTCCGGGGTGTCTCCCGGAACTGCGCGCTGTCGAGGGACGGGCGGATCGACATTGCCGCGCGACGCGTCCTCCGCTTCATTACTGTGCGGCGATACGGTAATACCCGCGTGGCGGCGCTGGCAGGCGTTTTCGGGTGAAAACCCGTCTATTTTGCATTACAAAACCATTTTACGCAGCGCCGGGAATGCCACCCCGGGTTGCATCTCTCCCATTTCACGCTATACTTGACGCTAATCACAACCTACCGTTTCGCCGCCGGGTACATCGTCACAAGCTCTTTTCGGCGTATTTTGGCCGCCGACGACGATCCGGCAACGTCGCCGCCCGGGCCGACGCGGTCGGCGCACGCGTCTCCGGCGGCGGCGATTCTTCAGGAATTGAATGGCAGTCAGATTTTTTATATACCCATATATCATTCGGGACAGCGGTGAACGGTGAGCGCTTCGTCGTGCGCCGCGGAATGAAAAAGGAGGCCGCGCATGTTATGGCAACCGACCTTCCAGTGCAACATTCCCCACATCGACGCCCAGCACATGGCCCTTTTCGACTATATTGGAAAACTCGGCAGCAAGCACGGGGACATTTCCCGCATTCCCGAGACCATCGACTTTCTTGAAACATACGTGAAGGAGCATTTCGCCGACGAGGAAAGCCTGCACCACCAGTCGCGCTACCCGCGCGCTCTTGAACACCAGCGCCAGCACCAGGCGTTTATCAACGTCGTGGCGAACTTGAAGAAGGATTATTTCGTGTCGGGGCACAACCTGTCCACCCTGATGCAAATGAACCACGCCATGGTCGTATGGCTGAAGGATCACATCCTGAACGCGGACAAGGCCTACGCGGCGTTTTTCCACGATCTGCCGGCGGCGAAGAGACAGACGCTCAGGCTGCCGCACCGGCCGTGGATTCCGGAGTCGAGCCAGTCGTTTTACGAATGGGTGACCGGCATCCGTCAGAAAGACGGTCCGGCGAAGACGAACACCACCATCATGGGGAAGGCGACGCTCCGCTCCGGCGGCCAGACCACCCGGGTTTTCGGCTCGTCCTGGACAGACGCCATGCTCTGCGGCATTCCCGCCATCGACGAACAGCACAAGGAGCTGTTCCGGCAAATCGACATCCTCCGGGAAGGCGGCAACCGGGAACGCATCCCGAACGTCCTCCGGTTCCTGGCCGACTACGTGGTCAAACATTTTAACGACGAGGAGTCGCTCCATCTCAAGTCGCGCTACCCGCAGGCGGCGCCGCACCGGAAATTGCACGAGGAATTCGTCAAGACGTTCCTTGAATTGAAGGCGAAGTACGACAAGTCCGGCGGCGATTTTTCCACAGTCATGGAATTGAACAAGGTCGTTTTCGACTGGCTGAAGAACCACGTCATGAAGGTGGATATGCAGTTCGCGAAGTATTATTTGGCGTTGAATAAAGAAGAGGCGTAGGTACAGCGTTAGTTCGAGATCTGAGCCTGAAGCGTAGCCGACCTATTCGGCTACGCTTTTTTTCTGACAAAAGTTCTTATAGCGTTCGGATGTAGGTTTTATCCGAGACCCATTTGCGGTCGGCGGAGGCGAAGCGGAAATCCCGCCCCGGCACTTTCTCCGCCACCGGCAAACAATGGTTTTTACATCGTGACCAAAACTTGTGTTTCGCTATCGCTCGAGGAAGTGCAACACCTCCTTTATGGCCTCGTGCCGAAGCCTGCGAAGCGATAGCTTTCCGACCTGATTCTTTGTAACCGCTCCGCGATATGCCAAGCAACAGGCGAGAGCCACCGGGAATTCGGCCCTAGGCTGGCGAATCCGCAAGACATTGAAACTGTTCAACATGCCGGTTGGGAAATTATACCTCTAGGACCCCAACGTCACCGTGCGGCCGCTTCGGGCGGATTCTATTTCGGCGGCGACGAGGTGGACGCTGTCGCGGGCGGACTCCGGCGTGAGGATGTTCGACGCGGTGCATTTTTCAATGCAGTCGAGGAAATGTTGTATTTCGTGCCGGTAGCCGCTGGCCGGGTCGATGTCGACCTTTTCCGCCTCGCCGCCGGTCGGGTAGAGGGTAAGGGAACCGTCGGCGGCGAAATCGAGGCTGGCTTTTCCCATATGGATGGCGAAGGTCATGCTGAAGGGGAAGCCGGGAGCGTATTCCCAGGCGCCTTCGGCGGTGACGAGGATGTCGTCGTCGTAGTGGTAGCGGGTGATGATATGGTCAAAGCCGTGCGGGTCTTCCCCGGCGCCGAACGACGTTACCGCCTTTGGCATTCCGAACAGGTGGGCGATGTAATCCGAGTCGTGGATGTGGAGGTCCATGGCGGCGAGGCCGCTCTTTTCCGGATCCCGGAGCCAGTTTTCCCAGCTCCACAACGGCAGGGTCGAATAGCGCTGGAAACGGGCCGTCACTACCCGGCCGTACTCGCCGGCGGTGACCAGTTCCCGCGCCTTTACGTAAGCCGGCCAGAAGCGGATGCACTGGCCGATAAGGAGCAGGCGGCCGGCGGCACGGGCGGCGTCGATCATGCGGTCGGCCTCATGCCCGGTGGCCGCCATCGGCTTTTCGCAGAGGGTGTGTTTGCCGGCGGCGAGGGCCTTCAGGGCGTATTCGCAGTGGAGGTAGGTCGGGAGGGTAATGTCGACGACGTCGACGTTCGAGTCGGCGATGAGGTCATCCGCGTGTTCGTAGGTCCGGATGCCGGCGAGATCGACCCGGCCGACGTTGGCGGTGGCGATGTTGCCGCCGATTGCCGACCAGTCGCCGGAACGTTTCCGCGGGTCGACGTCGGCAATGGCGGTGACGGTGGCGGCGTGTGGGAGGCTTTGGTACGTCTCAAAATGCATTTTTCCCATAAAACCGAGACCGATGATGCCGATGCGGAGCATGGTTTTTCCTCCTCATATACTGACACGCGGGGACACGGCGGTAAGGCGACGTTTACGCCCGGATTATAACGCGGTGCGGCTTGATTGGCGACGTTTACTTTGCGTGGCGGAGAGTCCGCGTTTCGTTTTGCCGCTTGCCGTTGAACGCTTTTGACGATATACTGAAGAGGCTTGGCATCGAACCGGAAGCCTTGTACTCCCGATGGATTTGCGGTCGGTACGGACAGAGTCTACTCGACAACGCGTCAGCAGATTTCATATCTTCGCGAGGAGTGCTGCAGGGGTTTACCTCAGGCTCGCTTCAAAACGGCACTCGCACTCTCCGACCATTATATAATGGAGGTCGTATCATGGACTATTATGTCAAGGATTTGTCGCTGGCCGAATGGGGCAGGAAGGAGATGTCCATCTCCGAAACGGAGATGCCGGGCCTGATGGCGCTTCGCGAAAAGTACGGGAAGGAAAAGCCCCTCAAGGGCTGCCGCATCGCCGGATCGCTCCACATGACGATCCAGACCGCCGTCCTCATCGAGACCCTGGCCGCCCTCGGCGCCGAACTCCGCTGGGCCAGTTGCAACATCTTCTCGACCCAGGACCACGCCGCCGCCGCCATCGCCAAGGCCGGCTTCCCCGTCTTCGCCTACAAGGGGGAAAACCTGGACGAATACTGGGAATATTCCCACCAGCTGTTCAACTGGCCCGAAGACAAACCGGCCAACATGATCCTGGACGACGGCGGCGACGCCACCATGGTCCTGGTGAAAGGGGTCGAGGCGGAAAAGGATCCGTCCGTTCTCGACAACCCGTCCAGCGAAGAGGAAGTGGCGTTCTTCAAGGCGATTAAACGTTACCTCGCCGCCGATCCTGCCTGGTATTCAAGACGAATCAAACACATCAAGGGCGTGACGGAAGAGACCACCACCGGCGTCCACCGCCTTTACGCCATGGAAGAATCCGGGCGGCTGCCGTTCCCGGCCATCAACGTCAACGACTCGGTGACGAAGTCGAAATTCGACAATCTGTACGGCTGCCGGGAAAGCCTTCTGGACGGCATCAAGCGCGCCACCGACGTCATGATCGCCGGCAAGGTCGCCATCGTCCTCGGCTACGGCGACGTCGGCAAGGGCTGTGCCCAGAGCCTGCGGGGCATGGGCGCGACGGTGTGGGTCACGGAAATCGACCCGATCTGCGCCCTCCAGGCGGCGATGGAAGGCTACCGCGTCGTCCGGATGGACGAGGTCGCCGGCATGGCGGACATCTTCGTCACCTGCACCGGCAACAAGAACGTCATCACCCACGATCACATGAAGGCCATGCGGGACCAGGCGATTGTCTGCAACATCGGCCACTTCGACAATGAAATCGACGTCGCCTCCCTCCGGCAATACAAGTGGGAAAACGTCAAGCCGCAGGTCGACCAGATTATTTTCCCCGACAACAAGCGGATCACCCTTCTCGCCGAAGGCCGCCTCGTCAACCTCGGCTGCGCCACCGGCCATCCGTCTTTCGTCATGAGTAACTCGTTCACGAACCAGGTTCTGGCCCAGATGGAACTGTTCGCGAACGAAGGGAAATACGAGAAAAAGGTCTATGTCCTGCCGAAACACCTGGACGAAATGGTCGCCCGGCTCCACCTCGACCGCATCGGCGCGAAGTTGACGAAACTGTCGCCGGAACAGGCGGCGTACATCGGCGTCACCGTCGACGGGCCGTACAAGGCGAATCACTACCGCTATTAAAATGCACTATGTGTTTCGAATTCATAAAAACAGACGGGCGGACGCATTCTTGCGTCCGCCCGTTCTTTGTTTTTTAGCGGTCTTCTTTCGTACCTCGAAGGCACAGTCGTCGTACCCCTGACGCGGCCGTTATGAGAAGAGCGCTTCAATTTCGAAGTTCCCGCCCTTGGCGTTTTCTTCCTGAAGCTTTTCGCGGGACGTGAGGACGCACACCGGCGCCTTGTCCATGGCGGCGAAGGTGCGGGCGGCGGCGTTTTTGACCTGGTCGGCGGTGAGGGAGAGGAGGCGTTCCCGGAATGTCTTCCTGAACTCTTCCGTTTCGCCGCCGAGGTGGCGGGACAACGCCGTCACCACCGCGCTCGGCGGGCGCATCGGGGTGTCCAGCGTCTTTATTGCGCCAATGATGGACTGTTCGAGCGCTTCCGGCGACAGGTCCATGCCGTCCTGGACGTAGCGGGCGGCGGCGGCGAAGGCGTCGAGGGTCCGGAGGACGTTCGGGTCGCGGAAGCTCGAGAAGGTGAAGCGTCCGCCGTGGCCGTCGTACGACGCCCTGACGCCGTAGGCGCCGCCCTTCACCCGCACCTCGTTCCAGAGAAAGCCGTAACTGAGTTGCACGCCGAGCATGGCGAGGGCGGCGGCGTCGGGGTCGGACTGGGCCGGAGCCGTCATGGCCCGGGCGTCGAAGGCGACGTCGGCCGGGG
>JAJQFC010000074.1 GCA_021201355.1 Planctomycetaceae bacterium | reverse complement strand
TTTTCCGCCGCCATGAGGTCGAGGAGGGTCTTGACGTTCCGGTTCATGTACCAGGCCGGGCGGCCGAGACGAATGTTCGGGACGAGGTTGTGGGCCTTGATCATGCAGCGGATCAGGGCCTGGCCGGACGCGCCGGCGGCGCCGCCGTTCAGGAGGGTGTCGATTTGCGCCGTGTCGATGTTGGCGATACGGACGACGTAGCGCCAGTCCCGGACGCAGAGGCCGAGGGACCAGGAGTAATTCGTCTTGTAGCCCATAAACTCGTTGGCGTCGTCGTCGACCACCGGGCAGCGGCCGAGGAATTCCCGCTTGAGGCCGCTCGGCGTGCCTTTCGGGTAGATCATGTGGAGAGACAGGTCGCCCCAGACGCAGAGCCAGGCCGAGGTCAGGTTGTCGCCGGTGCCGCCGGCGTCGATGATGTTGACGGCCAGTTCGGCCTTGGCCGGGTCGGCGGTGTTGAAGCGGGACGACAGACCCTGAAACGCCGCCGGGCTCGAGGTGATGTCGCCGTAGAAGATGGTCCGGGCCACTTCCTGGTTCATGCTTTCGAGGAACGCCCGTTCCTCGGACAACAGGAAATCGGCCTGCTGGCCGTTCAGTTCAGCCAGGGCGGCGTCGACCACCGACCAGGTCTCGAGGATGCCGATGCGGTCGTCGACCTGCACGGTGCGGCTTTTCGATTTCGGCACGCCCCGGTTCAGGGATCGCCAGTAGCTTTCCGGCAGGCCGGTCCGGATGACGGTGCGGTGAGTGGTGACGTTGTTCGCCTCGAGGAACATGGCGTCGTCGAGGACTTCGTTCGACTGTTCGAGAATTTCCATGACCCGGCCGATCTGTTTGTCCGGGCCGAGGCGCTTGGCGTAGTCGCCAAGCGTGAGGCTGCGCATTCCAACTGTTGACATTCGTTCCTCCTTAAAGAGTGCGTGGTGACAGGAACTCCCCGAAAACCGTCGGCCAGAGCCGACTGGGGCGCGGCCGCACCGGGCGCTTTCGCGCCGGTGGGGAGAAGACGGCCTGGCGTGTTCTCAAGGGAGGGTAACGGGGCGGACCGCGCCGTGATGGACCGCACCGGCCGCATGGTCCCGGGCGTTCCGCTGGAACTTTCAGGAAGGCCGCGCCTCAACGGTCGCCGCTTCTCACGACAGCCGCGAGCGAAGAAGGCACCGGTTCTTCCCGAACCGCTTCAGCGGAGGCCGGGGAACAGGAGGCGGGCGGTGGAGACGGCGGCGCCGCCGTCCGGGCCGCCGGCGGGCGAGCAGTCCTCGGACACCGCCCGGGACACCCGGGCGAGGAAATAAAACATTTCCGGCCAGTTCTGGACGTTCATCTGGCGGATCTGCTCCATCAGCCGGGGGGCTGCCGAAGCGGCGCATGGTCCGGGCGACGTCGCCGGTGGTGCGCTCGAGGTTGGCGCCGCCGTATTCGGGATGGCTGCGGATTTCGTCGCGCCATTCCTTGTTCTGGCCGGCGATGAAGGCGGCCTGTTCCCGGTGGCGTTCCTGGTCGAGTTCGGCATAGAGACCGGCCAGCCGCTGGGCGCCGGCCTTGTCGAGACCGAGCTCCCGGGCGAGCGGGACAAACCGGCCGAGCGCGGCCGGATTGACCTGGAACCCTTCGGGCCAGGAAAATTCGCCGTAATCGTCGCCGTCCGGCAATCCGGCCGGGGCGAGGACGCCGTCCTCCGCCGGGGCGGCGGGACTGGTCAGAAAACCGTCGTCCACGGCGTCCTCCCGGCGCGGTTCCGCCACCGCCTCCACCGCGCCGGCCGCGCCCGGGGCGGGCCGGGCCCGGGCCGCCGGGTCGACCGGGGCCATCGGGTCCTGCGTGTGTTCGTCTTGCATGTGTCGTTCTCCCCTCTTTTCAAGAGAATGTAACGGGCGTTGCCAGCGCGGCGTCCCGGCCGGAGTCGGCGGTGGCGACTGTCGGCGTTTCTGGAAGAAGCCCGAACCCCCACCGCACATTTCAGGCTTCCGGGTGATGCAATCACGGGCCGGTCACCTCAACCGTTCCGGACCGGGATGCGTGTACGACTGGCAGCATAACTATGGCATCAGGTGGCTTCGGGAGGTCCGCGTTCCGGATGTCCCGAAGCGATGGCGTCAGAAAAATTCGCCGAGGAGCGTGTCGTCCCCGTCCGCCGCCGCGACGCCGTCGTCGTTCCGGCCGGTGTCGGCCACTATGGCGAGAGGGTCGGGCCGTTCGGCCAGGGCGATGGCGGCGAACCGTTCCGGCGGCAGGTTTTCCCGGAGAAGGCGCCAGAGACGGAGTCCGGCGTCGCGGCGGCCGGCGTGGAACGCTCCTTCCGGATCCGGACGAAAACCGGGAAGGAAGATGTCGGCGTCGTCAAGCAGACGGCGGAGGAAGCGTTCCCCTTCCGGCCCCGAGGCGACGGCGAGGACGTCACGGCGGAACTCGTTCCGCCGTTCGCGCCGGAGTTCCTTTTCCCGTTCGCGTTCCCGGAGGGCGCGGCGGAGCTCCTCGGACATGGTTGATTCTCCTTTCACTTTTCCGGTCGGGCGGTTTCCATTCACCCGCATGACGGCGTACTATAGCGGCGTTCACGCGCGGTCCCGAAAAAACGATGCCTTTTTTTTGCAATGAGGTTGTCCCGGGATTTACCGTTGCTCCCCGCCGGGGGTTTTCCTATCCTTTAAGGGTGATACTGGAATATCCGCGGTGCCCCATACAATTCGGGTGGCAGGACCGGCACGGCGTCGGCGGACGACGCGATGAGCCGGGCCCGGCATTGTTCGGGCTTGTTGTCGACAAAGGATTGGAATGAACGCATCGGTGTCCGGCGCGGCCGAGTGGCTTCGCCTGGCGGTCATGACAGACCCCGTTCTTTTTAATATTGTCCAGACGTTCGATATGGTGCTGCTGATCGCCGTTGTTCACGCCGGATTGACCGCTATCCGGAACGCGGCGGATGCGCTGTTTCCGGCCCTCCGGATGGACGCGCGGTCGTGGACGGAACCTGTCGTCTTTCTTCTGAGCGCCGGTCTCGCCTGTTCGCCGCTCCGGCCCATCGTGTCGGCGTTCGTCATGGCGACGCTGGCGCCGCTGCCGCAGGAACAGGTCGGAACCGTCGTGCCGGCCGTTCCCATGCTGGTCTGGGCGGCCGGGGTCGTTGCCGGGCTCGTCGTCACCGCCCGGGAACTGTGGCACCTGAACCGCTGGGTCCGAAGCCGCCCGGCGGCGCCGGCCGACGCGGTGTTCGACCGGGCCTGCCGCGCCGCGGACAGCCGGGACGTGCGGCTGGTCGCTTCCGGACCGAACGGCGTTCTCGCCTCGTGGCGGGTGCCCGGGCGGCGGTACGTCCTCGTTCCGGACGGTTTCCTGGCCGCCCACGACGACGAGGCGCGGTTTGCCATGTACCTGCATGAACTGACCCATATCGAGCGCCGCGACGGGCTCGTCCTCATGGCGTGCCGCCTTGCCCGGATCGTGTTCTGGTTCAGCCCGTGGATCCGGCGGGCGGTGAACCGGATGGTCAATTCGCTGGAATTTTCCTGCGACCGGAGCGTTATCGAGCGCGGCGTCGACCGTTTCCGGTATGCCGAACTGATCCTCCAGGCCCACGAGGGGACGTCCGGCCTCATGCCCGGATTCACCAGCCGGACGGCGGCGGTCCGCCTGCGGCTGGCCTGCATCGTCGGCGGCCGCGGGCTTCTTGGCCACAGCCGGAAAGGGCTTTTGAGCCTTGGGCTTCTTCTGGCGGTGGTGGTTCTCCGTAATCAGTACTGCGGCGGGGTGTTCAGGGAAATTCTCGGGCGGGAATCCCTCGTCGGCATGTCGGAGGTGGTGGAATTCGATAATCGCCTCGTGCGGGTGGTGGTGGTGGCGAACTGGCGGGGACCGCTGGCGGAGTATACGACAAGCCATGCGACACCGCTCGAATCGTTCGGAGCGAAGGAATAAAGAATAAAGATTGACAAGTGTAATCCATGACCACATGGTAGTATGAGAGTGGAACGGTGTTCAGTCAATCCTTTCTGTTTTGGTAGGTTGTAAAGGCTGTTTTGGTTATTGTTTGCCGGGTTATATACCCTGACGACGGCGTATGCGTGTCCACCGGCTTCTCCGCCACCGGACGGGCCAAACGCTTGTATTTGTCGTACTTATCCGTACGGAGGCTGGACGTTACCGAGAGCACGGCCGCTTTTTGCTTGTTGAGGGTTGTCGCTTGTTTCGCAACCTGGCGCTGTATAAAATACGGATCGCTGGCGCCAGCTGATGAGACAGCCATGTGAATACCTCCTTGTATAAATTGGATTACACTTGTCAACGATAAAGCATACAGATACGATTACAGATGTAAATCATTTATGTGTTGTGGTGCTAAAATGTTTATTGGTATCGAAAACCGCCTGTCAGGGAAGTGTGGCGGGGGAGGATGTGTAGTGGCGAATATTACCGAGGCAGAATGGCCCATCATGGAAGTGTTGTGGACCAAGGGAACGGCGACGTCGGGCGAAATAATCGCGGTGGTCATTGCCGACCGGGACATCAGCGGCGCGACGGTGAAGTCGCTTATTAATCGCCTGGTCAAGAAGGAGATGATCACGTACACGATTGATCGTCATGATTCCCGCGTCTACCATTATTCGCCCCTCCTGTCGCGGGACGAGGCGACGAAGCGGAAAAACGACACCCTCCTCGGCACGGTCTACCAGAGCGATCCGATGAACATGCTTACCCGCTTCGTCAAGGACGCCAGCCTCAGCCGGAAGGACATCGACGACCTCTACGCCATCCTGAGGGAAAAGGAAAAAGAGGCGAGGGCGCGGGACGCGGAAAGCGAGTAGGACCGATGCCCTTTCCCGCCCATGTCAAACTCATGCTGGCCGACTGTCGTGAAGAGCCGGCCGCCAACCTTCAGGCGGGCGTGCTGCTCCGGGAAGCCCTCACCGGCCAGCCGGCGCCGGTGGCCGCCGTCTCCGCCGGGCCCGGCGTCGGCATCATGCGTCTCACCACCCAGGGCGGCCTGATTCTCGACACGACGGAAGATCACCCGGTTCTCACCGATCAGGGACTGGTTTTGGCGGCGGCGGTGCGTCCGGGCGCCCGGGTCGTCGTGCCGGGAGGCTATGACGTCTGCATCGGGAACGAACGACTCCTCGGCGACTTCAAGGTGTACCAGACAACGCTGGGTCCGGACAGACCGGCGGCGGCGCCCTATCCGGCCTGCATCGTGGCGAACGGCGTTATCGTTCAGGCGCTCTAGAGGCGGTGTGATAAGTCGTTCCAGACACCAAAACGTCGTTAAAATTACCTCTTCGCTAAACGATACTTACTTTTGGAACCACGTCCAAGATTCGGATTCGGGGCAAAGGGCACGATACACCCAATGGCGGGCTTCCAGCCTCTCTCTGTCGGATTGCATTTGCATGAACTGAGGCAGGAGGTCGAGGGAGAACGCGAGAGGTGTGAAGCGTCGCCGTCACGCTTGATCGCGGAGGGCGACGTCAAAAAAAAGCCCCGCGGCACCGGAGCGTCCGGTAGCCACAGGGCGGGAGGAGGAGTGAAGTAATCATTCCGAACGACGAATCGCCGCAGCATGTCACATCACCAGCCGGGTCGACTCTCTCCAATCGAAATTCCGCGCGGCGCCCGATTACTCTGCGGCGCTTTGGCGAAGTTCGCCGTCCTGATTGGTTGGCGCAGCGGCCGGCGCATCGCCGGCGAACGTGAGAAAATACCTTTCAAGACGGCGGAAATGCTCGGCCGGGTCGTACGGCGTGAGCGTCCGTCCCATTAGTTCTTGAACCTTCAGGTCCAAACCCATCATGATGGAGTTCATCAGGAGGATGGCGGCGCTTTCGGTGTCAAAGCTCCGCACATATCCCCGGGCGATGCAGCGGTCGAACCAATCCTGGAAAAACTCGATACTGAAGCGGAGGATATCCTGGTTGTACAATTTGGCCGCTTCGTTTTCACGGAACTGTTCGGCCTTCAGCAGGCTGAAGGCATAGCAGGTGAATGAATTGGCCAGCCGTTTCGGTTCGTAAAAGATCGTTTCGATAACTTCCTTGAACGAGCCGGCCTGGCGCAGCTCCTCGTCCATGGAGCGAAAATAAAGCATGTACAGGCGGATGGCGTGGGACAGGGTCTCGGCCCAGAGCACGTCCTTGCTGGCGAAATGGGAATACAGCGAACTCGGCTGGATACCGACCGAATCGGCAATGTCCCGCATGGAGACGCTGCCGTACCCGCGCTTAAGAAAGAGTATGGTGGAATTGACGAGAATCCGCTCCTTGGTCCGGTTTCCGGACACCAGATACGGCACCTCGTAGGTCTCGCCGAAAATCTCGAACCGCAGGTCGTGCGTCTGGTCCTGTTCTTCCATATCAACCTTGTGTTGGGTAATCATCATTCCTCCTCCCGGTTCCGGCCACGCCGGACAGTGGCGTTGCAACCGGCTATGGCGCCCGCGAAAACCCGCGGACCGGCGCGGCGACGACCAGCGCCAGCCCGATCGGACGTTTCCACGGACACCACAATCGCTTGCGAAACAATCCTCCCGGCGGAACGCGCCAGCCCGGCGGCACCCGGCGCGACGAAAACGCCGCGCAGGCGGACCAACCGTCAAACCGACGCCGGTGATGCGCGGCGGCGGCGTTCCGTGGAGAACGGTTTCAAGCAGAATGGCAGGGGGATTTGCCGATGGTTCTCAGTAGAAACTGTCCCGCCGACGAACCGGCCATTCTTTTGGAGCCGGTAAAAAACCGGCTTTTTTTGGAAAATCGCCTCGCCCTCGGTTTTATTGTTGAAACTGAAGAGGGCGTTTGCATCCTTGTGCCGCAGCGATATTCTGACCCGAAGCAATGCCGCACGGTTGACCTGGCGCCCTGGCCCGCACCGCCTACGACAAAGACGCCACCATCCGCGCCACCACCTCCGCCAGGCGCCGGGCGGTCGGGAGATGGAGAAATTCATCCGGGCCGTGGGCGTTCGAACCAGGACCGAGCACGCCGGTGACGAGGAACCGGGCGGCGGGAAACCGGTCTCGCAGAAACGCCATAAACGGGATCGAACCGCCCTCGGCATTACTGTGAACGACGCCGCCGAAGCAGTCCGCCGCCGCCGCCCGGAGCGTGTCGGCCATTTCGGACGGGAGCGGCGGCGCTGTCCAGCCGTCGGCGGCAGCCTGGACGGTAAAGGTCACCCGGGCGTTATACGGCGGATCTTTTTCAAGAAGTGCCTTCAAAACCGACGCCGCATCGGCCGACGCCAGGGTCGGCGGCAGCCGGAGGCTGAGGGACGCCTCGACCCACGGCAGCATGACGTTCCCGGAACCGGCCGCCGGCGGCACGCCGTCCAGGCCCTTGACGACGAGGCCGGCCTTCCAGCCCCGGGCGAGGAGGAGCTCCGCGTTTGCCGGCGCCGCCGGACAGACGCTGTCGAGAAACGGAAATCCCCGCCACACGCCGTCCCCCAGTACGGACGCCGTCCGGGCCAGCGCCGGCGGCACCTCGTCCGGGATGGCCACCCGGAAGGCGGGCGGCAGGATTTCTCCCGTGTCCTCGTCTTCCAGGCGGGAGAGAAGCTTCCGCATAATCCGGAACGGCGACGGCACCACGCCGCTGGCGTCGCCGGAATGGACGCCTTCCCGGAGTACCGCCACCCGGAGCGAGCCGGCAACGACGCCGCGAAGCGAATCGGTTGTCCAGAGGTTGTCGTAATCGCCGCAGCCGGAATCGAGGCAGACGATAAACCTGACGTCGCCGAGGTCGTTCCGGATAGCGTCAAGGTACACCTCCAGATCGTCCCGCCCGGATTCCTCCGCCGCCTCGATAATGATGACCGCCCGGGGATGACTTTCCCCCGACGCCCGCAGTGCCGCCAGGGCCGAGAGGGCGCACCACAAGGCGTAGCCGTCGTCGCCGGCTCCCCGGCCGTAGAGGCGGTCGTTCCGGACGACCGGCTTCCTCGGGTGCAGGCCGTCCGACCAGGCGTCGTCGAGGCCGGGCTGCTTGTCCAGATGGCCATACAGAATGACGGTGCCGCCGGCCGGAGCCGGCCCATGGGCCGGGACGTCGACCCGAAGGAGCGGCGTCCGCCGTTCACCCGCCGGGTCGGCGATCGGATTGTCCCGGCCGCCATACACGGTAACGGCGATGTCGTCAAAACGCGCTTCCGGGAAGTCGTTGCGGAAAGCCAGGACGCGGTCGGCGAACAGTTGGACGGCTTTGTCCAGGGTGCCGTTCGTGCTCCAGTCCGGGTCGAAGGCGGGCGAAACGTTCGGGATGGTGATGTAATCGGACAAGGTTTTCACAATCGCGCCGCTTCCGCCGTGCCAGTGCCAGGCGGCGTCCAGGAGGCGTTGCCCCGTACTGTTCATGGTCAGTCTCCTCGTAGCGCTTTTTACATAGTGATCGGCTTCTTACCGCGTTTTTCGGTTATTACTGGATACACCGAAAAGCATAGGAAGCTTCACATTCAATGAATAACGCTATCAATCCGGTTGTACTGCGCGGCCTTTACCTATTCGGTGAAAAATGGTACGTATAGGAGCTGTGCGAACGGGTGTGCCACGCACATTTTCCTCTCACCCTTTTCGAACGGATTGGCATGTTCGACCCATCCATGACAGGAGCGGCAATGAGTTCTTCCGACGAACAGAACGACGTCAGGCGGGCAGGTTTCTGGATCAGCCAACTGGTCATCATCATCGCCACCGTCGGCGGCGTCTACCTCGCCGCCAGCCAGGGGTTGAAACAGGCCATGCAATTCGACAACATCAAGTCGATGCAGAACAACTACTATCTCCGGACCTCGCTCCGGAACGAACTGGCCGACAACGTCGGCTATATGCGGGAATATGCGGACAAAGTAAAAAACCGCGTGGTCAAGCCGGCCCTGAATCTGGAAACGTTTGTCTGGAACAGCATGACCTATTCGCCGACATCCCTCGAGACGCCGTCCGAAATTCTCCGGGAGGCGCAGCGGTTTTACCACACCGCCGGGGAAATAATGGCAAACCCCCACTGGAACGACAACAACCGGGCCAAAGCCCTCACCGAGCTTGCCGACCACGTGGAAAAGGAAGTCCTGCCGCGCATGGAAAAGGATGCGGAACTCATCGCCATCCAGCTCGACAAGATTGCCGGACGGTATTGACCGGACGCCGACCCGCACCTGTTCGTACCCACCTTCAATCTGAAAGCGGACGCGCCCGACCGGGGATGCGTCCGCTTCTCATTCAGGCCTTCCTGGCCGCCGCCCTGGCAATGAACTTTTCCCTGTCCACGATAAACCGGGAGTGGACGCCCTTCCCCACTTCCCCCGCTTCGTCAACGACCGACAGGCTGAAGTCGACGCGGCGGCGGTCGACGGCGGTCACCGTCGCCGTCGCCGTCACCCGCATGCCGGTCACGGACGCGGCCGAGTGTTCGATATCGACCTTGGTGCCGACCGTGACTTCGCCGGCTTCCAGGTGCGGTTTCACGCAGTTCGACGCGGCCAGTTCGCAGAGCGCCACCAGCATGGGCGTGGCGTAGACGTCGACAAGGCCGCCGCCGACGGCGGAGGCGAGGTTTGCCTCGGAGACGACGACGGATTCACTATGGGCGGTGCCGGTTGGTATGGACATGGGTATTCCTTTCTCCGCTCCTGGCGGTACGTTTTTTATCCCGCACTCGCGGACATCCGGAAGGCAGTCGCCGTCTGCGCCGCGAAAAAAGGCCGTCCATGCGGACGGTCCCGTGGTTCGGTGGCTCAGTTAATTAATGGTGACGCGGTCGTTCGTGCCGACCAAACCGAAGATCTCGCAAGTCTTCCCGACCGCACCGCCATGAGGCGCCTAGCGCCGAAGATATTCCTTAAGGGCCTCGATTTCGGCGTCGATTTCCGCCTCGGACGCGACCAGTTCGCGGATTTCGCTCCGGAGGAGTTTATGGAAAATGTTCCGGCCGCGATGGAGGAAGTTTGTCACGTCGATTTCGGACACGCCGAGTTCTTCGCCTATTTCCCGGTACGACGGCGGCTGCATGTCGGAACTGGATTCGATATAGCGGCGAAACGCCTGGTAATAAAGCTTCCGGCGGCCTTCCGTGCATTCCTTGCTCATCCGTTCCAGCGTACCCTCGAGGATGGACAGGGCCCAGCGCCGGTTGAAGTCGTCTTCGGCGGTCTCGCCGGTGGCCAGTTCCGGCAGGTAGATCTCCCGCCCCTCGCTGTCCGAAGTAATGAAATTCAATGACAGCGCCGCTTCCTTCCGCGCCTTCTTGGCCAGTTGTTTCGAAAGGAACCGGTTGGCCGTCACCAGGACGAAGGTGCGGAAGCGGCCGCGCTCCCGGTCGGCGATGGCGACGAAATCCTTTTCGAGAAAGGTGGCGAAATATTCCTGGGTCATGTCGATGGCGTCCTCGTGGGACAGCCCGCGCCGGCGGATGTAGTAGTACACCGGTTTCCAGTAGTTGCGGCAGAGGAACGCCAGGCATTTTTCCCTGTCGTTGCCGCCGCCGTCCTGGTTCTGGGCGCCGAGGACGACCGACCAGGCGGTGGTACGAAAATGGCTGAAACCGGAATCGCCTTCTGATGCTTCCACGGATACACTCCCCTTGGCCGCCGAATACCGGAGGCCGCGTGTTTTTTCGATAAAAGTTGTCCCTTATTGTACCGATTCGCCGGTCCGATGCAATGCCGGAGGCGGGACGGAGGCGATTCAAACCCCGGGCTACCGTTCCTCGACGAGGTCTTCCAATTTCGGCACCGTCGGCGGCAGGCCCACCGTATCCGGGAGAATGCTCGCATCCTCCTTCTGCTGCCGGAGGCGGGCTGCGAGGATTTTCGCCATGGAATATTCCATGTACAGTTTGACGTCCGACTGCACCGCCTGGTCGAGGAAGTGCAGCGCCTCGTCCAGGTCGCCCTTTACCCAGTTGTAGGCGCCGAGATAGAACCCGGTCTCGCAACGGCCTTCCGGCGTGGTGGCGATGCGCATGGCCTGCCTGGCGTCGAGCGGGCTTTCGCCGAGATAGATGCCGGCCACCACGGACAGCCACGGCTGGTCCGGCCCGGCGTCGATGAACTTGCCGAACTCTTCGCCGCTCGGCGTCTCCTGGCGGCGGGCCTGGGCCAGCCAGCGCATAAGGGCGGGGTAAATCTTGCCGCCGCTCCGGATGGCGAGGCTTTCGTCAAAGTCGACGATGGCGCCGTCGTAATTGCCCCGGAGGAAGCGGATAATGCCCCGGCGGTGGAGGCGGACGCCCCGCGTCGACTGGTTCGGCGACTTCTCCACCGCGATGTCGAACGATGCTTCCGACTTCTCCAGTTCGTCCGTGTAGAGGTAAAGGATGCCGAGACGGTATTCGGCGTTCCGGTTGGCCGGTTCGATTTCCTTGACGAGTTCGTAATCCTTGAGGGCAAGGTCGTAGCGGCCCTGGCTTTCCCGGATGGCGGCGCGGTCGAGGATGGCGGTGGTGTATTTCGGATCGATCTCAATCGCCTTCTCGATATCACGAAGTGCCGCTTCCGGTTCCTTCTTGTACTGAAACAGGGCGTATCCCCGGTGCTGGAGGGCGAGCTTGTAGCGGGGTTCGACCTCGAGGGCGCGGGTATAGTCCTGAATGGCGGCGTCGAGATGGCGTTCGGCCGCCTCCCGGTCGCGGGTCCGGAGATCGAGGTACAGGGATTGGTGGAGGACGCCCCGGTTGGTGTACGGCGACGGTTTGTCCGAATCGAAGAACAGGTAATTCGAATAGGCCTCGATGCCCTTGACCGGATCGTAGAATTCACTGCCCTTCTTGCCGTGCACCAGGCCGCGAATAAGCCAGACGATGGACAGGCCGGGATTGCGCCACGATTCCTCGTCGGTTCCGGCCTCGCCCCGGAGGGCGCGCTGGCGCTGCTCGAGGCGGTCGACGCGTTCGAGCGCCTCGGCGTCGCGGCCGCGGTGGGCGTCGATGTAGGCCTGGCCGATTTCCGAGAATTCATTCCCCGGATCGATGGCGTTCATGGCGGCGAATTCCTCCATGGCCCGCTGTTCGTCCCGGTTCAGGTTGAAGCCGAGAAGGCCACGGTAGTAGTGCGCCATGATGTACGACGGATCGCGGCGGTAGGCGTTTTCGTAGTCCGCCATGGCGTTGCCGAAGTCCTGCGCCTGTTCGTAGGCGCGGGCGCGGGCGTAGTATGCCCCGGCGGCGTCCTGATTGTCGGCGGCGCCGTCCTCGAGAATCTGGAGGGCCTGGGTGAAAAGGGCGATGGCGGGCTGGAGGAGTTGCAGCTTCCGCTCCCGCGACCGTTCCTTGTCCACGGCGGACTTCGACTTGTCCATGATGTCGAGGCCCTTCTCGAGCGGCACCCTGGCGGCGGCGCGGAGGCGGATAATCTCCCGCTGCGCCGCTTCGGCCCGTTCCTGTTCCTCCTGGGCCAGGATGCGCGCCTCCTCGGCCCGGCGCTTTTCCTCTTCGGCCTTGCGGCGTTCGTCCTCGGCCAGGCGGAGCTGGTCGATGGCGAGCTGGCGCCGTTCCTGCTCGATACGCATGCGCTCGTTGGCCCATTCGGTCTGGGCGGCGAGGCTGCGGTTGCGGAAGTAGGCCCCGGCGGTCAAACCGACGGCGCCAAGCATGACCGCCCCGGCGAGCACCGTGGCCCGGTGGCGGCGGGCGAACTTGAGGGCCCGGCCCCACAAGCCTTCCCGGTAGGCCGTGACCGGCAGGATGTCGAGGAAGCGTTCCAGATCGCCCGCCAGTTCGCCGACGTTCTGGTAGCGGTCGTCCGGGTCTTCCCGAAGCGCCTTCATGATGATGGCCTCGAGATCCCGGGGAAGCGACGGATCGCGCTGGCGCGGCGGCACAATGGGGAAGTCCTTAATCCGCCGGCGGAATTCCTTGAACGACGTCTTCCCGACGTCCCGGGGCAGTTGGTTGACGAGGATGCGGTAGAGCATGACGCCAAGGGAATAGATGTCGCAGCGCTGATCCGGCTTGCCGGGACGGAACCGTTCCGGCGCGATATAGAGGGGCGTTCCCGCGACCATTTTCGGATTGTCCGTCGTCCGGGTGGCGAAGCCCCAGTCGAGGACATAGACCTCGCCGAACGGCCCGAGTTTGACATTCTGCGGTTTCAGGTCGAGGTGGCAGACGCCGCGGGAATGGGCGTACTGCATGGCATGGCAGACCTGAAGAAAAATGTTCAGGAGCCGCCGCCGGGAATATTCGCCCCGATCCCGGGAATTGTGGACAGCGCCGTCGGCGTGGGCTTTTTTAAGAAGTTCGTCAAGGCTGACCCCTTCGACCTTCTTCATGACAAAGAACGGCGAACCGGTTTCGTCGCGGCACAGGTCGTAGGTGGGGAGGATGTTCGGGTGCTCGAGCATGCCGCCGAGGCGGGCCTCGTTCTCGAGGAGTATTTCCCTGTCCTTGGTGTACGGCGGCTTGACGACCTTGATGGCGACGTCCCGGTCGAGGACAGTGTCCCGGAAGCGGAGCACCTTGCCCTGACCGCCTTCGCCGAGGACGCCGATATAGACGTACCGGTCGCCGTAGTCCCGGAGGGCGGGGTCGTCGGAGCCTTTGCCGTCGAGGAGGGTGGCGAGGAATTCCCCCCTGGCCTTGTCCAGGGTCTTGTCGAGGGGCGAATCGAGGGCTTCCGCCATATTGTCGGCGCTCGGCGGGGTGATGGAACTGCGGCTTCGCCGGGAACTCCTGTCCCCGGAAGCAACGCCGGACTTGTCCCTGGTGGCGTCGAGGTCGATTTCGTCCAGGTAATTCGACAGGGACGCCGATAGGTTTTCCGCGAATTCGCCTTCTGGTTTGGTACCGCTCATGCCGATTGTCCGAATAATGGTAGGCGCCGTCCGGGACCGCGCCGCGCCATGACGGCGGCGGAGTCCCCGGCGGGCGAAAAAAAGGCTGCAAACTGTCACCGTCAATCGTATGGATTGCCATATGTCAATTCAATGGTTGAGTCATTTTTGCCAAATGTTATCGGAAAAAAACCGTGGATTATCGGTTTTTTTTCTAAAAGGAAAAGCGGTTTTTGGCATAATATTCCAAGAAGCTTTGCATTGCAGGCGTGGCCGGCCATATCCGGCCGCCCGGGACGGGATTGTTGGAAATGCCGTCTCCGGGGGATGTTCCGGCGGCGGCGACGCCGCGGCGACCGGCCGACGCAGCGCCCGGGAACGCGCGGTCGATGGTCTTACCTGGCGTCTGTCCTGGCGTCTGTCCGGTGGGGGGACGCGTTCCAAACCGTCAATCTGAACGAGGAGATCAATCCGTGAAAAAGGTGTTGTATACGACTGTTCTGGCGGTAACGGTGCTGGCGGCGGGCTGCGGCTGGTGGGGCGGCTCTTCATCAAGTCGTACTTCAACCTACGAAGCGGAGCCGGCCAATCCGAGCCGGGCCACGGCGCCCCGGGCGGTCCAGGCGTCGAACGGGGTAAACCTGTTCCGGCTGCCCATGCCGGACGGCCAGCCGGTGACGGTGAAGACGCCGGCCATCCTGTTTTTCTATACCTCGTGGTGCGGCTACTGCAAGCAGGCCATGCCTGAGTTCAAGCAGATCACGAACCGCGCCCGTAACCAGGGCTGGCGCGTCTACGGCATCCAGGTCGGTGAAAGCGCCGTCCAGGCCAACGCCTTCATCAACCAATACCAGCCGAACTTCCCGGTACTGGTCGATCAACAGAGCCGGGTGGCCCGGACCTACCAGATAAAAGGCTATCCGACGTTCATCGTCGTCGACGCCGACGGGAACATCACCTATGACCGGCACGAATTGCCCAGAATGTTTTAAGGACAGCCCGGCGGCACATGCCGGGTAACGGCCTGGAAAAAGCCCATCGACAAAAAACCTCTCACGCGAAGGCGGGAGAGGTTTTTTTACTGTAAAACAAACCCGGAACGATCCCGCTCCCTTGGTTATCACGCCCTGACCTGGCCGTCCCCTTCCACCAGCCACTTGTACGTCGTCAAACCTTCGAGTCCGACCGGTCCCCGGGCGTGGAGTTTGTCTGTCGAGATGCCTATCTCGGCACCGAGGCCGTATTCAAAACCGTCGGCGAAGCGCGTCGACGCGTTCACCATGACGGACGAACTGTCCACCTCCAGCTTGAACCGTTCCGCCGCGCCGATGTCCCGGGTGAGGATGGCGTCGGTGTGTTTGGAGCCATGGGCGTTGATGTGAGATATCGCCTCCCGGAGATCCGTTACCACCTTCACGGATAGGATCATGTCGTTATATTCGGTTTGCCAGTCCTCGTCCGACGCGGGCGTCACGTCGAGGTTGACGCGGGCGGCGATGTCGCGGGTGCCGTCGTCGCCACGGATTTCGACGCCGGCATTGATGAGGGCGGCGAGGCAGTCGGGGAGGAACGTCGGCGCGATGTCCTGGTGAACGAGGAGCGTCTCCGTCGCATTACAGGTGGACGGGCGGTTCGTCTTCGCGTTCAGGACCACGGCCTGGGCCATGTCCGGATCGGCCGAGGCGTCGACGTACGTGTGGCAGACGCCGTCCAGGTGTTTCATCACCGGAATCCGGCTGTGTTCCATGACGGTGCGGATAAGGCCCTTACCGCCCCGGGGGACGACGAGGTCGAGGTGTTTATCCATGCCGAGAAGAGCCTGGAGAAGGTCCCGGTCGGCCGTGTCCACCACCTGAACGGCGGCCGGCGGGAGCTCGGCCGACTCGAGCGATTCCGAAATGATCGCGCCGAGGCGGAGGTTCGTCGTGATCGCCTCCTTGCCGCCCCGAAGAACACAGGCGTTGCCCGACTTCAGGCAGAGGCTGGCGGCGTCGACGGTGACGTTCGGGCGCGATTCGAAAATGATGAGGATGGCGCCGAGGGGCGTCCGCATGCGGCGAATGCGGAGGCCGTTCGGACGAACGCCGCCGTCAATTATTTGCCCGACCGGATCGGGGAGGGCGGCGACCTGTTTAACCCCGTCCGCCATGGCGGCGATGGATTTTTTCGTCAGGGTCAGCCGGTCCTGCATGGCCTTGGGCATTCCGGACTCCTTCGCCGCATCGAGGTCAATCCGGTTGGCGGAGAGGATGTCGTCCGTCGCCTTGACGAGCCGGGTGGCGATGGCGAGGAGGGCGGCGTTGCGGCGGCCGCCTTCGGCGGTGGCGACAAACGGCGCCGCTTCGTCGGCGGCGATGGCGAGGGAGAGGGCGAGATCGTGGACGCTGCTCATGCGTGACTCCTTTTCCTGTACCTGTCCGGAACGGCGGGACACGCCTTCCGCACCGTTCATGATTCATATCTGGGCCGTCGGTTCAACCAAATTATCGTTTCAAACCGGCAGCCTCACCGGCCGCGAGGACGGAAATCACTCCCGGAACAGCCATTTTTCGGCACACATGAAAAAAACCCGGCCGCGACGGCCGGGCTGGTGATTCGGTTGTGCGCTCCCGATTCGGGAACGGATTATTCGGTCAGCGCCGAGAACATCTTCTGGAGGGCCGGGATGATCCGGTCGCCGTACTTGACGATGACGCCCGAGAACACCACGCAGACCATGGACATGAGTTTGATAAGAATGTTCAGGCTCGGGCCGGA
Source organism: Planctomycetaceae bacterium (assembly GCA_021201355.1). Taxonomy (GTDB): domain Bacteria; phylum Planctomycetota; class SZUA-567; order SZUA-567; family SZUA-567; genus JAJBSZ01. The sequence continues at coordinate 1,636 of JAJQFC010000074.1, read as the reverse complement.
GGTGTCCTTGCAGGGATCGCCGACGGTGTCGCCAACGACGCCGGCCTTGTGCTGATCAGACCCTTTGCCGGTGAGCGGGTGCTCGTGGTTGAAGTCGTCGGCCGCATAGGTCTTCGGCTGCTTTTCAATGTGCTTCTTCGCGTTGTCCCAGGCGCCGCCGGCGTTGTTGAGGAGACAGGCGACGGCGAAGCCGGCCGTCAGGCCGCCGGCGAGGAGGCCCATGACGCCGGGAACGCCGAGAATGATGCCGACCACCACCGGCACGATAATGGCGGCGAGGGACGGAAGAAGCATTTCGCGTTGGGCGCCCTTCGTCGAGATGGCGACGCAGCGGGCGTAGTCCGGCTTGCCGCTGCCGTCCATGATGCCGGCGATTTCCCGGAACTGGCGGCGGACTTCGTCGACCATCTTTCCGGCGGCGCGGCCGACGGCCTGCATCGTCAGGGCGCAGATGATGAGGACCATCATGGCGCCGAGGAACAGGCCGCCGAGAATCTTCGGGTTCATGATGGTGATGTCGTAGGCGTTCGCGATGGTGGCGATGCCGGCCGAGGTGATGTCGGTCCAGCCGTTGGCGGCGGCCTGGGCGGCATCGATGCCATGGGCGGCGATGGAGCGGTCGGAGAAGAAAATCGTGTTGCCGATTTCATAGGTGCCGTCGCCGGCGACGGCCAGCTTGTTAATCCAGATGCGGATTTCCTCGATAAAGGCGGCGAGGAGGGCCATGGCGGTGAGGGCGGCGGAACCGATGGCGAAGCCCTTTCCGGTGGCGGCGGTGGTGTTCCCGAGCATGTCGAGGGCGTCGGTGCGTTCCCGGACGTGTTCGCCGAGGCCGGACATTTCGGCATTGCCGCCGGCGTTGTCGGCGATGGGGCCGTAGGCGTCGGTGGCGAGGGTGACGCCAAGGGTGGCAAGCATGCCGACGGCGGCGAAGCCGATGCCGTAGAGGCCGTAGGCCATGGCGATGGTCGAGTCGACGCCGGTGGCGAAGCCGCCCGCGAAGCCGTAGGACAGGATGATGCCGAGAACGGTGACGATGACCGGGGTCGCGGACGACAGCATGCCGACGCCGAGGCCGGCAATGATGCAGGTGGCGGGGCCGGTCTTGCACTGTTCGGCGATGGATTTGGTCGGTTCGTATTCGTCGGAGGTGTAGTACTCGGTGGACTTACCGATCTTGATGCCGACCAGGAGGCCGGTGACGACGGCGAGGAACACGCCCCAGTTAATCATGCCGACGACGGCCAGGAGGAAGACGACGGCGATAATAAGGGCGGACGAGACGTTGACCGCCTTGCCGAGGGCCTTCAGGAGGGTCGACATGTCGGCCTTCTCTTCCGTTTTCACCATATAAATGCCGATGATGGAAAGGAGGGTGCCGATACCGGCGACGACCATCGGCGCGATGACGAGGCGGATGCCTTCGCCGGCCGACATGTTCGGGTTGAGGGCCGGAATGGCGGCGCCGAGGGCGGCGGTGGCGAGGATGGAGCCGCAGTAGGATTCGTAGAGGTCCGCGCCCATGCCGGCGACGTCGCCGACGTTGTCGCCGACGTTGTCCGCAATGGTGGCGGGGTTCCGCGGGTCGTCTTCCGGAATGCCGGCTTCGACCTTGCCGACGAGGTCGGCGCCGACG
>JAJQFC010000033.1 GCA_021201355.1 Planctomycetaceae bacterium | reverse complement strand
TCGTCAAGGCCGACGACGACCCGTCCCGTCGTGGCGACCCCGCGAACCCCTTCGCCGGCGACCGCCACCTCGCCGACCACGCACGTCAGAGCCACCACACACACCGCAATGATTCCCAAACGCTTTGTCATCTCCATCTCCATCAATAAATGTGCATTATATTTGTCCGCCGCCGGAAAACGGTCTTCCGCCAGGCGGCTCGAGCCCGAAAAATCGCCTCGCCGGGACGTGCGCGGCGGGGCGTGTGAATATTGCCTTTTCACACTTATACCGTATCGGAGAAATAGCGCCAGATATTTATTGCCTGTTTTACCGCATTTTTACCACATCACGCCGTGAACAAGGTCGTTTTACCCGCCGGAAAGGAAAGGCGGATTTACCGTCGCCGGCGCACCGGCTGCGGCGGCGCGTCCGCCACCGACCGCGAAGACTTGACGGTGGCGTGGCATTATGCTATGGGTGACGTGAGAAAGCCGTATCTTTTCCCGCCTCATGAAGACGTCAGCAGGGCGGCCACACCGGTCCACAACCGAGGGGAGATGCAATGCCGAACCATTCGAGAACTTCGTTACCGACATCGGGCGTGTTCGGCGCGCGCATGCCCGGTCTGGACGCGTTGCGTCCGGCCATGATCCTCTGCGTCATTTCCCTGCACGCCGCCATGGCGTATATGGCCTATGTGCCGGAGTGGTGGTACGTCATCGACGAACGCCGTACCCTCGCCTTTACCCTCCTCGTCGTTATCCTCGACTCCTTCCCCATGACCGTCCTGTTCTTCCTCTCCGGATACTTCGCGCCGCGCTCACTGGAACGGAGGGGCAAAACCGCTTTCCTGAAAAGCAAGGTTATGCGCCTCGCCGTGCCGTGGGCGCTCGGCGTGGTGCTGGTGGCGCCTTTTCTCGCCCGCGCCTGCATGAAGTCGTACGGACTCGTTCTCCCGTTCGATGAGTTCATACAGGCCTATTTCGGGCCGTTCTACCAGCAGGGCCATTACTGGTTCCTGGGCGTGCTCTTTGCCTTCATGGCGGTGTATGCGTTGACGGCCCGTCCGAACTCAGGTTCCGCCTCGGGAGAACCCCGCGCCGCGACGCCGTCCCGTTCGCCAACCGGGTGGGTGTGGCTCCTGGTGTTCGCGATCAGTATGGCGTCGTACTCCGGCTCGATACTCTATGTGCGTCCGGTCGCCGAGTGGCTGAACATTGGCTGGCTCCTCTATTTCCAGCCGGCCAGGATTTTCGGTTATATCGCCGTATTCGCCCTCGGCGTGCACGGCGGCCGCCAAGGATGGTTCCTTCCGGGCAACTGGAGTCCGCGCCTCGTCCCGTGGGCCGTATTGTTCACAATCGGCGTCGCGCTCCGGCTGTGGTGGACGGTGGCGCCGACGCAGATTCCCGGACTCGAAGCGCCCGGCCCGGCCGCCGTGGCGATATGGGATTCCTTCTCGTACAGCATACTTTCCCTCGCCGCCACCTTTTTCCTGATCGCCCTGTTCCAGAGCTTTGGCGGGCGCGCCGTCGGCGCCGCGGCCGCGTGGGGGCCCGTACTCCTTTGGGATATACTGGCTGCATCAGATTTTTCTGCTGCCCCTGCAAAGCCTGTTTAAGCAGGTGCCGCTGCCGGCCTGGGTGCTCTGGGCCCTGGCTGTCGGGATTACCCTCCTGTTCTGCCGTTTTCTCACCCGGTCCGTCCTCCATAGGGTGCCGTTCCTTCGGCGGGTGTTTTAACCTGCTGTCGTTATCGATCCGAAAAAATCCTTGAAAGAACTGGAAATCGGCTTTCGTGGCAAAATTACGCATCAAGGAAACAGACCTCTATCCGCCGCTCAAGAGCTGGCTCGAGGCGGCCGGTTATCGCGTCTACGGCGAAGTCGATACCTGCGACATCGCCGCCACCCGTGGCGACGAACTTGTTCTCATTGAAATCAAGACAGCCATCAACCTCGACCTTGTCCTCCAGCTCGTCAAACGGCAGGAAGCCGACGCTTCGGTCTATGCCGCCGTTCCCGCCCCGCCCCGGCGCGGCCGGCGCTGGCGGGAACTCGTCCGGCTCCTGAAACGGCTTGAAGCCGGACTGGTCCTGGTCCACATGGGCGGGCTGGCTGACCGGGTGGAAGTGGCGTTTCACCCGATCGAGCAGAAGCGGGCCAAACAAAAACGCGTCACCCGAAACATACTGAAGGAAATCGCCGGGCGGTCCGCCGACCTCAACACCGGCGGGTCGGTGAGGCAAAAGCTGGCGACGCGGTACCGCGAGGAAGCCCTCGCCGTGGCTTGCGTCCTGAATGCCGCCGGACCCCAGGCGCCGGCCTCGGTCAAACGACGCGGCGGTCCGGCCAAGGCCGGGGCCATTCTGTACAGTAATCATTACGGCTGGTTTGAACGGCTCGGAGTCGGGTTGTACGGGTTGACCGATGAGGGACGGCAGGGACTGATCGACTATGCGGAACTGGTCGCGCTTATCGCGCCGAAGCTCGACCTGAATATCGAGACAAGCACGCCAACCGTGATGACCGTCACAACCACAGCCAGACCTTCAGCCAAAAGCAAAAAGCCATCACGAAAAACCGGCACGCCCTGATAGTCAAATCGGGCCGGAGTGATGGTATTGAGTCGGGAGAGGATGCCTCCGCCCCGTCCGTCACGTCGACGTGAACAGATGGGATTCGGCGGAACGTCGCTACGGCCGGTCGTTTGGCGTTATAGCCGGCCGTTCGACATTATAGTCGGCGGTCCGGCGTTACGACCGGCTGTCACCCTTTCCGGCGTAGCGGTCGAGGATCCCCAGGATGGTTTCCACCGCCAGATTCATCTCTTCCACAACAGCGAATTCGTAGGGGCCGTGCATGTTGTAGCCGCCGGTGAACAGATTCGGGCACGGCAGGCCACGCCAGGACAACTGCGCCCCGTCGGTGCCGCCGCGAATCGGCTTGTCCACCGGCGTAATGCCGACGGCCCGCATCGCCGCCCTGGCGCTGTCGACGATGTCCATGCGGGGACGGACCTTTTCCACCATGTTCCGGTACTGATCGGTGACGGTGAGGGTAAAACGCGGGCGGTCGCCGTCCGGGGCGGATCAGCGGGCGTTGAGGCGCGCCACGGTGGCGGCGAGGAAGTCCTTTTTCGCCTGGAAAAGGTCGGCGTCGTGGTCGCGGACGAGGAGGCTCAGCCGGGCGGCGGAGACGTCGCCGGTGAAGGCGTCGACGTGATAAAACCCTTCCCGCCCTTCGGTGTTTTCCGGACGTTCGGCCGGAGGCAATTCGTCCAGGAACGCCTGTCCGAGAAGAACGGCGTTGACCATCTTTCCCTTGGCATCGCCCGGGTGGATGGACAGGCCGTGGATGACGAGGTCGGCCCTGGCGGCGTTGAAGTTTTCATATTCAATTTCGCCAACCGCGCCGCCGTCGACGGTGTAGGCGAAATCGGCGCCAAAGGCCGGAATGTCCAGAAGCTCGGCGCCGTGGCCGATTTCCTCGTCCGGCGTGAACGCCACGGCGACGCCGGGACAGGCGAGGTCCGGCCGGGCCTGGAGGCGTTCGAGAATGGTCATGATGATGGCGATGCCGGCCTTGTTGTCGGCACCGAGGAGGGTGGCGCCGTCGGTGACGACGAGGGTTTTTCCCTTCTTGCCGGACAGGACCGGAAACAATGCCGGGTCGAGCCTGAGCGTCCCGCCGAGGTCGACGGCGCCGCCGTCGTAGTCCCGGACCACCCGCGGCCTGACCCCGGCTCCGGAGGCGTCCGGCGATGTGTCCAGGTGGGCGATAAGGCCTATGGTCGGCGCGGCGGCGGGAGCGTGCCGGGCCGGAAGGCGGGCGGTGACGTAGGCGTGGTCGTCGACCGCCGCGTCGAAGCCGAGGGCTGTTAGCTCGGTCCGGAGAAGGTCGGCGAGGCGGCGCTGGCCGGGGGAACTCGGCGTCCCCCGGGCGTCGGGGTCGGCCTGGCTGTCGATGGCGACGTAGCGGAGAAAACGTTCAAGAAGCGGCATTGGCATTCCTTTCTCCCTCAGTTGTTCCGTGTCGGGCCGGCGCCGATCCCATCCGTTATGAAAGCGTCACCGGACCCGGCAAGGGCACGGTGACGCTTTTGTACCACAACGTCCAGTGGCGTGTAAACGGCTGCTGCGCGGCTGACGGCGGCGTCCTACTTTCCGCCGCGAAGGCCGTTGTATTTAAGGACGGCGCCGGTGCTTGCGGAACTGACCAGTTCGGCGTAGCGGGCAAGCCAGCCGCTGGTGACGCGCGGGGCCGGCGGCTGGTACGACTTCCGGCGTTCCGCCAATTCCTCGTCCGACACCTTGACGTTCAGGGCGTGGCCCATGATGTCGATGTCGATGATGTCGCCTTCCCGGATAAGGCCGATATTGCCGCCCTCGGCCGCCTCCGGCGAGACGTGGCCGATGGAGGCGCCCCGGCTGGCGCCGGAAAAGCGGCCGTCTGTGATGAGGGCGACGGTCTTGTCCAATTTCATCCCGGCCAAAGCCGAGGTCGGGGAGAGCATTTCCCGCATGCCGGGACCGCCTTTCGGACCTTCGTAGCGGATGACGACGACGTCCCCTTCCTTGATGCGGCCGGCATAGATGGCTTCGATGGATTCCTCTTCCGAATCGAACACCCGGGCCGGGCCGGAGTGCTTGAACATTTCCGGGGCGACGGCGCTCCGCTTCACTACCGCGCCCTCAGGCGCAATATTCCCGAAGAGAATTGCCAGTCCGCCGGTGTCCGAATAAGGATTGTCCATCGGGCGGAGAACCTCCGGGTTTTCGTTGACCGCGCCCTCGATGTTTTCCGCCAGGGTTTTTCCGGTCACCGTCAGGACGGACGTGTCAAGAAAACCGCTGTCCGCCAGTTGCTTCATGACGGCCGGAAGGCCGCCGGCCATGTAGAGGTCTTCCATATGGTGCGGGCCGGCCGGGGCAAGGTGGCAGAGGTTCGGCACCTTGTTACTGATTTCGTTGATGAGGTTCAGGTCCATCTCGAGCATCGCTTCGTTGGCGATGGCGAGGAGATGAAGAACGCTGTTCGACGAGCAGCCGAGGGCCATGTCGACGGCGAGGGCGTTCCGGAGGGACGTCGGGGTCAGGATGTCCCGGGGTTTAATGTCCTTTTCCACCAGTTCCATGATCTTCATGCCGGCGCGCTTCGCGAGTTGGGTCCGGGCGGCGTAGACGGCCGGGGTGGTGCCGTTCCCCGGGAGGGCGATACCGATGGCTTCACAGAGGCAGTTCATGGAATTGGCGGTGAACATGCCGGAGCACGATCCGCAGCCCGGACAGGTGCTCTGTTCAATCCGGGTCAGTTCGGCTTCGTCAATAAAGCCGGCCTTGAAGGCGCCCACCGCCTCGAAATTGGTGGTCAGGCTGATGCCCCGGCCCCGATGGCGTCCGGCCAGCATCGGACCGCCGGAAATGACGATACTCGGGATGTTCATCCGCGCCGCCGCCATGACCATCCCGGGGACGATCTTGTCGCAGTTCGGAATCAGGACGAGGCCGTCGAGGCGGTGGCCTTCGGCCATCGTCTCCACCGAATCGACGACGAGTTCCCGGGACGCGAGGGAGTATTTCATCCCGGAATGGCCCATGCCGATACCGTCGCAGACGCCGATGGCGGGCATGAGAATAGGCGTGCCGCCGGCCATGCGGACGCCGGCCTTGGCGGCGTCGGCGATTTTGTCGAGGTGGATGTGGCCGGGGACAATCTCGCTGAAGGCCGATACGACGCCGATAAGCGGACGGGCCAGTTCTTCATCGGTAAACCCGGCGGCATTGAATAACGACCGGTGCGGCGCCCGTTCGACGCCCTGGGTAACGGCATGACTGCGACGTGCCATCGTGGTTCTCCTCATTCCTGGTGTTGTAGTATGTCTCGCCAAAAGGTATGACAACCATTGTATCGTCGCCGCCGACCGCCGCCAGTCATTTCTGGACAGCGCCGCCGGACGGAGATTTCCATAGACAATACAGTACCGGTATGTACCATGGCGCAATCGGATATTTCTTCCTTGCCAAATGGAGAAGCGCTTGCCAAAGACGACACGGTCCATGCTTCTCGCTTTAGTTCTGGTTGTGACGGTTTTGTCATCGGCAAACGTTTACGGCGCCGAACCGGCTACCGGCCTTCTTTCCCTGAAGCACCGGGACGTTACGGTCTCCACCGCGCCAAACTCGCCCGAATTCCGTCCCGGCCATACCCGGGTGGGCACCGACACGAGCGTCTACCTCGTGAACAGCCAGCCGACAAACCCCGTGTGGTCGCGGATTATGGGCGAGGCGGCGACGCTGTACCGGGTGCGGGTGGACGACGCGCGGGAATACGATCCGAACAGCGTCATCCTCGGGATTGAGCGCCGAATCGGACAGTCCGTCATCCTGAGCGGATCGGTGTCGTCGGAACGCGGCCGGGAGGAAATGTTCCATCTTCGGAACGAGGAAAGAGCGGTTGTCGAAGCCCTCCGGTTTGACGCAACCTACATGCCTGATAACGGCCTTGTCGCCTCCCTTTACGCCACCCTGAACCGGGCCTACGACGTGCCGCCCGGGCGGGACGGCGGACGCTTTTCGCCGCGCCGTTTCAACCGGGACGACTACCAGTCACTGTCCTGGCACGGCGGTGCGATTATCGAGTACGGCCGGACGTTGTTTTCCACCCTCGGCGTCCGGTTCAGCACCGGCATTGCTTCGACATGGAATGTGGAGGACTACCAACTCACGTTGAATACTCCCGGTCTCACCTGGATCGACAACCGTTCGAGAACCGCCTCGACAACCATTCCCCTCGACCTCACCGTCCGCTATCACCGCCCCTTGTCCGACCGGTCGCATCTCCTCTTCCAGTCGAGCATCGGCATGAACCATACCCTGAAGGTCCATGACGGCACGACCAGGAGCCGCGTGACGTCGACAAATGATGGCACAGGAACGGTCGCCACCACGCGTTCTTTCGACTCCATGAAAAACGTCTACTACGCCGGCGCGGCCGTCGGCTACCGGCGCGAGAGGCTGGCGGCGTGGCTACGGTACGATCAGGGACGGCACGGCAGCGCCGTCACGCACCAGTGGACGGCGACGCTGGGCTGGAGCTTTTAGCGCTTTTTAGATAAGGCTTGGTTTCTTGCCGCATTTTACAGTTATTGCTAGATAAACCAAAAAGCGCAAAAGAAGGTTCGCATACGATATAGAGCGCTCTTGGGCATTTCAAGAATTTTCGCGACAATCCCGTGTCAGTTTCATCCCATCGTTTACGGCATTTTTCCCAACCCTCACACACCGCTTCCGGCGGCGCCGTCGTTAAGGAGGTCGTCGGCGATGTTCAGGACGCGCATGGCGTGATGGAGGTGCAGGGTCATCGCGTATTTGGCGCCGGTGGCGTCGCGGGCCTGGAGAAAGTCCATTATCTGGGCGTGATCGTGGAGGGTGTGGTCGGAGAGAAGGCGGCCGTCGCCGCTGTCGGCGATGGCGATGTCGACTGCCTCGTTGATGGTCGGGACCAGGTCTATTATGAATTCGTTGTGGGAGGCGGCGACGATGGCCTGATGGAAACGCTGGTCCGGGACGGTGCGGTCCTGGCCGGCGCGGATAACCTCCTCCTCCAAACGGCCGAGGCGGATGATCTCCGCCATTTCCTTCGCCGACGCCCGGCGGCTGGCCAGGGCGGCGATTTCCGGTTCGAAGATGAGGCGCATTTCAAACAGGTCGCGGAGCCGCGTCCGGACGCGGCCGAGGTTTTTAAAACTGGGGCCGTCCCGGTAGCGGTCGAGGTCCGAGGCTATATATGTTCCCTTGCCACGCCTGACTTCGAGGATTCCCTGGGAGACAAGCGACCGCACCGCCTCCCGGAGCGTGGTCCGGCTCACCCCCAGCGTTTTCGACAGGTCCATCTCGTTCGGGAGCTTTTGGCCGCGGGCAAACCGTTCTTCTCGAACGATCACCGTGAACAGGGTGTCCTCGACCTGGTGGGACAGGGTTTTCTTTGCCACTGGGCGGTCCTTCCGGTGATTCGGCGTTCACGAGTCAGAAGCGGGAGGACACGGAACGGGCGGTCTCCATACCATGTGCCCGGTCTCCCGCCGGTAAAGGCCGAAGCGGACGACAGAGGTCGGCCGCTTCGGTGAAGACGATTCTGCGTGACGGTCAATATTATACTTATCCTGGCTTGGTCGAGTATACCGGTTCGCCGCCTTTCGCGTCAATGGGGCGCGAGGGCCGGAAGGCTCTCCTACGCGACAATGTCAAGAGCGCCGGTCCGTTCCCGGGCCGCAACCACGGCGTTCCCGGCGGCGTCCGCGGCATCCGGCGCGGCGGCGGCGGAGCCGGCGCCGGCCAGAAGCGACCGCGCTTCGACGCTTATCTCGACCTGGACGCCCTGCCCTTCCAGTTGTTTTTCACGTTCCTGCCTGAGCCGCCGCTCTTCCATCATTTCCTGCATCTTTTCAATGATAAGGGTCATAAGCCCCTTGCCCTTCGACTCGCCGGTGGCAGCCGAAGCGGCCATGCGGACGCCGTTACTTTCGCTGACAGCGCCTCCGGAATGCGGAACGCCTTCGTACAACGGATCGCCCTCGGCCATGGACAGGACCGTCCCGCTCAGGCGGTTACTGACGGTTCCGTTTCCGTCATTCAGAGAGTAGCCGGTCACGCCGGCCATTTCCATTTGGATGACTGACATCATTCTGGCGCGGTATTCGGGGTCTGAGGCCATTTTTTGCCGGTTCACGTCGTCGATGTACACGTCGTGCCGACCGGCTTTGGCGTCGCCCGGCTTATGGTCGATAAAGGTGACGCCCATGCCGCCGAACTCGGACTGGAGCAGATCGGTCAATTCCTCCTGAGTGAGGACGCCGCTGCCGGCGGCGGCGAAGCTTTCGGAATAGTATTCGTTCCACTGCTGCCGGTAACTCCGGAATCCCTTTTCCATCCCGCCGATGGATCCCCAGACCCGGTTTGGATCCCATGTCGGGACGCCGGACTGGGCGGCGGTGTGGGCTTTTTTCACCGTGGTTTGGCTGGTAATGCTGTACTGTGCCGAAAATCCGTTCAGCGCCATTGACATGGAAGAATCCTTTCCTGACAGGGTAGCAGCCGTTTTCGAAACCCGATTCCGCCTTTACCGGAAGAAATTTTTCCTTCGGACGGAAAGATCGGCAGCCATGTCAAACAAACGTCCTGCCATTATTGCGTAAACCTCGTAACCCCATAATTACGCATGTTTTCCGATATAAAATAATCATGGTGGACACGCCGTCTCGCTGTTCACCGGCAGGAATTTCCGGCCTCTTTCCCTGAATCAGGGCAGATCCCTTAATTTGGTTTAGTGATATGATAATCGCGGTTACGGGAAGAATAGACGGATTGATCTATCCGCCGAGAGAATATTAATCGTTAACGTAAGCACAGCGCGATTAATAAAGTCATAATGAACAATCGATCACAGCCGGCATCGCCCAGTTCGTTCGTTTACACCACATATCTCCTTATGCCATCCTAATTTAGTACAAAAATACTTAAAAATTTTTAGTTGCTACCTGATAACATGGCAGTATACTAACTAAATATTATACAGAAGTGGGGTTATTGACTAATTAATAGACAGGCAAGGGTGATACCATGATGACTATTTCGTTTATTGTGCCAGCCAGGGAATGGGCCACGGTACTGGACGAGATGGTCCGACAGGATATCGAGCATTCCCGCATTAGCGGCGAATTGATTGATCGGCAGTATAGTGTTCACGTTATCGGATGGAGCGATCAATTGCCGTCGCAATTAATCCGCTCCGATGTCGTTGTCGCCCGGGGAATCCTGACGGAAGAAGCGCACCGGGTCGTGCCGAATACGCCTATTGTGGAAATCCCCTTTGCCAACGAAATGGCCGCGACGGCTATTCGGGCGGTCCGCGAACACGGGCACCTCCAGATCGGCATCATCGGTTCGTACAGTATGTGTTTTAACGGTTTTGGCCTGAACGACGTCATCCCCGGCTCGACCATCCGCTGCTACCGTCAGGAAGCGCGGGTTCCTAGCCTGACCGAACGGTTGGTTGAACAGGCGGTATCGGAAGGCTGCAAAATCCTTATCTGCGGTCCGAACACCCAGAAGGTGGCGGCGGCGCGCGGCGATTGTTACGCCTATTCCCTTCCGTTGTCCGTCGAGTCGGCCCGGTTCGCCATGACCCGGGCCAAGGCCGAGGCGGCGCATCGCCGCCGCGACCGGGAAAAGGCGGCCCAGCTCCAGGCTCTCCTCTCTTCCACCGACGACGGCGTCATCACGATAGACCGTCGCGGGCATATAACCGCATTCAACCGCATTGCCGAATCCCTTCTCGGGGTGCCGGCCATCCAGGCGCTGAACGCGTCCCTGGACACAATCCTTCCGGAGGAATGGTTCGATACGCACTCCCCGCTTCACGGCACTACTTCGGCCGTGATCGACCGGAACGGCAGAAAAATTGCCGTCAAAAAAACCGGCGTTCTCATGGGCCAGCAGGTCATGGGCCATGTCGTGACGCTCCGCGGCTGCGCGGTCGGCGAGGCGTAGAACGGTGAGTCGGAGAATCGGTACGTTGTAGATGGTAACATATACTTGGCGAGTCGCATGCAGGCGAGCCGTTCCACCGTGTTTCATTGCGCCGTTCCCGGGCAATCTCTGCGTCCACTGAAATACATACGTATCAGGCGAATTTGTAACTGGCCCGGTAATGGCGGACAAACCACGCCGACATAAAGAACGACACCAGTTCCGCCACCGGAACCGCCAGCCATATCCCGTCCGTGCCAAGAAACAACGGCAGGACCGCCACACCGAGCGCAATAAACACAAACGACCGCATGAACGACAATAAGGCGGATATCTTCCCGTTCGACAGGGCGGTGAAGAGGGCCGACGCGAAGATATTGAACCCCATAAAGAGGAAGCTGACGGCGAAGATTTTGAACCCGCGGAGGGCGTAGGCGTAGACGGGCGAATCCGCCGGCGTAAAAACGGAGACGATGCTTCCGGCCAGCACGTACGACATGACGAAGGCGCCGACGGAACAGCCCGCGACAATGGCGAGGCTGTTCTTGAACATCCGCTGGAGGCGGAAGGTGTCGCCCTTGCCGTACTGGTAACTGATAAGCGGCGACACGCCGGTTGAATAGCCGAAGTATACCGCGCACAGGAGATATTCGGCATAAAGGACAATGGTGATGGCGGCGACGCCGTCGACGCCGAGAAGGCGCATCATGATAATGTTAAAAAGGTACGTAATGATGGCGAGGGACAGGTTAGTGACCATTTCGGACGAGCCGTTGATGGCGCTTTTCCAGAGCACCTTCCGGTCAAAAACCGGCCGGGCGAAGCGAAGGCCCGGCTTGCCTTTCCGGACGAAATGCCAGACGCCAAGCAGGACGGGAACGCTATAGCCAATCCCGGTGGCGAGAGCGGCGCCGGCGATTCCCATGTCGGCCGTCTTGATAAGGACATAGTCCAGGACCATATTGAGGACGCCGCCGACGACCACAACGGCCAGGTCGAACCCGGGACGGCCGTCCACGACGAAAAAATTGAGGAATGCCATCTGCACGACAGCCATAGGCACAAAAAACAGGATGATGAAGGCGTAGTTGTGGCAGAGGTGATAGATTTCCGGACTGGCGCCGAGGAGTCGGAGTATCCAGTCCAGCTCCAGCAGGCCGACGCAGGTGACGGCAAGGCCGAAAACGGCGCTCGTAGCCATGAGAAACGTGAAATCGGCGTTGGCCCGCCTGGAATCGCATTGCCCGAGACGGCGGGCGACAATAGCCGAGCCGCCGGTCCCGATCATGATGCCGATGGCGAGATAGACGTTGACGAGGGGATAGACGATATTGACGGCGGACAGGGCGTCGGTGCCGATAAGGCGCGAGACAAAGGCGCCGTCGACCATCGTGTACAGGGCCATGAACACCAGCATGACGATGGTCGGCCAGGCGAAGGCGCACAGGGCGCCAAAATCATACCGTCCGGATAGGTTGTTCGCCATTCACCGACTCCCCGTCACCCTTCCTTATATAGCCCGGCAATTCCGATGCCTCGGCCGTTCTATTGCGGGCGGCATACCACTAGAGTCGCGCCGCAGTCCGCCTTGGCTCTCCGTCCAGTGTCCCGCTTTCGCGGCACCGGACGTCATACACCGCATTCCGCCCGCCGGCCCGCGGCCATTGGGAACGGTTCCACTCCCGTTCGTGCCAAGTCCGATTTCTCAAAGACTCGACATCCTTACTTGTCGCGGCTATCCGCCCGGCATGCAGAATGTCATCCGGTGCGGGTGGACGAGCCATTCCGGGCGCGGGCATCCGTCCGTCATTGACGGATTTGTGGAAAAACGGCTTGGCGCTTGGTTGACAAAATTAACTCTGACTGAAACGCCGGTCTGAAAGTACACTGCCTGACCTTTGTGGTGCCATTCCGTAAAATTTCGATTATTGCAGGAGAATTCAGCATGACGAAACGACTGGCAGTCATCGGCAGCAGCGGCGGCAACTTGTACAACCAGGACGGCAAGGATCCCGGGAAGCTCCTCGGCGAAATCTTCGTCCAGGCCCGCCAGGCCGGGATGGAAATAGCCGCCATCCAGTTCATCGGCGCCGGCGCCACCATGGACACGATAAATGAAAGCGCTTTCGCCCGACTCTACGTTCTCGGTGACGACCGGACCGTCGCCGTCGCGGCCGAAGGCAGCCTCGACGACGTGAACACCCGCGCCATGGAGAAGGACGAGGAAATCGCCGCCCGCATCCGGGACGGGGAAATTGACGGCATCATCGTCATGAGTAGCGACCCCGACCGGGTCAACGCGAAAACCGTCGCCGCCGCTGCCGAGAAAAACATCCCCATCGTCGGCACCGGCGGCACCTCCATCGCCAAATGCCAGTCCATGCGCGCCCGCGTCATCTCCGCTTCCGGCACCACCGGCACCACCAACCGGACCCGCGCCATCGGCTTCATAACCGCCTTCGCCAAGGAGTGGGGCATCCGGTACCGGCCGGCCATCGGCGGGTCGTCCCACGCCGACGCGGCCTTGACGGATGAAAACGTCTGGAAGCGGGTGAACCTCCGGGGCATTATGCTTGGCGCCCTGCCCGGCTTCATCGCCATGGCAATCATCCTCGCCTTGAGTAAGCTTGAATTCCTCGCGCCCCTGAAAAACGTGTTCGACGTCACCATCGCCACCCTGCCGATTATCGTCGCGGCGCTGGCGGCGAAACAGGTGTCGGGGCTGGACGAGGTCGGCATCGTCGCCGGCATCATCGCCGGTTCCCTCGCCACCTCCGGCGGGATTATCGGCGGCATCGTCTGCGGCATCCTCGCCGGCGTCTTCGCCTACTCCCTTATCCGCGTGTGTTTCCACTGGAATTTTCCCGCCACCACGGCGAACATCGTCTCGGGCGGCCTGGCCGGGCTGGGCGCCGGACTCCTCGGCTATTACCTCCTCGGCCCGGCGGCGGGCTGGCTCGGGGACCACGTCCGGGCCCTTATTGAAACCGTCCTTGCCTTCAGCCCGGTCCTCGCCGGACTCATCGCCGGCCTCCTCATCTGGCCCGCCATCCTCGGGGCGTTTACCATGCGGCTATCCTTCCCATCGTCCTCTTTGAAATGGAAAAGACCGGGCAAAGTTTCCTCGGCGCCGTCGATATGACCGGGCTCGTCATGGTCTCGGCCGGCATCACGCTCGCGAATATCGTCTATCCGAAAAACCGTGGCGAATCGGCGGTGGCGGCGCCCGGGTTCCTCATAAACATGGGCTTCGGCACCTTTGTCGAAGCGGCCTATCCCTTCATGTTCTCGGACCGCATTGTCTTCGGCGGGGCCATCCTTTCCGCCGGCGTGGCCGGCACCCTGGTCGGCCTCTTCGGCATTCGCGGCACCGCCTATGTGCCGTCGCCGATGGCGCCGTTCCTCTCGAACCACGCGGTCAGCTTCGTCATCGCCATGCTGGCCGGCCTCGTCTGCGCGTTCCTGTTTACCCTGTACGCCAACCGGCGCTATAAAAAACTGAACCCGGACGGCGGGGATGCCGGGCCGGCCTGATCTTTTCCGGAAGCTCTTCCGGGACCTGTCGTCCCGCCGCCGGATACGTCGTTAAAACTTCTTCTCGGCCAACTTTTGCCGAAAAGCACCGGTCGAAAATCAGCCTGCCAGAGCTTTTATTTTCGTCTCCGACGACGAACAGGCAGGTACCCGGACGCGTGCCGCAACCGTGTTTACTTCCACCGCCCCGCTCCCGGGTTTGTCGCCCGGGAGCGCGGTTTTGTACGGGTTCCTGCATGTGATGAAAGCGTTCGGATGAACGGGCCTTTTTCAGGAGCCCGTGGTTGGTGGGGGGGGGATAAAAACGGGAACATTATGACGACGGCGTTCGTCACCACGACACGGTACGACGACCCGTCATCGCCTCAGGTCGAAACGTAGGCGTTCAATCCGGCGATGACCTCGCCGCAGTGGCGGATAAGGGCGTCGTGGTTGGCGAGGATAGTGTCCGAGTCCCCGCTCTTCGCCGCCGTTTCGAGATCCCGGGCCATATCGCCGGCCTTGTTGGCGCTGACGCCGTAGCAGCTTCCCTTGATGCCGTGCACGAGGATGGCGTAGCGATTCCAATCGCCGATGGCGCTGGACAGTTCGTCCAAAAGGCCCGGCATGTGTTCGATAAAGGCGGCGACGACCTCCTTGTAGATGGCGATGTCGCCGGCAAAGCGGTTGATGCCTTCCGTGAGATCGACGCCGTCGATGACGGGATGCACGGTCCAGGTCGGGCCGGAGCCGCGTTCTCCGTTCCTGTCCCGGTCGCGGTCGTCCCCGGCGCGGTCGTCCCGGTCCCGGCCGCCGTCCGCCCGGTAGGACCGGGTGCCGCCGCTGCCGCCCTGGGATTGGGTCC
This sequence comes from Planctomycetaceae bacterium, assembly GCA_021201355.1. Lineage (GTDB taxonomy): Bacteria > Planctomycetota > SZUA-567 > SZUA-567 > SZUA-567 > JAJBSZ01. Next base: position 3,268 of record JAJQFC010000033.1, on the reverse strand, counting down.
CGGCCCGGACAAGGCTTTTGGTCCGTGGCGGCCGGCGCTTTTCCCGGGGAATCCAGCGTTCAAGGATTTCGTTCAGCTTGCTGATTTCAATGGGTTTTGCCAGGTAGTCGGACATGCCGTTCGCCAGGAGCATGTCCCGCGTCCCGGAAACGGCGTTGGCGGTCAGGGCGACTATCGGGAGGGTCTTCGCCCGTTCTCCGGGGAGGGCCCGGATGCGGCGGGTCGCCTCGACGCCGTCCATGACCGGCATCATGTGATCCATCAGCACCATGTCGTAGTCGTTCTCATGGACGAGGCGGATGGACTCTTCGCCGCTGGTGCAGGAATCGATTATCATGTCGTAGGGGGTGAGGAGCCCTTCCACCACGCGGATGTTCGTGACGATGTCGTCCACGACGAGAATGCGGGCGGTCGGGGCGGTAAAGCGGACGGCGGTTTCCGTCTTCCGGTATTTCGTTTCCGACAGGCCGTTCAGGAAATTCGCCACCGGAATGCTGTAGACCGGATAGCCGAACAGCGCCACATCGGCCGGGACGGTTACCTCCCCCGGCTCCGCCAGCACCGCCACCTTGCATTCCGGCTGGGCCTGGTGGACGAGGCGGACGACCTGATTGACCGGCGTGCCGCCGGTGAAGACGTGGGTGAACGGCGTGTGGTCGAGGGCTTCCTTGAAGGCCTCGAAGGAATAGGCCCGGGCCGCTTCCACGCCAAGGCTCCGGAGGGCGGCGAGAATCGTCTCCGCCTGTACCGCCCGCGTCTCGAAAACGAGGACGCGGAGGACGGCCGGATAGGTCACCCGGGCGATGGCGTCCGCCCGGACGATGCGCTGCGGCACCACCGCCCGGAAGACGCTGCCGACGCCGTATTCGCTTTCCACCGAAATCGACCCGCCCATCATCTGAAGAAAACTCTTCGTGATAGCGAGGCCGAGTCCGCTTCCCTCGATACCCTTGTTCGCGTTCCGATCGAACTGGACGAAATTCCCGAACAGCTTCTCCATGTCCGATTCCCTGATGCCGATGCCGGTGTCCTCGACCTCGAAGGTCAGGAAGACGTCGTCCTGTTCCAGGCGGCCGCCGACCCGGAGCCGGACGTGGCCGTGCCGGGTGTACTTGACTGCGTTCGACAGGAGGTTCAGGAGAACCTGGCGGACGCGGACCTCGTCGCCGTGGAGGTGGTCGGGGATGGTCGAATCGACTTCGACGAGGAACGTCAGGGACGTCTCCATGATGCGGGTCCGGATGATACTGATGGTGTCCGAGAGGAGGGACGAGAGGGCGTACTCCGCCTCGACGATTTCCATCCGGCCGGATTCGATTTTGGAAAAATCGAGAATGTCATTAATGATGTTCAGGAGGCTGTTTCCGGCCTGCTTGATACTGAGGACGTTTTCGTACACCGAATCCGGCAGCGGCTCCCGGAGCGCCAGTTCGGCCATGCCGATGATGGCGTTCATGGGGGTGCGGATTTCGTGGGACATGTTGGCGAGGAAGGAACTCTTGGCCCGGTTGGCCTGCTCGGCCTGATCCTTCGCCCGGATGACGTCCGTCATGTCGTGGCAGACGACGATAAAGCCTTCCGGAAGGCCGGAATCGTTTTGCATGGGGGAAATGTCGATGGCGTAGTCCCGTTCCGGACCGTCCTTCCGGAGGGCGAGGCGAAGCTCGAACTGGCGGGAGACCTGCCGGACCATGACGGAGCGGAAGGCGTCCCGGAGGCTCTTTTTCGTGCGGCGGGAGAAATGCGGGAACAGGTCGTACACGGTGCGGCTTTCCACCAGGGCGAAATTGGCGATGCCGGCGGTACTGAGAAACACCTGGGTGCAGTAGGTGATGCGGCCGTTCCGGTCGAGCATGAGGATGATGTCGGAGCAGTATTCAAGAAGGAGGCCGAGGTACTTTTCCTGGCGGGATTTTTCCTCTGTCAGGATGTTCCGGAGCGTCCACATGGTTGAGGACGACATCTTGGCCCGCCGGATCGTTTCACGGAGCGTCCGGGTCTCGCGCCGGAGACGATTCCGCTCCGCCGTCAGGTCCTTGACCATTTTTTCAAGTTCAGACATGTCGCTCATGACAATCCTTCTACCGCCTCCGCGCGCTCTCCGTCGCGCGCACCGGCCGGCGTGCCGCCGCTACGTCCGCCCGATGCCGCATCCCACCAGGGTGTCGCTGTGGGACATGTTATGGTATTGCCCGTCCGCCCCCCGGCGGGGACAGATTTCTCCGCCCGAATAGGCCATCATGACGGGGAACCTTCCGGAAAACCGTTCCCGCAAGAGGTCGAACTCCGCCGAAATGTCGAGGCCGAGGGCGAGGCCGCGGCTGTGGCAGGAGTAGAACAACCCGGCGGCGTAGTCGCCGTCGTAGCGGGAGAACAGGTCGCCGGCCGTTTCCAGCACCGAATCCTTGTCCTGGGCGCCGATGGAGAGGACGCTCCCTTCGGGCATCCTGCCGCCGCAGACGAGATAGCCTTCCGGCGAAATTTCCAGGACCGACCGGGTCTCCGGAAGGGTGTCGTCCGATTCGTCGATGATTATCGGGAAGGCGTGGAGGCCCGGCACCTTGCCGTCCTGCACCATCCCGAGGGAATCCAGATACTCGATGACCGGCCGGTTGTTGACTTCGATGACGACATTGTCGTCGGCCAGGGTGATGACGGCCTTTTGTTTGAGGATGCGGTTCTTCGGCAGGGTCGCCATCGAGAGGAAGGGCGCCGCATCGCCTGCCACCAGGGCGACCGTCGCCCGATCGTACCAGGCCTGGTTGTCGTGGAACACCGCCGCCGGCCGGTAGAGCCCGTCGTAATAGCGGACCGACAGGGTGCCGAAGAACGGCAGGCCCGGCCGCGCCGCTTCGAGCTGGGGGCCGATTGTTTCGTCGTTAATTTTTTCCAGCATCGGCGCAAAAACAAGGCCGAACGCCGGTTCCCGGCCGCCAAGGCCGTCCATCGCCCGCCGGCACATGTCGGAAAGGGCGGTTTCCGGCATGGAGTCCAAGGATTCCGAACGGGCCAGGGAAAACCGGATGTCATCGCCGCCGACGGCCATGACGGTGAAAAGGATATTCCCGGAAGCGTCGGCGACGGCGCAATCGGTCGTTTCAATGCCGACGGTGGGGAACGGCAGGCTTTCCGCAATGCGGGCGGCGACCCCTTCCTCGGCGAAATCGTAGGTGCAGGCGATGATGCCGAGGGCGTCGGGGCTGAAATCGTCCGGCCGCAGCGCGGCATGCACTTCGGCGATGGCGGCGTCGATGTCGTCGAGTGCTAC
>JAJQFC010000319.1:10974-18219 GCA_021201355.1 Planctomycetaceae bacterium | reverse complement strand
TTCTTTTCGTTGATTTCCAGGGTTTCGGCCTTGGCTGGGGTGCATTCCATGTTCATCACGGCGGCCAGGTATTCGTCGGCATAGAGGATGTTCGTGTTTTTCCGGGACACCACCATGTGGTGGACGACGTCCTTGCCGCAGTCCGTCATAACGTGTTCCCGGACCTCCGGCTTCAGCCACCAGGGCATAAAACCGATGACGCCGTGGCGGAGGAAGGCCCGCACCGCCACCGTCATTTCCTCGTGGTTCGGGAGGTAGTGGAGGGCCAGTTTCGTGTAGACGTCCCAGAATTCCTTGATGAGCATCTGTTCGATATAGGTCGATTCCTGGTTAATCCAGTTGACGCGTTGTCCGAGATACTTCTCCGTCTCCCGGAGTTCTTCCGGGCTTTCCGTCGGGGTGTCGTCGGCGCTTTCGTCCTCGTCTTCCTCGTCGTCGTCGTTCTTGCCGCCGAAGAGGCTGAAGCGCTTGCCGCCGCCGGACTTTTTCTCCTCGCTGTCCACTTCGGCCAGGCGCGACTTGACATAGGCGCGGTTGTACTTCGTCTCCTCGAGAAGTTCCCCGAGGGCAAGGAGGTAGGCGCCGCCGCCGAGGAGGACTTTCCCGTCCAGCCCGGCCTCTTCCATGGCCTGGGCCAGCGGTTCCTGGCCGGTCAGGCGGTAGCCCTGCGCGAAGACGGTGGGCAGGACTTCCCGGTACGACTGTGAGAGTATGGTCCATTGATTGATGGCCATGTCCTCGGCTTCGATCATCAGTTTGGACGGCCGGGGCGGCGGCTTGGTGCCGTTTTTCTTGGCTTCCTTGATTTTTTCCTTCAGGTCGCGGCGGCGGGCGGTGCGTTTTTCAATCATGGAATCGCACTGATCCGCCGTCGGCAGTTTGTCCATCTCCCGGTCCTGGCGGCTGAATTCGGATTTGACCGCGTCCGGGGCGCCCGGGTTGGCGGCGAGAAGTTCGTCCCGCTCCTGCTTCAGATCGGCGAGGAAGGAGAAGAGGGCGAGGCGGGCCTCGATGGCTTCCCGGAATTTCTCGTCAATCGGGATGGCGTTCTCCGCCGGCGTGTACGGCTTCGGCGTGTCGACGGCCGCGCCGGACAGGTCCGGGAGGCCGCCGCCGCCGTTCGGCCGCGCCGCTTCCTCTTCCGGGACGAATTCGCCGACCAGGCCGGCTTCCGCCGCCGCCTTCGTCAGGGCCAGTTCGCCGTCTCCCGCCTCTTCCGCCGGGGCGTCGTCCATCATCAGGTGGTCGCCGTCGCCGTCGCCGACCACGTCTTCGTCGATTTCCCTGGCGATGGTGTGGGGCCGGGTCGGACGCGGCCGGGGCGGCCGGGCGATGACCCGGGTGTCCGACTCGCCCTGGCGGCCGCGCCCGTCCAGGTGGGAGCGGGTCGCGGCGGGTTCGGCTTGCTCCGCCGCCTCCGCCGCCGATGGCGGCGGTTCGGCCGGGGCCGGCGCCGGGGCGTCCGGAATGTTTGCGAAAAATTCGCCGCTGCCGGTTTCGTCGTCCGCCAGCGACGCGTCGTCGGCGAAAGACGGTTCCGCCGCCTCCCGGTCCGGTCGGTCCGGCGCGGCGGGCGGTTGCGACTGTTTTTCCGCCACTGAAATGTCGGCGGCCTGGCGGGCGGCGGCGTGATCGTCCAGAATGGACGATGAGAGGATGACGGTTTTGCCGTTCTCGTCGGCCTTTTTCGCGAAGTGCATGACGAAGGTCGCCACCTGGATGATGTCGCCGTCCTTGAGGCGGATGGGTTTGGTGATTTTTCTGCCGTTCAGGTAGGTGCCGTTGGCGGAATCGAGATCCTTGAGGCCGACATGGCCGTGGCGGGTGAGGAAGACGGCGTGGCGCCGGCTCACCGCCGGGGACGGCAGGTAGAGGTCGCACTCGGAGGTGCGGCCGACAAACAGCGGCTGGCCCTCGACCAAGGGCACAACCTTCTCGCCGTTCGGCGTCTGGATGGTCAACTCGGCTGTTTGCATACCCTCTCCGTAGGGCAGAGCTGGGTGGAACGGCCGGGAGCCCGAAGAGGCCTTTTCCTCCCGTCCGCATGCCGTACCGCATGCCGTGACGCGTCCGGGACACCAATCCCGGAACGCTCCATTTGCGTCGGCGCGGGAGCCGCGGGACCATGGCTCCGTGCCACGACCCGGTAATTCCGTTGACAGAAAATACCGTGGCTGCACAATGATTTTCGATACAGGTTGACGCCGCTCGGGATGGAACGGCCATGGTTCAGAAACCCAGCCTGCATTTCCGTATACACTATATAGTATCCAGGGAGAAAGGTCAATGGCAGAGGCTGTCTTTGAAACGAACATTACCGGCCTGCCGGCGCCGAAGCGTGGCAAGGTGCGGGACGTCTACGATCTCGGCGACAAGATCCTCCTCGTCGCCACCGACCGCATCAGCGCCTTCGACGTGGTGTTCCCGACGCCGATTCCGGATAAAGGACGGGTCCTCACCGGCCTGACCATGTTCTGGCTCGACTACCTGAAGGACATCGTCCCGAACCACCTCATTTCCGCCAATCTTGTCAGCCTCGGGCTTTCGCCGGAGGACAACGCCATTCTCGACGGCCGCGCCCTCCTCGTAAAAAAGGCCGAGGTCATTCCGTTCGAATGCATTGTCCGGGGCTACCTTATCGGATCGGGGTGGAAGGAATACCAGTCCTCCGGGACGGTCTGCGGCATCACGCTGCCGGAAGGCATCCAGATGGCCGGGAAGTTGCCGGAAGCCATCTTCACACCTTCGACCAAGGCCGATGTCGGCCACGACGAAAACGTCAGCTTCGACGTCATGGACAAGGCCCTCCGGCCCGGCCTCGCCGCCCAGGTCAGGGACGTCGCCATCGCCCTGTATACAAAAGCGGCGGAATACGCCAGGACCAAGGGCATCATCATCGCCGACACCAAATTCGAATTCGGCCTCCTGGACGACAAACTGATATTAATAGATGAAGTGTTGACGCCGGACTCCTCCCGGTTCTGGCCGACGGACGAGTGGAAGCCGGGCAGCAACCCGCCGTCCTTCGACAAGCAGTACCTCCGGGACTGGCTCGAGAACGAATGCCAGTGGACCAAGCGTCCGCCGGCTCCGACCCTCCCCGACCGCGTCGTCGCCGCCACCCGGGACCGCTACCTCGAGGCATACTCCATCCTGACCGGAAGGAAGCTCGGGTAAATGGCGAAAAAACCGCGTCCTGTCCGGCATTTTCTCGAATATGCCGCCGCCCGGGTCATTGTCGGCGGCTTGTCCGTCCTGCCGATGGCGGCGGCGAGCTGGTGCGGACGGCGGCTGGCGGGACTGCTCAGGCGCATCGACAAACGCCACCGGGAACGGGTCAGAACCCAGGCGGCGGAACGCCTCGGGCTGGCCGGAGGTGAACTGGACGCCTTCGTCCGGGAAAATTTCCGTTGCTACGGCCGGACCCTGGCGGAGTTTGCCAAGCTGTCCCGCTACAGCGTCGAGGATATCCGGAAGCGAATAGATCTCGGGGAGTTCCCGGCGGCGCTCGCCGAAGCCATGGCCGGCGGCAAGGGCTACATCGTCGTCACCGCCCACTACGGCAACTGGGAATGGTTCAATACGGTCAGCAGCGTTATCGGCCTGCCGGGCGGCGGCGCCATCGCCCGGCCGCTCGACAACCCGAAAGTCAACGAATATGTCCGCTACATCCGGGAACGGAACGGCCTCCGCATCCTGGACAAGCAGGGCGCCATCCGGAAGGCACTCGGTGAACTGCGGACGGGGAATCCGGTCGGCATCCTTATCGACCAGGACGGCGGCAAACACGGCATGATGTCGCCGTTCCTCGGCCGTCCGGCCAGCACCATCACGATTCCGGTGGAGCTGGCCATCCGGACCGGCTGTCCGCTCCTCCCGGCGATTCTCCGCCGGAACCGGACGGGAAAGCAGTTCGGCATGGTCTGGCGGCCGATGCGGGTTCCCGACCCGGACGCCGATCCGAAGGCGGAGACGGTGCGCCTGCTCGATCTGGTCAACGCCGACCTGACCGAGATGATTCTGGAAGAACCGGTGCAGTGGTTCTGGCTGCACCGGCGGTGGAAAAGCGTGGGGGATTATGACCGTGGCGACGGCCCGGCCGACGCGGCGGCCTCGCCGGTCCACTAAACGCAAAGGGTTCTGATGGCGTGGAAAAGTTTTTATCTCGCCGCCGGCGTCGTGGGGACGGTGGCATTCCCGTTTCTCCGGAGTATCGAAGGCGGCGCCAACGTCCCGGACGGGGCCTGCCTTATCGCGGCAAACCATTCGAGTTTTCTTGACGGGCCGCTTCTCGCCTATGCCTACTGCCGGACAAAACTCCTGCCCCTCCACATGGTCGCCTACGAGGAACCGTTCGCCCATCCGATAATGGGCTGGATTCTCCGGTCCGGGAAAGCCATCCCGTTCCGCCGGGGCGACCGGCGGAGCCAGGGCCGCATGCTTTCCGAGGCGCTCGGCTGGCTGGCGGCGGACGAAGCAGTCGGGATTTTTCCGGAAGGCCATATCAACCACCAGCCCCGCCTCAACCGGGCCCGGCCCGGCCTCGCCATCCTCGCACTCAAGTCCGGCCTTCCCGTCGGCCCGACGGCCATCATCGGTACCCACAAGATCATGCCCCGGGGGGCCAACTTTCCCCGCCTGGCGCCGAGGGCGCAGGTGGTGTTCGGCCGGCCGGTCGGCATGCTCGACAAGGAGCGGCTGTACCGGGAACTGCCCGCGAGCGAACGGAAAATCCTTATCAAGAATTACGGTTACCGGGTGATGCGGGCCATCGGGGCGTTGTCCGGGCGCGGGACGGCGGACTGACAGTCCCGCCTTTTCAAAAACCATTCCAACCATTGCCGTGCCGGCCGCCGGTACCTGCAAGAGACACGCACGACTCCGCGACAGGTTCCTTTGAGGGGGGGAATTCACGTTACGGAGTTCAATATGAATATACTTGAAGGTCTTCAGAATATGATGGGCGGCGCGCGGCCCGGTCAGGCCCGCAGCGGCGGCCTCGGCGGGCTCGGCAACATGGCCGGCGGGCTTGGCGGCATCCTCAATTCCGGCCGGGCCGGTGATATCGCCCGGAACCTCCTCACGAACAAACGGGGCGGTTTCAGCTGGCTCAAGGGGGCGCTCCTCGCCGGGGCCGGGACCATGCTCTGGCAGCGGCTCGGCGACCGCATGAAGCAGGCGGCGGCGGAACAGCCGGCCAAGGCGGTGCCGCCCGAAATGAACACGGACAATGCCAAGGCGGAGCGGATAATCCGCGCCATGGTCTATGCCGCCAAGGCCGACGGCCACATCGACGCCAAGGAACAGCAGAACATCGCGACCGGCCTCAAGGCCGCCAATATCGGCCGGGAAGGCGAGGCGTTTGTCCAGAAGGCGATGCAGGAAAATCTTGACCCGCAGACCATCGCCGCCGGCGTTACCGATCCGCAGGAAGCGCTCCAACTCTATACGCTCTCGGCCGGGATTATCGATCCGGATCAGTTTATGGAAAAGTCCTACCTCGACGCCCTCGCGAACGCCCTCCGCGTCCCGCCGGACGTCAAGACCCAGGTGGACCAGGAACTGCAGAGGAACCGGATGGCGATAGTCTAACGCCGCCTTCCCGTCTCGTCCGGCGTCGCCTTTCGGGCGGTGTGTTTTTCACACGATGGCCTTCACGGCGACCGCACGCCGGAAGGCCATTGCCTTTTCCGTGGCGGTGCCGAGAATTGGGTTAGTCACATTTTGGCCAGGGGATCCACTCGAATACAGGAAATGCCATGAGAGAATGCACGTTTTCAGATGGAGATGTCGTCGTCCGGCCCTATCGTGACACCGATCGCGCCGACCTGCCGAGGCTCGGCAACAACCCGGCCGTCTCCGAATACCTGTCCATGGTGTTCCCGCACCCGTACACCGACGCTAATGCGGCCGAATGGCTCGAAGTCACCTCCCGCCAGGATCCGGTGATGGACTTCGCCATCGAGTACCGGGGCGCTCTGGCCGGCGGTGTCGGGCTAAAGCCGATGATCCTGGATTATTCCGGTACGGTCGAGCTCGGTTATTGGCTTGGCCAGGAATACTGGGGAAAGGGTATCGCCAGTCGGGCGGTGCGGCTTATCGTGCCGTATGCCCTGGACGAACTCCTCTACATCCGGATCCACGCCCTCGTCCATTCGCCGAACGTGGCGTCCTGTCGCGTCCTTGAAAAGAACGGGTTTGAACGGGAAGGCTTGTTACGAAAACTTGTCCGGAAAAACGGGATTATTCGCGATGCATTCATCTATTCCCGGCTGCGGAACCCGTGACCGGATTCCACGGAGCCGCCTCGCCACCCCTCCACAGCCTGTCCAAAAACGAGCCGCCCTTCTCGCGGCCTGAATCTGACCAGGACCTTCCTCACGGGCCGGCGACGTCGTCTCTTGACATTGTCGGCCCCACCGGTACTGTTGAACGCACAACTTTTATCGAATCGACGATGGCCGACGGCGTCGGGCATCTGTTATGAATGGCTTTCGCCGTCAGGCGGTCGCGAAGGGCTGGTGCGAATGGAATCGGCGGAACGGATAATCGGCATCGACCCGGGAACGCGGCACGTCGGGTACGGCGTGGTCGAACGGCAGGCCAACCGCCTGGCGTTCCTCGCCGGCGGTTGCATATCCGCCACCGGACCGGATATCGCCGTCCGGCTGGTCACGATTCACCGGGGCTTGTCCGAGGTGATTCGGGAGTTCGCTCCGGCCTGCGCGGCTATTGAAACGGTCTTTACCGGGAACAACCCGAAGACGGCCATCGCCATCGGCGAAGGGCGGGGGGTGGCGGTCTTGTCCGTCGCCGAACAGGGCCTCCGGGTGACCGGGTATGCGCCGGCGATGGTGAAGCGGGCCGTGGCCGGGAACGGCCGGGCGGACAAGGATCAGGTGAGGGCCATGGTCCAGGTCATCCTTGGCCTCGGCGCCATGCCGGAGACGGATCACGAAGCCGACGCCCTCGCCCTCGCCATCACCCACGCCAGGCACTATAATGACGCCGCCCTCGGGGTCGCCGCGCCGAAACGCGGCCGGACGCGGGGACGGGCGATACCCGACTTTTTCCTGAACCAGATCATTCGGGACTGAACCGGGCCGCCCCGGCCCTTCAACCGGTTCGTTACTCCCCAAAATCCTCATAATACGTCGCGGGGGGGGGGGGCGGGGGGGGGGGGGGGGGGGGGGGGGGGGTGGGGGGGGGGGGGGGGGAGGCGGGGGGGGGGGGGGGGGGGCGCGC
>JAJQFC010000319.1:0-10964 GCA_021201355.1 Planctomycetaceae bacterium | reverse complement strand
CCCCCCCCCCCCCCCCCCCCCCCCGCCCCCCCCCCCCCCCCCCCCCCCCCCCCCGCGACGGTAGTGACGTTTCCGGCGACTACGCCTTTTCCAGTTTCTTCCGCCGCCGTTCCGCCGCCCGGGCTATCCGGTTGAACGACCCTGACAGGCCCATCGCGCTCTTGACTTCTTTCATCGTCGCCGCCGCCATCTGGCGCATCTTTTCGGTGCCGTCGATGATGGCCTGGTCGACAAAGCCGGTGTCGGCCTCGTACTGGCGGTAGCGTTCGCGCATGGGTTCAAGGAAGTTGTTGATGGCGAGGGCGAGGGCGTCCTTCACTTCGACATCGCCGACCTTGCCCGCCTCGTAGCGGCGCTTGAAGTCCGCCACCTGGTCCTTGTCCGGGTTGAAGGCGTCGTGGTACTGGAAAACCGGGTTCCCCTCGACGCGGCCGGGGACGTCGGCATGGATGCGGTTCGGGTCGGTGTACATGCCCCTGACCTTTTTGTTGACCGTCTTCTCGTCGTCCGACAGGTAGATGGTATTCCCGAGGGACTTCGACATCTTGCCCTGGCCGTCGGTGCCGAGGAGGGTCGGCACTTCGCCGACCAGAACGTCCGGTATCGGGAACACTTCGCCGTAAAGCTGGTTGAAGCGCCGGGCGACTTCCCGGGTGACTTCGACGTGGGGCTCGTTGTCCTTGCCGACCGGGACGAGATGCGCCCGGGGAAGGAGGATGTCGGCGGCCTGAAGGACGGGATAGCCGAGAAGGCCGAAGGGCATTTCCTCGTCGGACAGGTTGGCGGCCCGGGCCATGTCCTTGATACTGGGGACGCGGGTGAGGCGGTTGACGGTGATGAGCATTTCGAGGATAAGGTTCAGTTCGTACGTCTCCCGGACCGCCGATTGGAGGTAAATGGTGGTGATGTTCGGGTCGATGCCGGCGGCGAGGTAGTCGAGGACAAGGCCCCGGGCGTTTTCACTGATCTGCTCAATCGCTTCCCGGCTCGGCTTGGTCGTGAGCATGTGGAGGTCCGCGACGATGAGGGTGGTGTCGTAACTGTGCTGCAGTTCGACCCGGGACTTCAGGGAGCCGACGTAGTGTCCGAGATGAAGGCGGCCGGTGGGCCGGTCGCCGGTGAGGATGCGCTTTTTTTCCGCTGGTGGTGTGGGTGTGTCGTCCATTTCCTGCCTTTCAGAAACAAATTGTCGCCGAGCCGGGAGATGGCATCGCGGCGCCCGTCCGGGGAAAAAAACAGGCAAAGCCCGGCTGTCCGCGCCTGCGCGCCCGGTAAAGTAGAGGTTTAACTCTACAGCGCGCCGTCAACATTTGCAACAGGCAAACAGCCCGGGTTGACAGTTTCAAAAAAGCGGAAACACGCTATACTTACCCCCGTTTCGAACCAGACACACACACGGAGCGGGAGGCGCCGCCAGGGCGTTTCCTCCGAAGCGCCGTTATGTCCGGTGGTCCAGCACACAACGAAAAGAAGGAGTTCACTATGGCGAAACCGCTCACCATCAGCCTGGGCGAAATTCTCTGGGACGTCCTCCCGGACGGCAAAATCCTCGGCGGTTCCCCCGCCAACGTCGCCTGGCACGTCAACCAGCTCGGCGCCGACGCCCATATCGTCTCCGCCATCGGCCAGGACGATCTCGGCGACGAAATCCTCCGCCGCCTCGCCGAAATGAACCTGGACACTTCCGCCATCGTCCGTATCCCCGACGTCCCCACCAGCACCGTCGACGCCATGCTGGACGACCGCGGCAACGCCACCTACGTCATCCATGAAAACGTCGCCTGGGACGCCATGCCGGTGACGGACGACGTCCTCCGCCTCGCCAGCCAGGCCAAGGCGGTCAACTACGGGTCCCTGGCCCAGCGCCACCCGTTCGGCCGCGCCAGCACCCTCGCCATCCTTGACGCCATCGACCCGTCGGCCATCAAAATTTTCGACATCAACCTCCGGCCGCCCTTTATCGATCGGGACGTCATCGACGCCGGCCTGCTCCGGGCCAACGTCCTCAAAATGAACAACGACGAATTGCCGCTCCTCGCCGACCTGTTCGGCTGGGCCACCGCACCGGAAGCGGCCATGGCCCAGTTGTTCGTCGCCTATCCGAACATTACCCAACTGGTGGTAACCTGCGGCGCCGACGGCGCCCAGTGGTGCACGCCTGAACGCCTCCACGTCCAGAAGCCGCCGGCTGTCGGCCGGGTGGTCGACACCATCGGCGCCGGCGACTCGGTGACGGCGACGGTAATGATGGGCCTCCTCAAGGGCTGGGAAGTGGAAAAAACCCTTGAGGCGGCGATGGCGGTAGCGTCGTTTGTCTGTTCGCAGCGCGGCGGCACGCCGGAGCTGCCGGCGGAACTGCGGAAGCTGTTTGGGTAAAACCGTCCTCCCCGTCACGCCGGCCGGCCGGTACCGCCATCGCCCTATAGGCATGCCGTCCGCGATCCGGACGGAAGTGTCTGATCTCTGACCTGACGTCAAGGATCAAAACGTAGCTACGTGCCTGATAGCGGTCTTTGGGCTGGGGGCGGGGTAAGGTACTATCGTTTGAAAACAGGTAATTGTCACTTCCGGGTGGGTAAAAAGCCGGCAGCCGGCGTTGGTCGGCACACCATCCGGCGGAAAATATGCTGAGGGCCGGACTTGTCGTGGCGCGGACGGCGGGCGCTTCTCGTCGGTTTTACGATTATTTCGTTTCCTTCTCTGGTTCCATGCTTATAATCGGGGTATGTGTGTCATTCCGGTGGTATAAAGGGTATATCCCCGCTCCCGGCGGATTTTAGCCGTGGGTGGAGGAAAGCTGCTCTGATGACTGGGGAATCGGCGCGTAATCGAATGTGTAGTATGGGGACATGGTGTCGTTCTTCTCGACCGGCCGGCGTCAAATCGGGTCGTGCGGGAGCCGAAAGCATTTTACCCACTCTGCCAAAATGGTAAAATGCCCTGACGACGAGCCAGGCCGGGACAATGCCTTTTTTCTTTTCGCCATATTCTGACGTCCTCTTGTGCGCCCTGTCGGTATCCTTCCTACTGGCCGGGGTGCTCTGTTTCATCATTGCCAAGGAGGACTCCCTCCCCCGTCCGCTCGGGTCGTGGAAGTATATCGGCGCCGCCCTCGTCTTCCTGGCGGTTCGGGAATGGGCCGGGATATACGGCATTTCCGAACCGGCGTTCACCTCCTGGTATCCCGTCGCCGCCATGCTCCAGACCGTCGCCAGCCTCTTCGTCCTCCTGGCGGCCGGGAAGGAAATGCGCTCCCCTGATCGGACCAGCCGGATATCGCAACTTGTCGCCTTCGTCCTCCTCGCCGTCATCCTGATAGCCCTTGTCCGGCCCTACCTCCCGGGCGTAGCCGCGGACCCGGACGACATGCCCATCACCGCCGGCTTTTTCTTCACGACGAAGGGCGTCTTCTTCCTCGTCTGCGCCTTCTTCTTCTACGCCAGCGTCAAGAACCCGAAACCGCCGCCGCGGAGCGCCCTCAGTATTATCGGCGTCCTCTGCGCCCTGTCGTTCCTCGTGTTTCTCTGCCTGCCGCCCGGCCTCCCGAACCTCCCGAACCTGTACGAACCGGGCGAGAACATGCTCCTTTCCTGGCTGTTCACCTTCCGGACCGGCGTGTCCTTCGCCATGGTCATCATGCTCTGGAACTATTATTCCCGATCCCTCGGCGTCATCGGCGCCGTCCGCTGGTGGCCGCTCATCTTCATTTTCTCCATAATGGTCCTCGGGTTCGTCTTTGTCTTCATCGCCGCCAAGGTCCATTCCAAGGTGGTCAGGAACAACCTCGAGGCGTCGGCGGGGAACGCCGCCCGCGCCATCGATCCGGACGAACTCGTCGCCGCTTCGCTGAACCGGGGCTACGCCCATTCTCCGGAAGCGGCCGACGTCCTGTTCCGGCGCGTCCGGGACCAGGTCTACTTTCAGGGGTACTCCACCATTCGGGTCGCCGTCGACGCCGTGTCCGCCCCCCGGGACGGCCGGCCGGCCCGCGCCCTTGAAGACCTCCGCCTCAGGCCGGACGGCACCGCCTGGGCCCGGGGCTACCGGGCGGCGGAGGAAATATGGGAAACGGACGTCGACCCGGACGGCACGGTCATCTCCCAGCACGGGGTGGACCGCCTGGAGCCGACCGTGTTTTTCTCGCCCATTCGTGACGACACCGGCCGCGCCATCGGCGCCGCCGTCCTGTCCGTCTCCACCATCGACATGGTGCGGGACACCTACGTCTTCAAGCGGCTCTTCCTTCTCGCCCTGCCGCTCGTGTTCATGATTTTTATCCTTCTCCTGTCCGGGCAGCAGCGGTCCTGGCTGTCCAGCCATACCGTGGGCCGGGCCGAAGCGCTTCGCCTCGGCGCCCTCGGACGCGGCCTCGTCGGGTCGATGATTGTCCGGGACACCGTCATCGCCGACTTCAATCCGCGCGTGACCGAACTAACCGGCTTCGAACGGGACGAGCTTCTCGGCAAGGATGTCGGGAAGGTGTTCGAGGTGCTGAACCCGGAAAACCTCCCGGCGGCCCAGGATCTCCGGTTCGGCGGCATCTACGGCGAGACGAAGTCCATCGAAATCGTCGTCCGCCACAAGGACGGCCATCCGGTCCACCTCCTCGTCAGCGGCCGGCGCGTCACCGGCACGGCGGAGGAAAACACGTTTATCTGGGATTCGGTGGACATCACCCAGCAGAAAACCATGGAAAACCAGGTCCGCCGCACCCGGGATTTCCTTCAGACCGTTCTCGACACCCTGCCGGTTCCGGTATTTGTCAAGGATTCCCGGGGATTCTACCAGAGCTGCAACCGCGCCTTTGCCAAACTCGTCGGCGTCGAGTCGCCGACCGACGTGGTCGGCCGTCAGCACGCCGCCGTCGGCCTCGGCGACGTCAAGCCGCCCGATCCGCACGATGTCGAGGTCCAGAAAATGATGGACGCCATGTGTCTGGACATGGACGGATCGACCCTGGTCTACGACATCACCGCCACCTGCGACAGTGAGGAACGCTTCCTCGAAGTGACGAAAACGGCGGTCGGCCGGGAGGAGGAGGGCAGGGACGACCGGCTTATCGTCGGGAGCGTCCACGATTTCACCGTGCGGAAACGGTCGGAGGACGCGGCGAAGGCGGAGCGGCATTTCCTCGCGCAACTCATCAATACCCTGCCGATAACCATGTGCTTCCTCGATCCGAACCGGGTCATCCGCCTCTGCGACACCGATTTCGCCCGCGAGGTCGGCGCCGCCGATCCGGCCGATCTGGTCGGCGTGCCCTACGACGACGTGGCGCCGTTCGGGCCGGTGACGGTCGAGCGGGATCTCGAAGTCCTTGAGGCGAAGGGCGGTTTCACCGACGCCGAATTCGAATTCACCAAGGACGGCGTGACGCGGAACTTTATCCAGCGCCGCACCGCCATGGTGTCCCGGGACGGCGAAGTCCTCGGCCTCGTGAAAGCGTTCTGGGAGACGACCGCCCTCGTCGCCGCCACGAAAGCGGCCCACAAGGCGGACCGGGCCAAGGCCGCCTTCCTTTCGAACATGTCCCACGAACTCAGGACGCCGATGAACGGCATCGTCGGCATGGCCGAACTGATTATCGACAACGAGCAGACCCAGCCGGTCCCCCGGCTTTACGCCGAGACGGTCATCAAAAGCGCGAAGACGCTCCAGATGATCATCGACGAAGTCATGGACGTCGCCACCCTGGAGGACCAGAGCCAGCGCCTCAGCCTGAACCCGGCGCCGTTCCCGCTCCTCCCGCTAACCGAGGACGCGGTGCAGATAGTCAGTTGCATCGCCGAGGCCTGGGGTGTGGAACTGTCCCTCGGCTACGATTTCAATCTCCAGGACGCCTATCGTGGCGACTGGCGCCGCATTCGCCAGGTCATGGTCCAGATCCTGACGTACTGCTCCCGCATGACCCGGGACCGCCGGCTCAGGCTCGAAGTGGGCGCCGGCGACGGCAACAACGGCGTCGTCATCCGGACCATCTTCCACCCGGACGACGACACGACGGCCGAGCGCCTCGAGGCGGAATTCAAACACCCGGAGCTTATCGGGAACGACGCGGCGGAAAAGTTCAACCTTGGTAAACTTACCGATCGCATCGGCCTGCCGCTGGCGTGGAAATTGGTGGAGGCGATGGGCGGGAGCCTCCAGGTGGAAGGCCGGGGCCGGATGATTCACTGCGAAGTGGCCCTGCCGCTGCCACAGGCCACCCTCGCCAATACGCCCGTGGTGACGCCGGATTTCACCGACGTCCGCGTCCTCGTCGCCACCCGGGACAGCCAGCGCGGCGAGGTCATCCGGAACAGCCTGACCTACGCCCACGCCCATGTCGAAACGGCGGACAGCGCCGACGGCGCCGTCCGCATCCTCCGGGACAGCCGGGCCGCCGGGCGGGACTACCATGCCGTCATCCTCGATTAGCTCCTTGCCCCGGAAGCGGATTTGCCGGACCTTGTCCGGGAACTCGGCCAGTCGTCCCCGGACAGGCGGACGGACATCATCCTTATCGTCTCCTCCCGCCAGGTACAGAACCTGCCGGCGGATTTGGCGGCGGTGAAGGCGCTCATGCTGCCGCCGTTGTGTCCGAGTGAAATATGGAACAAGGTGGACAACCTGGACAGCGTCAATTCCGGCGAACCGGCCAAGGCGTCCGAGACGGACGCGGCTCTCCCGGACGTCACGGCGTCCGACCAGCCGGCCAAACGCCCGCGCCGGCGGTCGACGCGGATTACCCGGCTTGTCAAGATTCCGGCCAAGGTTCTCCTGGCCGAGGACAACACCGTCAACCAGATGGTGGCGATGGGCATACTGAAACGCATCGGCGCCACGCCGGTTCTGGCGAAGAACGGCCAGGAAGCGGTGGACAGGGTGCTTCAGGGCGAGAAGTTCGACATTATCCTGATGGACTGCATGATGCCGGTTATGGACGGCTACCAGGCCACCGCCCTCATTCGCCTGTACGAGACCGGCACGCCGACCGCCACGCGGCTGCCGATTGTCGCCATCACCGCGAACAGCGTGCAGGGCGACAAGGAAAAGTGCCTGGCGGCGGGCATGGACGACTACATCACGAAACCGGTCACCATGGAGATTCTCCGGGACGCCCTGTTGAAATTCTGCGGCGAACTGGCGGTGATGGAGACAAAGGCGGACAAGGCCGGGCCGGACGGCTCGGCGTGAACGGGAAGGTTCGGGACGCCCTTTGCCGGTTCGGAACCGCTACGACTTCCGCCAGCGGTTCAACCGTACGAAATAACCGGCACGACCGGGCATCCGAACGACGTCTTTATCCTGTTAAACCGGCCGCCGAATAAGCCTTGCGAAATTTCGAAAAAATCTGACAATTTATCGGTGGGTGTGGACACCGGTATGGCGGGACAGTGTGCCGTATTTCCCGAACAGACCGTGTCCGGAACCGCCGCGACCAGTGTTTGCCGGTAAACGTTTTACTCACCAGAGACGGCCAGCCTTCACGCAGCGAACCACCGACACGACACGTACGCCGCCCCACCCGGGAGGTACCGGTTATCCGGGCGGATTTGGATATTTTATTGAGGAGACAGTACCTTTGGCCCGCAAAAGAACGAAATCGGTCAAGGAGGCCGAGCAACCGAAAGCGCCCACCGACAGTCATATCCGCCGCCGCCGCGTTCTTATGAACGTGCTTGATTCCGAACAGCTCCGCGTCGCTATAGCCGGCGCCAACGGCCTCGAGGAACTGTATATCGAAAAGGGATCGAACGGCTTCACCCACGGAAACATCTACAAAGGGAAGGTTCAGAATATCGAGCCGACCCTCCAGGCCGCCTTCGTCGACATTGGCGGCGAAAAGAACGGCTTCCTCCACGCCAACGACGTCATCGCGCCCTTCGGCGGCTACGACGACGTCCTGAAGCGCCGCCGCCGCAAGGAAAAACGCACCGGCGGCCGGCCCGCCATCGAGGACATGCTCTACAAGGGGCAGGAGGTTCTCGTCCAGATAACCCGGGAACAACTGGCGAACAAAGGTCCGAGCCTCACCACCTATATTTCGATTCCCGGCCGCTATCTCGTCCTTATGCCCGCCGTGTCGAAGCGGGGCGTCAGCAAGAAAATCACCGACGATCGGGAACGCCAAAGCCTGAAGAACATCCTCGATCACCTCGAGCCTCCGAAGGACATGGGCTACATTATCCGCACCGCCGGCATGGGCCACGGCCGGGAGGAGATGCAGAAAGACCTGCAAAGCCTCACCCGCCTGTGGGAAGCTATCAAGGAACTGGCCATCCGCTCGAAACCGCCGGTCGCCCTTTACCAGGAGTCCGACCTCGTCGTCCGGGCCATCCGCGACTTCGTCTACGACGACGTCGAGGAAATCATCATCGACTCGGAGACCGCCTACGGCCAGGCCAAGGGCTTTCTTGAAACGTTCATGCCCGAATTCACGGACAAGCTGTACCTCTACTCGGACGGCGAACCGATTTTCGACCGGTACGGCGTCGAGCAGTCCATCGAACGCACCTTCGACCGGTCGGTGCGGCTGCCGTCGGGCGGCGAACTGGTCATTGAACAGACTGAGGCCCTCGTCGCCATCGACGTCAACACCGGCCGCTTCCGGAAGGGCGATTCGACCCGGGAAACGATCCTCGCCATGAACAAGGAAGCCGCCGCCGAAGCGGCCCGCCAGCTTCGTCTCCGCGACCTCGGCGGCCTTGTCATGGTCGACTTTATCGACATGGAAAGTTCGCAGGACCGCCGCGCCGTCGAGGACGCGTTCCGGAACGCCATTCGCCGCGACCGGGCGCGGACGACGGTTCTGCCGATTTCTCAGCTCGGCGTCATGGAAATGACCCGGCAGCGCATCCGCCAGAGCGTCAAGAAAACCCTGTATACGCCGTGCCCGTGCTGCGACGGCACCGGCATCAGGAAATCCATCGAAGTCCTCAGCCTCGAATTTCTCCGGAAGGTTCGGGGCTACTTCGACGAGCACGACGCCGACCTCGTCGTCCGCATGCATCCGGAGGCGGCCATGGCCCTCGCCAATGCGAAACGGGCGATGGTGGCGGAAATCGAGGCGGAAAAGGGCCGGACCGTGACCATCACCGCCGACCCCGGCCTCCGCTTCGACGACATTATCCTGAGCGGCCCAAGCTCCTGCCGGAACGGGCGCGGGTAATTTCCTTTCCTTCCGGGGAGCCGGTCGGCATAATACAGACGTGCTCCGGGCACGTTCTCCCGTTTCCGGCAAAAGGATGCGGAGAGAACAGGCACAGTCATTTTTACCCGTACTGTGTGCGTGACGGCATCCGCGTGCCGACGGCGCCGCGTTGTTTTTGTTTAAGGTTTGTTTTTACTGTCAGGCCGTTTTGTCGCCCTGAAGTGAATTGCCCGGCCGGCCATACGGCGCCCGTCCCGTTTACCCGACGGGCGAAAGCCGTGACTGGGGCCGGTCCGATTTTTCCGGCGGCAAAGACGGTTGTGACGGGAGCGAGGTACGAGGGGGCATAGGAAAGCGATTGGAAATTACCATCCGCCGGGCCGTTTTGACTGATGTCCTGGCCATTGTGAATGTTGTCAAGGATTTCGGGAATGAAGGGATCATGATTCCCCTGTCCATCGGCGACACGCTCGAACGATTGCGCGCCTTCCTGGTCGCCCACCTCCCCGACGGAACCATCGTCGGCTGCGTCTGCGTCGATGCGGCCTGGGATCTCCTGGTGGAGGTCCGGTCCCTGGCGGTCCGGAAGGAATACCAGGGCCACGGCATCGGCAAGATGCTCCTCGAGGCGGCTCTCGCCGACGCTCGCGAATTCGGTGCGACGGAGGTGTTCACCCTCACGTACATCCCGGATTTCTTTGCCCATTTCGGCTTTCACCTGGTCAGCCGGGACACGCTGCCGCACAAGGTATGGCTCGTGTGCGTCAAGTGCCCGAAGTTCCCCGACTGCGGCGAAGTGCCGATGAAATTGTCTTTGGAATAACTATGCCCAACTTTATCGTCACCGTTCGGTACGGCCTCATAGCCATGACCGAAAGATTTTCCAGCGAGTCGGACGAATTCCGCACCGAGGACGAGGTCATTGTCAGAACCGCCCGCGGCATCGACGTCGGCACCGCCATGGGCCGGCCCCGGCCGATGGCGGACGGCGACGCCACCCAGGGGGAACTCCTCCGCCTGGCGAACGACGCCGACCGGTCCATCCTCGGCCACATCAGGGACACGAAGGAACCGGAGGAATTCGCCACCTGCCAGGAATGCATCAGGGAACGGAACCTCCCGATGCGCCTCGTCGGGGTCGAGCACCTGTTCTCCGGCGACAAGATCATTTTCTACTTCCTCGCGGACAACCGCGTCGACTTCCGGGAACTCGTGAAGGAACTGGCCCGGCGCTACCGCACCCGCATCGAGATGCGGCAGATCGGCGTCCGGGACGAAGCGCGGCTCCTCGCCGACTACGAGCACTGCGGCCGGGAGCTGTGTTGCCGCACCTTCATCCGGAACCTCGAGCCGGTGACGATGCGGATGGCGAAGATGCAGAAAACCACCCTCGACCCGTCGAAGATTTCCGGCCACTGCGGCCGGCTGATGTGCTGCCTCCGCTTCGAGGACGAGGTCTACTCGACCCTCCAGGCCGAGATGCCGTCCCGGGGGTCGATTTGCGTGACGGAAAACTTCACCGGCGAGGTGGCGTCCGCCGACATGTTCCGGCAGGAAATCCAGCTCCTTCTCCCGGACGGATCGGTGGAACTGATCCACCTCTCGGAAATCAAGGAAATACAGCCGCGCCGGAAGGGCGGGCCGATGCCCGGTCCCGGCCGGGGCGACAACAACCGCCCGTCCGGCCGCTATCGGGTCGGGGAAAGTTCGCGCCGGAGCGGCAGGATGAACTCCTCGGACAGCCGGCGGCAGGCTCCGCCAGCCGGCCCGGCGAGGGCCGACGGGGCGGCGGGCGAGCCGAAGGGCGGCACCGACGACCGGGGCGAGGCGG
>JAJQFC010000001.1 GCA_021201355.1 Planctomycetaceae bacterium | reverse complement strand
CCGCCGGGGCCGGGGGCGGCGCCGCGGGCGCCACCGGCGCCGGCGCGGGCCGCGCGGTGGGCGGCGTCGGCGCCTCCGCCGGGGGCGCCGGCGGTTCCGGAGCCTTTACGGGAGCGGGCGCGGCGGCATGCGCGGCCGCCGCCTGCTGCTGGCGGATCGTTTCCGCGTGTTGCTGGAACACGCCGTCCGTCGTGGTGGCGTCGTGGGTGACGTCCCAGGTATCGGTGAGTTCCCGCACCGGTTCCAGCGGCGGCGCCGCCGGGGCGCCGTGGTGGGTGACGTTGTGTTCGAAGACGATGGGCTGGGTGTCGGCGTGGGAAGCCATGACGTCGTTCGGGTTAAAGCCGCCGTGGTGGATTTCGTCGGTGTCGTCCATCCCTTTCTGGAAGTCGGCCAGATTGACGGACACGGCGTCGCCGACATTTTCCCGGCGGATGGTGTCGGACCCGATGGGATAGCTTTGCCCGGGCTGGAAGGCGACGCTCGGCTTCTGGCCCGGTCCGGCGGGCGGCAGCGCTTCCGATCCGCCGGCGGCCCGGTTGGCGGCGCGTTCGCGGTCGAGGAATTCGGTGTCGCTCCTGACCTGCGATTCGCCGGGCCGGGGCTGGCCGGACCCGGCGGCGGCCTGGCGCGCCGCCTGATCGCTTGCCTTCAACTGGCTGTCGGAGAGTTGGGCCTCGATGGTGAGGACCAGTCGGTTGCCGGAAAGCGACAGGTTGGTGACCCTGGCGCCGTCGGCGGTGAGTTCCATGCAAATGTGTTTTGCCTGTTCCCTATCCATTATTCTCTCCACAGCGGGATTGTTGGGACCGCCCGTATAACCGCATTTTTAATGTTTGAACGCGCGCTGCCCGGTGAACACCATGGCCATGCCGTGTTCGTTTACGGCGTCGATTATCTCCCCGTCGGCCAGGGAGCCGCCCGGCTGGATAACCGACCCGACGCCGTGGCGGGCGATGGCGTCGATGCCGTCCCGTTTCGGGAAGAAGGCGTCGGAGACCGCCGCCGCGCCGTTCAGGCCGCCCTGTTCCGCCTCGGCTTCGGCCCGGATGGCGGCGGCGGTGCCGGACGGGATGGCGCCGTCCTTTTCCCCGAGTTCGACTTCGAAGAATAACTTGCCGTGGCGGCGGAAGGCGATATCGTCGGCTTTTTTCTTGTACGCCTTGAAGATGGCGATTTCGGCGACGCCGACCCGGTCCTGCTCGCCGGCGCCGATGGCGACGGTTGTCTCGTTTTTGACAAACAGGACGGAGTTCGACGTCACGCCCTGTTCGACCTGCCAGCCGAAAAGGAGGTCGCGGGCTTCCCGGTCGTCCGGCTGCCGCGCCACCCGGTGGACGACGCCGTCCTTCGTCGTGGTTTCGGCCGGGAGGAAGTCCCGGACGGTGCGGATTTTGTTCAACTGCGACTGCTGGACGATGAGGCCGCCGTCGAGGAGCGACTTGAAGTCGACGAAGCGGAGCGGGGCATAGTCGCGGATTTTGTCGAGGCGGTCGATACGGATGACCCGGAGGTTTTTCTTTTTCCTGAATACGTCGAGGGCGTCGCCGTCGTAGTCGGGGGCGGCGATGACTTCAAGGTAGTTCGCGGCCATGCGTTCGGCCGCTTCCCGGTCGACCCGGACATTCAGGACGGCGCCGCCGCCGAAGGCGGCCAGCCGGTCGGCGGCGTTGGCCCGGTCGTAGGCGTCGGCGGCGTTGGAACCGTAACTGGCGCCGGACGGGTTGTTGTGTTTCATAATCATCGCCGCCGGCCGGTCGTCCAGATAACGGAGGACGTTCAGGGCGGAATCGACGTCGGTGAGATTGGTTTTGCCGGGATGTTTCCCGAACTGGAGGAGGCCTTCCTCGGACAGGCAGGAGACGAGGCCGTTCCCGGGGGTGATGAAGGTGCATTGGCCGAGGCTGAGATTCCCGGACACCAGTTCGTACAGGGCGGCTTCCTGGCCGGGGTTTTCGCCGTAGCGGAGGCCTTTTTTAATCTGTTCGCCGTCGTCGTCGATGACCCAGGCGCGTTTCCGGTACACGAGTTTCTGATCGCCCCAGGAGATGGTCAAATCTTCCGGGAAATTATCGTCCATGACGGTCTTGTACATGGATTTAATGTCTGCCATGGTACACCTTGCCGATGCCAATCGAGTAAAAAGTATTCCGCCCCGGCGGTCCGGGGCGACAATCCAGTAAATTCTAGGGAAATGCCGTAGTGCGTCAAGGGGTTGACGTAAACGTCGGCTCGGGGGAGAATACCGTGCGCGCATTTCCCGGCCGGGGGCGATGTCCCCACGGCCGGTTTATCTGTAAACACTTGTAATCCGCGCAGAGGACGGCGTCATTGTCCGAGCGGAACGCTTTCACCATCCAGACCGAGGAAAGACAGAATGGCCACAAAAGCCCTGGTAGCGCCGTCCCTCTTGGCGGCGGATTTTCTTCACCTAGCCGACGATATCGACAAAGTTACCGCCGCCGGCGCCGACATGCTCCATTTCGACGTCATGGACGCACACTTTGTGCCAAACCTCTCCCTGGGAACGGCCATGCTCGCCGCGGTGCGGAAATACAGTTCCCTCTACCTCGACGTCCACCTCATGATGGACAACCCGGACAAATACCTGGACGCCTTCTCGGAGGCCGGCGCCGACGGCATCTCGGTCCATCTGGAAGTGTTCCCGGAGCCGGACGCCGTCCTCCGGGCCATCGGCGACCGGGGAAAAACCCGGGGCCTCGTCCTGAACCCGGACATGCCCATCGCCTCTCTCCGGGGGAAACTGGCCAATGTCGACCGGCTCCTACTCATGAGCGTCTTCCCCGGCTTCGGCGGGCAGAAGTTTATCGAGGAATCCTACGACCGCATCCGGGAAGCGCGGCAGCTTATCATGGACGAAGGCCGGGAAGGCGCTATCGAACTCCAGGTCGACGGCGGCGTCACCCTCGAAAACGCCGCGTCCATCCTCGCGGCCGGGGCCGACTGTCTCGTCGCCGGAACGGCGGTGTTCCGGGCGGACGATCCGTCGGCGGCGGTGAAACGGCTTCGCGGAGAGTAGGCGGATGTTATTTCACCAAGCGGAGTCGCCGGCGAAAATCAATCTTTTCCTTGAGGTCGTGCGAAAACGCCCGGACAGGTTTCACGAAATCGATTCCGTCTTTGCCGAAATCGACCTCGCCGACACTATCAGAGCCGTAGCTGCCGGCGACGACGGCGCCATCGTCCTCACCTGTACCGATCCGTTTGTTCCCTGCGATAACACCAATCTGGTAACGAAGGCTGCCCGCGCGGTGCAGCGGGAAGCAGGCGTGAGGGCCGGGGCGATAATATTATTGGAAAAACGCATCCCGCCCGGAAGCGGCCTCGGCGGCGGGAGCAGCAATGCCGCCACCGCCATCCGGTTGCTGAACGACGTGTGGGGCTGCGGCATTTCGCCGGAGCGGCAGGCGGAACTGGGGGCGGCGCTCGGGTCGGATGTGCCGTTCTTTTTTCACGGCGGCGTCTGTAGCTGCCGGGGGCGGGGCGAGGTGGTGACGCGGCTCGGCGCGCCGCAGCCGCCGCTTCGCCTCGGACTGATGCTTACGGGCATTCATTCCGACACGGCGGCGGCCTACCGGGGTATCACCCTGCCGATGCCTGCCACGCTTCGGTCGTCGGGCGATTTGGTTCGGGCTATAGCCCAGAACGATATCGCCATGATGAACGCGGCGGCATTTAACCGGTTTGAAACAACGGTGTTCAAAGCGCTTCCGCCACTCGGCGAGATTCATGAAATGGCAGAAGGGATTTTACACCGGCCGGTCCGGATGAGCGGGAGCGGGTCGTCCCTGTGGTTTTTCCTCGATGAAGACGAAAAGGTCGACGAGCGTTTCCTCGACTGGTGCGCGCGGAATCGCATTGCCTTTCGGGAAGTCAGAACCGCTTCGCCGTCCGACCGGTAGCGGTAGGTGACAGGCCGTTTCTGAAGCATTGCGAAAAACGCATAAACGTTGGATTCAGGCGCGATTTTCGCGATGCTATAGACGTTTACAAATTCCAGTTTTTCCTACCCATTTATTCGAGCCGGATGGCATCCGCCATCGCCACTGCCCGCGCCGTTTCCCTGACGTCGTGGACACGGACCACGTCGGCGCCGGTGAGGCTGGCGATGACGGCGAGGGCGAGGCTGCCTTCGAGCCGTTCCTCCGGCGGCAGGTCGAGGGCGTCCCCGATCATCCGTTTCCGGCTCAGGCCGACCAGCACCGGATAGCCCATATCCTGAAAGTCTCCCAAGCGGATTAACAGTTCCCGGTTGTGGTGAAAATTCTTCCCAAAGCCGAAACCGGGATCGAGCCAGATTCGGTCTTTCGTAATGCCGGTCCGTTCAGCCAGGTCGATCCGTTCCTGAAGAAACTCCTTCACCTCCGCCGTGACGTCCCGGTATTCCGGATCGTTCTGCATCGATCCGGGCGCGGCCGGCATGTGCATAAGGACGACATGGGCGTCGGTGTCCGCCGCCAGTTTCGCCATGGCGGTGTTGTGGCGGTCTGCCCGGCCCCAGCCGCTCCGGAGGGCGGTGATGTCGTTTATGATATCGGCGCCCTGATCCAGGACGGCGGCGGCGGTTTCCGGATGGTAGGTGTCGACGGAAATCGGCACGCCGGTCTCGGCCCGCAGACGGGCGACAACGTCGCCGAGGCGGACGATCTCTTCACCGGCCGTGATTGTCTCGGCGCCGGGGCGGGAGCTTTCGGCGCCGATGTCAATCATGTCGGCGCCGTTCCGGATCATGTCGAGGGCGAGGGCGGCGGCGTCGGCCGGGTCCGGGACGGCGTTCCGGCCGGAGAACGAGTCCGGCGTCAGGTTGACGATGCCCATTATGAGCGTCTTGATGCCGCGGCGGATCGGGTCGGCCCGGCGGAAGCGCCACCAGAGTTCGGGTTCCTGTGTCGGTTCTGTCATGCGAGAAGTCTCCGCGAGTTTTTCAGTATCGTGGACGCGAGATCGTCGATCGGCGTGTTCCTGACATCGGCCAGCCATGCCAATGTGTCCGAGAGGGCGGCCGGGTCGTCGCGGCCGGGAGCGAGGAAGGCGTCCGACTCGAGAAGCAGACGGTCCTCCGGGATGCGGGCGGCCCGTTCCCGCGCCTTCCGGTTGTCCCGGCGCGACTGGAGCGGGCCTTGGGTGAAGTAGGCGCCGCGTTCCGCCAGGATGTCGACCATCTGGTACGGGCCGGCGAACGAATGCACAATGAAAGGCCGGGGACTGTTTTTTACATATTTCGCGTCGAGCGTTTCGACGAATTCGTCCCACGCCTTGACGCAGTGGAGATTGACCGGCCGGTCGAGGGTGGCGGCCAGTTCGAGTTGAATTGCCAGCATGTCCTGCTGCGCCTCGATGGGCGGAAGACCCTGACGGTAGCAGTCGAGGCCGGCTTCGCCGACCCAGGCGGCGCGGTGTGATTCGAGTCGACGCGTCAATTCGTCCAGCCAGGATGGTTCGTTTTCCACTTCATGAAAATGCCACGGGTGAAGGCCGAAGGCGGGGACGGTGCCGGGCCACCAACGGGCCGCCGCCGCCACCGCGTCCCAATCGGCCGGGCCGGTGCCGCAGAGGACGCGGCCGAGGACGGCGTCCGCTGTCGGTACTGACGGCGCTGACGCTGCCGGATCAGGGGAATCGACCGGACCGGGCGAATCAGACGTTCCGGCGGCCGGCGGCACCGGGCCGTCCGGGAACGCTGCGTCGGGGTCCGGGTGGGCGTGGAGGTCGTAGAACCCGGACATTCTGTTTTCCTCCTTTCCTCACCGTACCTGCACCGTACCTGAATCACAAAAAAAACCGCGACGCCATTTTCACAGCGTCGCGGCACATTGTACAGGATTGGCTATTCCACTGGAATAAGGCGCTTGCTGGTCCGGCCCTCCAGTTCCCGCTTCGTCTCGACGAGGGAGTACACCACCGGCACGACGAGAAGGGTGATGAGGGTCGACGTGAACAATCCGCCCACCACCGCCCGCGCCATCGGCGCCTGGGCCTCGCCGCCGTCGCCCCAGCCGAGGGCCAGCGGGACAAGGCCGAGGATGGTGGTGAGGGCGGTCATGAGAATCGGCCGGAGGCGGCGGCGGCCCGCTTCCTCGAGGGCGTTCCGGACGTTCAGGCCTTCACGGCGGCGGAGGAGGTTCGCGTAGTCGACGAGGATGATGGCGTTGTTGACGACGATGCCGCCAAGCATGATGCAGCCGATCATCGACTGCATGTTGATGGTGGTGTTTGTCATGAACAGCATGCCGAGAACGCCAATCGCCGCCAGCGGCACCGAGAACATGACGACGAACGGGTCGCGGAGCGATTCGAACTGGCAGGCCATCACCATGTAGACGAGGACAAGGGCAAGGACGACGCCGAAGGTGAGGTCGAACATCATGTCCTGCTGATCTTCGTATTCGGTGCCGTACTCGAGGGAGAAACCGCTCGGGAGCGGAATGTTCCGCATCTCCTCCTGGAGATCGGCCATGACCGATCCGAGGGCGCGTTCACCGGACAGCGCGGCGGCGACGGTGGTGACGCGCTGCTGGTTTTTCCGTTCGATAACGGTCGGGCCGCGATCGTCGACGATTTCGACGACGTTCCGCAACGACACCTGGCGGCCGTCCGCGTTCCGGATGGACAGGCTGAGGAGCTCTTCCAGTGACATCTTTTCCGAATCGACCAACCGGACGTTAATCGGGTATTCCTTGCCGTCGACGCGGTACTCGGCCGCCTCTTTTCCAGCCATGGCGATTTCGAGGAAGGTGGCGATGTCCTGAATCCACAGGCCGAGATCGGCCGCCTTCCGCCGGTCGATGCGGACCTGCGCCTCGGGTACCCGGCCTTCCCGGGTGATGCGGGCGTCGACGACGCCGGGGATGCCGCGCATGACTTCGAGGGCCTGGTGGGCGAGGGCCTGCGACAGGTCCATGTCGTAGCCGCGAATCTCGACGACGACCGGCTCCGTCGACCCGTCGCCGCGACCGAAGGACCGGCCTTCCGAGACGCGGATTTCCATGCCGGGTACATGGGCGAACAGCCGCCGCAAATCCTGCGCCACCTGTTCCGTCGACCGGAGGCCGGCCCGTTGACGTTCTTCCCGGGTACCCATACGGACGTTTATGGACGCCTGGTTGGTGGCGACGCCGCGCCAGGAACTGCCGCCGACGGAACTGATCATCGCCACCGTTTCCGGAACGTTTTCAAGAATTGCCCGTTCCAGTTCCAGCGTCCGCCGGCTCATGAGGTCGAGGCGGATGCCGGTTTCCATTTCGGCGTTGACGGTAAGGTTGCCCTCGTCCGTCTTCGGCATCTGTTCGACATCGATTTTCGTCATGAGGGCGACCGATCCGGCGAGGAACAGGAACGTCACCAGAAGGGTCAGCCAGCGGTGGTTGAGGCACCAGTGGATTGCGGACTTGTATTCGTTTTCTATGGCGCGGAAACCGGCTTCGGAGACGTTGAAAAAGCGTTTCATCAGGCCGGACTGCTGTTTTCCTTCCTGAATGCTCATCATCCGGGTGGCGAGCATCGGCACGAGAACGACCGCCGCCGCCAGTGAACATATTAACGAAAACGCCACGACGAGGGCGAACTCGCGGAACATCAGCCCGGCCATGCCTTCCAGGAACACCAGCGGCAGAAAGACGACGAGGGTCGTCAGGGTGCTGGCGATGATGGCGGCAAACACCTCGTCCGCGCCCTTCTCCGCCGCTTCGGCCGGAGGCAGTCCCTCTTCCTCCCGGATACGGTAGATGTTCTCCAGAACGACGATGGAGTTGTCCACGAGCATGCCGACGCCGAGGGCGAGGCCGCCCAGGGTCATGAGGTTCAGGGACATGCCGTTCAGGTAGAGGACGGCGAAGGCGGCGATGATCGACACCGGAATCGACACGGCGATAACGAGGGTCGACAGGACGTTCCGGAGGAAGAGGAGGACGAGGATAATCGCCAGTCCGCCGCCGGTGATGGCCGATGTCGACACGTTGGAAATCGAGTTGTTGATATAGTCCGCCGAATTCTGGATAACCCGGATGTCCAGGTTCGTGTACTGGCGCTGGAGCCGTTCCAGTTCTTCCACGACGCGGCCGGCGACCTGCACGGTGTTGGCGCCGGACTGGCGCATAATCGCCACGCGGACGCCGTCCTTGGCGTTGATGCGGGAGACGCGGCGCACCCGGTTCATGCCGTCCGTCACCGTGGCGATGTCGCCGATGCGGATGGGCACGCCGTCCCGGACGGTGATGACGGTCTGGCGGATTTCCTCCACCGACGCGAATTCGCCGGGAGCGCGGATGGTGACCTCGAGGTTGCCGACGTCGACATAGCCGGCCGGGCGGTTGATGTTGGCGCGCTGGAGCACCGTCATCACCTGGTCGAGGCTGACGTTCATCGCCTTGAGGCGGTACGGGTCGATGTCGACGGACACCTCCCGTTCGCGGCCGCCGAAGATGGTCATGGAGGCGACGCCGTTAATCGACTCGATGCGGAACTTGATCTGGTCGTCGATGAGCCGGCGCATCTCCACCGGGTCCATTTCGGAGGATATGCCTATGAAGACGATGGGCGTGGCGGCGAAGTCGAACTTGAACAGGGTGGGCCGTTCGGCGTCGTCCGGCAGGCGGTTGATGACCTGGTCGATACGGTCGCGGATGTCCGACACGGCGACGTCGAGGTCGGTGCCCCAGGCGAATTTCACCGTGACGTTCGAGGTCCCCTCGGACGAGTTGGACGTCACTTCCTCGGCCCCCGGGACGGCGGCCATGGCTTCCTCGACCGGCCGGGTGACCAGTTCCTCAACGACCTCCGGGCTGGCGTTTTCGTACTCGGTCTGAATGCTGATGACCGGGTTCGTGATGTCCGGCATGAGGTCGATGGGGAGCCGCACCAGTGAAATGGCGCCGATAATGACGACAATGAGCGTCACCATCGTCGTGAAGATGGGCCGGTGGATTGAAAATTTGGCTAAATTCATGCGCCGCCCGCCGTGTCGGCAATGCCGCTGCCGCCGCTGCCGGCCGGCGCCGATTCGCGGGGCGCGGCCCCGGCGACCCGGACGTTGATGCCGTCCTTGAGAAGATGCTGGCCGAGGACGACCACTTCGCGGCCGAGAAGGGCGTCGGCGTTCACCAGTTCGACATAGGCTCCGTCGACAATGCCTTCGGTAACGGGCTGAAAGGTGACCGCGTCCTGGTCGTCATTGACGACATAGACGCCGCGAAGCCCGTCGTCCCGGCGGACGACCGCCGCCAGGGGGGCGGCGACGGCGTTGTCGGCGCGTTCAAATTCGATGGTGGCGCGGACGAACATGCCGGGTTTGAGGGCGAGGTCCGGGTTGTCGACAGCCACCTCGACCTCGGCTTCCCGGGTGAGGTCGCCGAGTTCCTGGGGGATGCGGGAAATCCGTCCCGGAAAGCCGCGTCCGGGGAAGGCGTCCGTCGTCACCGTCACCCGGTCGTTCAGGCGAAGGCGCGGATACTGCTTTTCACTGACGGAAATGACCGCTCGGACGGTATTAATGTCGAGGACGGGAATGATGGGCGTATTGGCGGCGACCATGGCGCCGGCGTCGTACCAGCGTTGGCCAATGACGCGTTCGTCCGGCCCGTCTTCCCAGTCGGCCCGGACGCGGGTGTAGTTGAGGACGACCTTGGCCGTGTTCAGGGCCGCCTCGGCCAGGCGGACCTGGGCGACGGCGGTGTCGTACTTGGCCTGGGCCGCCTTGAAGGTGGCGTCGATTTTATCGAACTCCTGTTCCGAAATGACCCGTTCGTCCCGGAGATTTTTGGACCGGTCGTAGTCGCGGCGGGCGATTTCCAGTTGCGCCTCGGCGTCCTGGGCCGTCGCCTGGGCGACGAGGAGGGAGGCCTCCTCTTTTTCCACCGCGAGGATGTATTCGTCGTCGTCGAGGACGGCGAGGACGGCGCCGCGGCGGACAACGTCGCCGGCGTTGTAATTAATGCTCCGGATGATGCCGGCTATTTTCGGCGCGGCGTCGAACCGTTCTTCCGCCTTGATGGTGCCGGTAAAAACGACGCGGTCGCCGAGATCGGTCTGTTCGATACGGGCTGTCTCAACCGCGACAATGCCGGGACCGCGGCGCGACCGCGAGTTGTCGGCGACTTCGGTGGTGAAATATTTCCACGCGACCACGCCGACAATGGCCGCGAGGATGCAGACGACAATGACTTTCCGCATGTAACCTCCGCATAAGCCAGTGATCTGGCTAAGGTTCTTGACATTTAGGGCGGGGCGGCATACCATCTTCCGCCACCCGGGCCTTTTTATACGTATCCGTCGATATAGAAGTATCTATGTATTGTCGGCAAAAATCCTGCCGAAATTCATAGCGATGGGTTACGGCTACCATATGTCTAGTGTGAGGCAGGTGTCTGTTATGTCAAAAAAAATAATAAAAACGTCATTCAATCCTGAAGCGCTTCAGGCCATCCGTTTTCTCATGCTCGACGTCGACGGGGTAATGACCGACGGTTCCATCATTTACACCAATTCCGGCGAAGAAGCCAAGGTCTTTGACGTCAAGGATGGCGCCGGGCTGAAGTACTGGGTCCGGGCCGGTCACGCCGCCGGCATCGTCACCGGCCGGGGCGGCGCCATGGTCGAGCGCCGGGCGGCGGAGTTGGACATCGCCTACCTGGAAATGGGGGCACTGCAGAAGCTTCCCGCCTTCGACCGCATCCTTGCCGCCGCCGGGGTCCGGCCGGACGAGGTGGCGATGATCGGGGACGATCTCCCCGACCTGCCGATACTGCGGCGGGTCGGTTTCCCGGTGGCGGTCGCCGACGCGGTGGATGAAGTGAAGGACGCGGCGGCGCTCGTAACAGAAAGATCAGGCGGTAAAGGCGCGGTCCGTGAGGTCATCGAGTACATCCTCAGGGCCCAGGGACGGTGGGACGGGATAATGGAACGCTATCTCCGGCCCTGACCGCGTGTACGCCATCCTTTTGCGTATTTGATTTCACGAGTATGTATTGGCCCGGTACGGCGTTCCCCTTGCGCCACGGTTGCCTTTACGTATACTAATATGTTTCTGAAACCAACGCGTGTGAACAGGAAAAACGACGCCTCGGCGCTCCCGTTGTATCGGGTGTGGCGACGGTCGCCGTCCGGGACACAACATCTATGCACACATCACACCGACGGCGGCGCCTGGTCCGGGCCGCCCTGTTGCCGCTGGCGGCGTTCCTGGTCGCGGCGGCGGCGCTCTCCGCAGTCGCCGGCGAAACGAGCCAGGCCCAGCCGTATGAAAAAATCCGCTACCCGACCTTCAAGGACGGCCGCCTCGAAACGCTCCTCGAAGCCGATCAGGCCGAAGCCTACGACCTCACCGTCGGCACCCCGCGGATAAACCTGCGGAACGTCATCATCACCATCTACGACAATTCCCCGGAAACCCGGGCGCGGACGCCGGAAGATCAGCCGCTTCCGGTCAGGATGGTCATCACGAGCGACCGGGGATACTTCACCCGCCGCCCGCCCGAACCGGGCACGCCGCCGGAAGAAATCGCCAATCTTGAAGGGAACGTCATCGTCCGCCAGATGCGGGTGTCGCCGAATCCCATCCGGAACCCGGAACGGCGCCGCCGCCTCGACCCGAATATCGAAACGGAAATCCGCTGCCAGCACGCCCAGTGGAACAACACCCTGCGCAAGCTGAACGGCGACGGCGACGTCGAATTCATCCACGAGGACAGCCGCATCACCGGCACCGGCTTCCTCTACCTCGCCGACGACGAGGCGCTCACCTCCGGCGCGTCCAGTTCGAACATCAAGGACTGGGGCGGCATCGTCTTTATCGAACACAACGCCCAGATGGAAATCAACCGGGAAGACAGCACCGGCCTTCCGGAACGCACCACCATCACCTGCAAGGACACGGCCAGCTACAAACTCCGGGAGCGGGAAATCCAGTTCGAGCGGGACGTCCGCGTCCGCCGCCCGGGCCTGGTCATCGAGTCGGACATCCTCAAGGTCTTTCTCCGCCGGGAAGACGACCCGGGCCCGGAAGGGGCGGGGCCGGACACGCCGCTCCCCGGTCAGGTCAGGTCCATCGTCGCCACGATCGGGAAGCGGCCGGGGTCGGTCGTCGTCACCGGGTATAAGATCGACGAAAAGCGCGGCACCGAAATCGTCCAGTACACCGCCAAGGGCGGCCGCGCCGACTACGACTACGACACGAACCGCATCAACCTGACGGACAGCCGGGAACAGCGCTGGCCCGAGGTCGAATTCGGCCCCGACCGGGACCGGATCACCGACGGCAACCTTACTTTCGTCTTTTCCCAGGTCCGCCCGCCGCCGCCGCCGACCGACGTCCTCCGCCCCGATCCCCGTAACGCCGCCCAAGGCGAGACCGTCCTCGACAGCCTCACCACCTTCGGCGGCCGGGGCGAGGTCGTCCTTCGCACCCGGCGCCAGGAAGACCGGGGACCGACCATCCCGACCATTGTCAATTATACCGGCGAAATGAGTTACAACCGGACCGAGGGGCGCATCCGCTTCCAGGACAACGTCAACCTGCGCCGGGGCGATTTGGCCATCGCCTCCGCCATCCTCGATATCCGCCTCAGTTCCGACGGCGTCACCATCGAGCCGAGCCAGGTGAACCGGATCATCGCCGAAACGGATGTGGAAATCCATTCTGGCGAGTACCACACCCGGGCCCAGCGGGCAGAGTACGATATCTATTCCGGCCCCATCGGACCGGTCGGCACCGGCCTTGACACCCTTCGCCTGTTCGGGCCGCCCCAGGGCACGCCGCCGCACCCGTGGATCCGGGACGAGGCCGGCAACCAGATAACCGCTCCGGAAATCCACATGCAGCGCCTCACCACCGAGGCCGGCCATCGCGACCAGCACCTCATGGTCGCCCGGGGCGGCGTCTCCGTCTGCGATTTCGTCAACACGCCGGACGATCCGGCGGAACGGCCGAAGGTCGTCTCGGTGAAATGCGCCAGCGGCATGGAGTACAACCAGTCGTCCAAGAAGGCCCGGTTCGAGGGCCAGGTCATGGTGACGTCGGACGATCCGGAAGACAATTATGTCCTGACAAGCGATCGGCTGCTTCTCGACTTCGAGGAGTCGCCGGATCCGGCCAACCCTGGCGAATACGAAACGTGGATACGTCGCATCACCGCCGAAGGAAGCGCCCGCCTTATGCAGGACAACCGTACCTGCGAGGCCATCAACATCATCCGGGACTTCCCGACCCCGGACCCGCACTCCGGCGACATCTACCTTCAGGGCGCCGCCGGCCAGGCCGGGGTGCCGGCGCAGCTGGCGGTGTACCGGGAACAGATGGGCGACCAGATCGGTTCCATGTTCGCGGCGCCGCTTATCAAATCGACCTCCCGGGGCGACCTTATCCAGGCGAATGGCCCGGGCCAGTTGTCGACGCCGGAGGAAGGCTCCACGGCGGCGGTGCCGCTCCGGGCGGAAATCCATTTCGAAGGCGCGGCCAGCTACGAATCAGTCCTTGACGGCGCGACCAGCGAGGCGCGGTTCTGGGGCGGGGTGGTGCTCCGGCATCCGTCGCGGAACGTCTACGTTACGGCCGAGGAGATGGACGCCAGGTTTATCCGGGACACGGCCGGACCCGGCACCGGCCTCTCGACCGACATCGAGGTCGAACGCATCGGCCGTCTCCGCCGGGTGGAAGGGCGGATAAACGTTCGCCTCGAACACCTCGCTTCGGACGGAACGCGGAACGCCGCCGCCGGCGACGTCGGCGTCGTCGACTTCACCACCACCGGCAACATCATCCGCCTCCTCGCCGACCGGCAGCAGGACAGCCGCCGCTTCGTCATGGCCCGGGACAGCAAGGGGATGATCATCCGGTCGCCGGAAATCGAGGTGCGGGAAGGCCAGGGCATCACCCGCGCCGCCGGCCCGGGAGACCTGCAGATCCCGGCCGATCAGGCCGGCGGCGGCATGGCCGGCGTGCCGACCCGCGTCCTGTACGGCGAAAGCGGATCGCTTGTCTACAACGAACTCGCCCTCAACATTAGGGTCAACGACAACGTCCGCATCGTCCAGCCCGGTCCCGACGGCGGCTGGGCCTACCCGAGTCTGGACGGCATCTGCGACCGGCTGGAAATCACCCTCTACGAACCGCCATCGGCGGGAATTACCGGCGAAGACGCCCTGACCCGGGTGTCCCGGATGGACGCGGTGGGGAACGTCCTGCTCCGCGTCTATGCCGATCCGCCGGCGAACAATCCGTCCCTCGAATGGTTCCGCCGGCCCGGCACGACGTTCTTCACCCGGGGCGATCAGGCGCTGTACGACGTCCGGGGCGGGGAAATCGCCATCTTCTGCCACGACAACCGGCAGCCGCAGCTCCTCCTGAACATCGTCGACGAGAATGGATCGTCGCGGCGGCAACGGCTCAAGGCGGACCGGTTCGTCCTCCATCCGAACACGCAGCCGCGGCGGTGGAATTTTGTCGGCGAGATGGAGTCGAACACCATCGGCGAAGGCGAGCCGTTTGATTTCAGTCCGGACTGATAACACGTCGCCGGTTGAGCGGCTGTGCGTAGTGGATTTCGTTCCCGGATGCGCTACAGCACCCGGTTTGCCGGGAAGTTGGATACCGTGGAGCGTGGCGACGGCCCGGGGGTTTAATCGGTCTGTACTGTTCCGGAATGAAAACTTCCGACCGAGACTTACTGGTGACAGTTGCCTTCACCGTGTACAATGGGAGTAAAGCCTTACTGTAGACAAAACTCACCGGGAGGAGCGGTAACCGCCGCCCGGGTAGCACCAGGAAATGCTATGACTCTCGAACCGGACGAAACCTGCATCGCGACCGCCGCCCGGCTCCTGGCCGAAGACCGGCCGGAAGCGGCGTTGCAGCTTCTTTTCGACGCCTGGAGCGCCGAACCGGACAATCCGGAACTGGCCATTTCCTACGCCTCTCTCCTCGCCCGGGTCGGCCGCGAAAGTGAAGCAGAGGATCTGTTCTCCTCCCTTGCCGACGACTGCCCGAAGGACGGCCGGGTCTGGAACAACTGGGGATATCTTCTTCTCACCCGCGGGGAAACGGACCGGGCGGTGAGAAAATTCGAGCTGGCGCTGGAACTGTGCCCGGACGATTTCGAAGCCATCGTCAACATGGGTATCGCCCTCGACCGGCTCGGAAAGTCGGACGAGGCGCTCGCCTATTACCGCCGGGCGGCCGAATTGCAGCCCGACTCGGCGGTGCTCCATAACAATATCGGCGCCGCCCTGTGGCGCTCAGGGAAATCGGAGGAGGCGCTCCAGGCGTTCCGGGAGGCCTTACGCCTGAACCCCCGCGATGCCTCCGCCGCCAACAACATGGGAATCATCCGGCTGTCCCAGGGCGAGTTCGCCGAGGCCGAGGGCTTTTTTAGACAGGCCCTCGTCATCGAGCCGGACAGCCAGGCCGCCAGGCGCAACCTGGCCGCCGCCACCCGTTCCCGCCGCCAGGCGCGGAAGACGACGGCCGTAACCGAGGAAGACAACGAATGTCACGAAAAGCCCCGCTCCTTATTCTAGCCGTTCTCATGCTCTTCTGTTCCGTGGCCGACGCCGCCTTTTTCGGCCTCGGCCGGAAAGGCGGCCGGAAGGGCGGCATGTTCCCGCAGGACGGGGATGTCCCGGACCTCATGCTCGAGGGCAAGGTGCTGACCTATAAGGGCGACAAGTTTCAGGAACTGTACGGCAGCGCCGGCAACCGCTATATCCAGTTCGGCATGACTGAAATGATGTCGGCGAACTACATCTACGGCGCGCCGAAGCGGCGGGTCAATATTGAAATCGCCACCATGGAAAACCCCACCGCCGCCGCCGGGCTGTTCCATCATCACCGGGGCAAAATCGTCACGGGACAGGGCGAACGGCTCAACGTCGGGGCCGAGGGCGTACTCGATGTCGGCCGTGAACGGCGAAACCTCTATTTCTACCGGGCCAACCTGTTTGTCAAAATCGTCTATTCGGGCCGGGCGCCGGTGCCGTCCCTCCTGCCCATCGCCGAGTTCATAGACGGCCGCCTTCCGGCCGGCCGCGATGAAAAACCGGATGGTTTCAAATATATCGAAATCGAGGGAATAAACCCGGACACCATCGCCCTGACGCCCGGATTTACTTTTAATATTTCATTCC
Source organism: Planctomycetaceae bacterium (assembly GCA_021201355.1). GTDB lineage: Bacteria > Planctomycetota > SZUA-567 > SZUA-567 > SZUA-567 > JAJBSZ01. Next base: position 2,091 of record JAJQFC010000001.1, on the reverse strand, counting down.
TCCCGCCGTCCGTCTGGGCCAGCGCACCGGCCGGAGGCAGCGTCGCCAGCGACCTGTTCGTCGTCACCCGCCTGAAGGACAAGGAAGCGGCCGAGTTGTACCAGGACTATTTTTCCTACCTGCGGCTCCACGCCGAATATGTCGAGGAATTTCGGGACGGCGACATCCGCTACGTCAAGGCTGTCGACCCGAACCAGGGCCGCGTCCTGTTCACCGCCTATAAAAACGCCCTCATTATCGCCGCCCGGCCGGACGGGTATGAAAAGGGCGAGGAGCTTATTGAACGCGTTATGCGGAAAATCGACGAAAACCGGAACCTCGCCTCCGGCGGCGGCGGTGGCGGCAGGGAGCGGCGGAGCATCCTTCCCTGGCGCCGGCGGCGGACAGTGAACGAGGAGCGGGAGGATTCGCGCCCGTCCCGACAGCGCGACACGGCCGAACCGGCCCGTTCGTCCCGTGCCGCCCGGACGGCGGAAGCGACGGAGTACGACGACGGCTTCGGCGACTATGCGGATTTTGACAGCGACGGCGGATTCGAAAACGACAGCGACTTCGGAAGTTCGGACGGTTTTGACGGCATGAGCGACTTCGACAGTGCCGAAAGCTTCGAAGACGCCGCAATGCCGGACCCGGACGGCGGCGCTCCGTGGGAAAGCAGCGGCAGCGGCAATTGGGAAAGCATCATCGACGACAATGACGGCCAGCCCGGCGTGCCGTTCTTCCTGCCGCCGCCGCCAAGCGGGTAGAAAGGCAATTCTTCCGTGCCGCGACGGCGCGGAGGCGAGCGCCACCGCCACTGTTTTTACAGAAAAAAACCGTCCCGTTTCCGGGGCGGTTTTTTATGTAAAGCGGGTTCAGCTGCAACCCGCGTTGTGGGCCCGGGCGGACTCAGTTATTGTGCCAGATGTAGCCGTTCAGGTAGGTGGCGAACAGCACCCAGAGGATATACGGGATAAAAAGGATGGCGCTCCAGATGTTGATGTGGCGGGCGATCATGGCATAGGCGAGTAAAACCGCCAGAAGGCCAAGGATGACGATGAGTCCGCCGGCCGGATTCCGCATGGTGAAAAACACCAGACACCACACAAAGGTGAGAAGGAGCTGGACGACGAAGAGGGTTATAGCCATCCGTTTCTCCCGGTGCCGGGACAGGATGACCAGGCCGACCGAGATTCCCATAAGGATGTACAAGATATTCCAGGCGATGGGAAAAACCATGCTCGGCGGCGTCAGGAGCGGCTTGTTCAGGGTCGGGTACCATTCGGCCACCGATTCGGCCTGAACAAGGCTACTCAGGTATCCGACGAGGAGGCAGATCACTATCGGCACGATAAAGGCGGCGGCTTTTTTCATGGCAATGTCGTCTCATTTTAAACACTCCCTCACTCTACTAGGATAGCTGTCCGCACCCACCGTAGCGTCAGTCGCGGTCTTTCTTCAGGTCCATGCGGGAACCGGATGTCGTCCTCCCTGACCGGCTGATTCATAAAAAAAACCGCCCCGGTGAAGGGGCGGTCTGGGTAGTGCCATAAGGATCCGGAATGACGATTAATCGTCTTTCATGCGTTTCTTCCGTTCGGCCACGACTTCCTCGGCAATCTTCAGCGGCACCACTTCGTAGTTCTCGAAGTGCATGGTGAAGCTGGCACGGCCCTGGCTCATGTTCCGGAGTTCCGAGGCATAGCCAAACATGTTGGCCAGGGGAACGACCGCCTTGATCTGCTGGCCGCTGGCGAGCGGTTCCATGCCGCTGATGCGGCCGCGCTTGCCGCAGAGGTTGCCGGTAACGTTGCCGGCGTGCTCTTCCGGCGTGATGACGTTTACCGCCATCATCGGTTCGAGAAGCTGCGGGTTCGCCTTCATGAAAGCCTTCTTGAACGCCATCGACGCACAGGTGCGGAACGCCTGCTCGGACGAGTCGACCTCGTGGTGTTTGCCGTCAAAGAGGGTGACCCGGACGTCGACGACCGGATAGCCGGCCCAGGCGCCTTTGGCCAGGGCTTCCGTGACGCCCTTCTGGACGGCCGGGATGTAATCCTTCGGAATCGCGCCGCCGACGATGGCGTTGACGAATTCGAAGCCGCTGCCGGC
>JAJQFC010000291.1 GCA_021201355.1 Planctomycetaceae bacterium | reverse complement strand
CCCCCATCGTCTCCTGTAACGGCGCCCAAATCGGCTTTCCCGGGGAGGAACCGCTCCACCACCTCCGCCTCGACGCCGCCTGCCGGGACATCATCATGGAAGCGGAAAAGGAATTCGGCTTCTACGTCAATTACTACATCGACAATGCCGTCTACACCCTGACGGACGGGCCGGACCGGGACATATACTCCGCGCAGTACTCCTTCGTCGCCCTCTCCCCGGATGCCGACGACATCCGTTCCCGCAGCACGCCGACGAAATGCCTCATCATCAGCAGCGAAGCCGACCAGCCCCGGATTGCCGACATGTTCAAGGAACGCCTCGGCGACAATGTCGTCATCACCTCCTCGAACGAACGCTTCACCGAGATTATGCCCCTCGGGGCCGACAAGGGCGAAGGACTCCGCTTTCTTTCCGAATGGGCAGCCATCCCGATGGACCGGTTCATCGCCGTCGGCGACGCCCTGAACGATCTGCCGATGCTGCGGGAGGCCGGTTTCGCCATTTCTTTCAAATCCGGCGATCCGCGCCTCGTGGAATACGTCGACATGCTCCTGCCGCCCCTATGGGAGGACGGCATCGACGTCCTGGCGAAGTGCGTTCTCGACATGACGAATTCTGGCCGGTTCCTGACGCCCCGGTCCAGCCGGTTCTTCCGGAACCAGAAATCATAGAAAACACACGACGCCATGGCTAAAAAGAAACGCGGCGACAAGCCGGTTCCGGTTCGGGAAACCGCCCACACGCCCGCCGCCGGCGCGGCGAAAACCGGTCCGGTCCCGGCCGGACCGGAACCGAAGGGGCCGTCTCCGAAAGGCGCCGGAAAGCCCGGCCCGGCCAAGGCCGACGCCGCCGCCGGCAAAAAGTCGCTGTGGAAAAGCGGCGCCGATCTCGTCGTCCTCCTGGCCGGCGCGGTCCTTGTCGCCCTCGCCATCAAGGCCTATGCCTTCGACGTCTACCTGATCCCGTCCGGCAGCATGGAAACGGTCCTCCACGGCCGCCCCGACGGCGGCGACCGCATTCTCTGCTCCAAACTGAGCTACCGCTGGCGGCAGCCTGAACGCTGGGAAATCGCCGTCTTCGAATTCCCCTACGAAAGCGCCCGCCGAAATGACTTTTACAACATCAGCGCCCAGTACGAGGGCCAGAACTTTGTAAAGCGCATCGTCGGCCTGCCCGGCGAGACCCTCGCCATCGCCCGGGGCGACATCTGGACCCGTCCGGAAAGCGAACGCGAATACCGGCGCGTCGTCAAGCCGGATTCGGTGCAGCGCGGCATGTGGCAGAAGGTCTACCGTGAAAACTTTTCCGACATCGCGTTGACCGAACTGGAACAGTTCTGGAAAATCATCGGCGGCGAAACCGCCCTCGTCCGGGGCGGCCCCCTTGTCCTCCGGGCCGGCGACGAGACGGTGCGAATGGATTACCGACCCGTCGTCCCGGCCGGCGAACGCCGCGACGTCATGGTCGAACTCCCCGGCATCCCCGACCGCTACGTCCTTGAACAGCCGGTGCAGTTCCGCTGCCCGAACGTCCTGGAAGACGGCCAGCCCTGCGGCCACGTCTACGTCCGGTCGGTGGAGACCCACAACATCGTCGGCCGCTGCCCCCGCTGCGGCGCGCTCAACAACGAAACCGCCGTCATCTTCTACCACCGCCGGAGCGGCCTTCCCGGCGTCGGCCGCTACGGCGTCAGCCCGACCCATGCGCCGCAAGGCGAAGACGTCGGCCCGCGCCAGGCCGACTACCATTTCGTCCCCGACCTCCGCATCGTCGCGGGCGTCGTCCTGGAAAACGACGCCACCGGCATCGCCTTCACCATCCGGGACGAAAACCGGTACGTCCAGGCCGTCGTCTCCGGGGACGGCCGCGCCGAACTCCGCGTCAACGGCGCCCCGGCCGAAGCCACCCGCCGCCACCTCGCGCCCGTCGTCCCCGGCCGCCGCCACCGCGTCGAATTCTACCTCGTCGACGGCGCCGCCCGGCTCTTTATCGATTCGACCGCCGACCCCGTCCTCGACGAACAGGTCTGGGACGACCGCCGTCCGGCCCCGCGCAGCCTGCCCCGGGCCAGCGGCGTCAGTCTTGTCGCCGCCGGCGGCGACGTCCGGGTCGAGTCCGTAGCGATCGACCGGGACATCTTCTATTACAGCGGCTGGGAACAGGACCGGGGCGAACGTTTCCCTCAGGTCGGCCCGAGCGGCGAGGTATTCATCAGCCAGAACGCCTTTTTCCCCATGGGCGATCACACCGTCAGTTCTTTCGACGCCCGAAGCTGGGGCCCGGTCAATCTCGGTTTGCTGCGCGGCCCGGCGCTGGCAATCTGGTGGCCGCCGGAACGGATACAGCGGATTCAGTGACCTGTCACGTCGTCCTGGCGACTGTGCCATCATGATACGACAGTCGATGCGGATAGGGCGCCGATGCGGCAGGGACAACCCGTCCGGCCGCGTTTTTCCGAATACTATCAGGCCCGCTCCTCCGCACCCGTCCATTTCTCCACCAATCACGACCCCGCGCCGTGCTTGGGCACCGTACCATGTGAAACCGTGACCGCATGACCGCCATACGCGAACCCGACAACGCCCTCGCCCGGCGCTTCACCATTACATCCCTGCTCCGCTTCGCTTTCCCGACCATGATGATGATGCTGTTCATGTCCATGTACACGGCGGTGGACGCCATGTTCATCGCCCGCTTTGTCGGCACGGACGCCCTCTCCGCCATCAATATCGTGTCGCCGGTCCTCGGGGTGGCGTGGGGCCTCGGCACCATGTTCGCGTCCGGCGGCAGCGCCATCATCGCCAGGAAAATGGGGGAACGGCGAAACCGGGAAGCGCGGGAAATATTCACCGCCGTCGTCATTATCGCCGCCGCGGTCGGCGTCGTCCTGGCGATTGTCGGCGGCATTTTCGTGGACGACGTCGTCACCGCCCTCGGCGCCAGCCCGAGGCTCCTGCCCTACGGCCGGACGTACTTTTTTATCATTATCCTTTTCGCCCCGGTCATCCTTATCCAGGTCCTGTTCCTGACCTTTTTCGTCACCGCCGGGAAGCCGCACCTCGGCCTTGCCGTCATCTTCGCCGCCGGCTGCGCCAACGTCGTCCTCGACTACCTGTTTATTGTGGAATTCGGTATGGGGATTGGCGGCGCCGCCGTCGCCACCGGGATAGGCTACTCCATATCGACCGTCACCGGCCTCGTCCTTTTTTCCCGCCGGAACGGGCCGCTTCATTTCGCCCGGCCGCGAATGCGGCTCCGGGAGTTTGTCCAAACCTGCTACAACGGCGCTTCGGAAATGATTGTCGAGGTCTCCATCAGCGTCACGACGTTTCTCTATAACATCACCCTGATGCGCCTGGCGGGCGAGGACGGCGTGGCGGCCATATCCATCATCATCTATACGCAGTTCTTTCTCATAACGCTTCTCCTCGGTTTTTCCACCGGCGTGGCGCCGATACTCAGTTACCAGTTCGGAGCCGGGAACACGGGCGAACTACGCCGCCTCCTCAGGATGTGCCTGGCGTACATCGCCGCCATTTCCGTCGGCGCGACGGCGGCGTGCCTGGCCGGGGCGCCGCTGTTCACCGCCATTTTCACCCCGCCCGGCACCGAGGTCTATCGCCTGGCGGTGGACGGCTTCGGCATCTACGCCTACAGTATCCTCTTCACCGGCGTTCCCATCCTGACCTCGGCGACGTTCACCGCGCTGTCGAACGGCACGGTGTCCGCCATTCTTTCGTTCCTCAGGGCGTTCGTCCTTCTCGGAGCGTTTCTACTGACTCTCCCCCGGCTGTGGGGATTGACAGGCGTCTGGCTGGCTCCGGTTATGGCGGAATTTCTGGCGCTCGTCGTGGCGCTGGCGCTTCTCTTCGCGTACCGGAAGCGCTATTTCGGCGTGGGCGGGACGGAAACGGCAGGCAACGGGAGCCGATAGTCGGGGTTTCTGCGCCCACGCGATTCGGTGGTGGCGGACGCGGTTTTTCACGACGTCTACGGCGGTACCCGCTTTCGTCGGGACGAACGGGGGAAACGCCGTAACGCCGTTCCGACCGGCGTGTCCCGGGGAACGGAGGCTTTTGGAAAACGAAGCCGGACGGCTCCGGAGCCCGAAGGGCGGGTGCCGGGCCCGAATACACTCGGTGCGCTCACCGCTCACCACCTCCCGATTTCGACGCGGCAGGGAACGTCCGCGACTCGTTCGGAAGGTAAGCCGCACAAAGTAAACGGGCACTCACGGCAAAGGGTCACGGTATGCACTCACCACTCACCGCCGGCCCGAACAAAAGACCGGCTAGCTGCATACCGTACCCGGGGTTTTAGTGCCCTTCGGGCTCCGGCCGGCATGCATACCATGCCGTCCGGCCTCGAAAGGACTGTTTTGGTGCACCATGACGCGTTTGGTTCGGCCGAACCGTGACGACACGAATCCTAGCCGCGTTCACGCGTCTGTGGTGAATATTCTTAGTAAATTTTGAGAAATGCTTCGGGCACGCAGCGATATCAAAGCTGGCCGGCGATCCGGTTCAGGACGCTTCGGGTGGTGATAAGGCCGACAATCCTGTTTCCCTTGGTGACGAGGGCGTTCCTGGCATGGTGGCGGCGGAACAGGTTCAGGACGTCCGGAAGGGTCTTGTCCGCCGAAATGGTCGCGAGGTATTCCGCCACCGGCGCTATCGGTTCCTTTTCCTCTCCCGGATTCATAAGAAACCCGGTCATGGTGACAATGCCGGTGGTCGGCCGTCCGGCCGGATCGGTGAGGACGGCGAGGCCGCGACGGCGGCGGTTCATCTCGGCGATGGCCCGCCTCCGGCTCACGCCCTGGGGAAGAAGGAGGAGCTTGTGGAGCGGCACCATACTGTCGCCGGCGCTTATACCCTCCATTTCCATAACCCGGGCCGCCATCTTGTTCTGTTCCGCCGTCAGCACCTTTTCCGCCACGCCGGCGCTGAAATGTTCGAGAAGAAGCGACCGTTCGCCGCCGGCCAGCGGCACCTGGCCGCGGGCGCCGAACAACCGCCGGAGCACCGACGACGCCAGGTTCAGGACCGCCACCGCCGGGGCGAAAATGACACGGAAGACGGAAAACACCCGCACCAGTTCGCCGGTAAAGCGTTCGGCGTTTGTGTAGGCAATCTGTTTCGGCAGCGATTCCGTAAGGACAAAGAACAATGGCGTTATGACCGTCGTCGTAATCAACTCCGTATGCGGCACCCGCCACTGGAGGAACTGGGCCGAAAGAAAAAGGGTGCCGGTGTAGGCGGCGATGTTGTTACTTATGAGAATGGTCGTCACCATGGCGTCGAGGCGGGCGAGGACGCGGAGGACAAGGCCGGACCGGCGGTCGCCCGCCTCCGACCGGACGCGAAGGCGCACCCGGCTCACCCGGTAGAGGGCCGTCTCCATCCCGGAAGAAATGAAGCTGAGGAGAAGCGACGCCAGAACGCCGAACAGGTTCAAAATGGTCAACACCGCCCTTTCCTCCTTTCCGCCGGAGACATTCCACTGAAACCTTCATCACGGGAGAGCGTCATCTGAACATCCGGGCCGATACCTTCTTGTCGGCCTTTTCCTTGCTTTCCGGCGAGACGAGCCGCAGCCCCACCTCCCGCACCTGGTTGTGCCAGGTGGACAGGACCGTCATCTCCATGTTTTCAAGAGACACCCGATCCCCGACCCGGGGAACGCGTCCGAGAAGGGAGACGATCAGGCCGCCGACGGTGGCACTTTTCGGCACCGCCGACGACACGTCGAAGACGTCCCGCCATTCGCGCACGCTCAACCGGCCGGAAATGACGTAGCCGCCGTCGGCTTCGCGGATTTCAAGCGGCGGCGGCGCCCCGTGTTCGCCGAAGGAACCGAGAACTTCGTCCATAATGTCCTGGAGGGTGAAGAATCCGACCACCACTCCGCGCTCGTCGACGACGGCGAAGATGTCCGACCCGCCGCCCTTGACCCGTTCCAGCACCTGGTCGCAGCGGTCGTGTTAGGATAAATAACGGAATTCCCTGAGGTACGATTCCGCCGTCTCCTCGGCCAGTTCGACGTCGGTTTTCCGGTCGGAAAAGATGTCCCGGACGTCGACCCAGCCGGCTAGATCGTCCTTCGCCGCCGAGTGGACAGGCATCTTGCAGTGGCCGCTCCGCCGCGCTTCCGAGAGGGCGATGGCGAGGCTCGATTCGGCCGGAAGGATGGAGGCGTCGACCCGGTGGATCATGATGTCCCTGATGCGGACGGACGGGAGATCGACAATGCCGTCGATCATCGTGTATTCGCCTTCCGAAATGGCGCCGTCGTTCCGGCTCAGTTCGATGAGAAGGCGGAGTTCCTCCTCCCGGACGCCCCGGGGATCGTTCCGGTGCGTGACGAAAATGCGTTCGAGGGCGGTGACGACGGCGTTCAGGACGCGCATCGGCTTTCCGAGGGCGCGGTAGATGAACCATACGGGGAAAGCGGTGAGGCGGGCGATGGTGAGGCTGGAGGCGATGGCCAGCTGTTTCGGGAACACCTCGCCAAAAAACACCACAAGGAACAGCGTCACCAGGTTGTAGATGAACGCCGTCCCGGTACCGTACCGGCTGCCGAGGTCGGTGGCGACGGCGGCGGCAAAGGCGTAAATCAGGACATTTACCGCCATGTTGCAAAAGAGAATGGTGGGAAGAAGCGATTTCAGGACGTCATGCAGGGAGAGGATGACCTTGTCGAACCGGTGGTGGCTGGCGCGGATGCGGTTGAGATCGGGAGCGCTCAGGGAAAACAGCGCGGTCTCGCAGCTCGACAGCATCGCCGACATGGCGAGGAGCAGCACCGAAGCCAAGAGGGTCGGCGAGTGCTCGGTGGCAAGGGTCGAAAAGATGTCGAGTAGAATGTGCATGCCGTATCGTAAAGGCGGGTCCCCCGCCCGTGGGTGCGTGAGAATCGGCGTCGGATTCCCCATGCCCCCCCGTCGCGGAATCCACGTGTCAAGCTTACCGTTCGACGCGGCAATTGCAAGACGCTGTCATTCACGTGAAGCCAGGCGTTCCGCCAGGCCGGTCAACCCGGCCACCAGCCGGATGCCTTCGAGAAGGCTCGGCGTCGGGCGGGAAAGGACGGCTTCCGGGATCTTATAGACCTGCCCGGTCGAAAAGGCGGGGATGGTCCGGTACAGCGGACGGGCCGTGAGAACATCGAGGCCGGCCCGGTTCATGGCGCCGTCCTGGGAGAGGAACAGGTCGATTTCCGACGCCACGGCAAGGAGCCGCTCCGGCCCATAGTCCGCGATAACGACGCCGGGGCTGGCCGGTTCGGCATCGGCGGGAACGTTCCGGCCTCCGGCCGTCTCGACCACCCACACCGGCAGGGAATCCGGGGTGAAGGTCTTTATTTCCCGGTGGATCGCCTCAAGAAACACCCCTGGCCGGTCCGGGAATTCCCGGGCCGCCGCCGCGTAGCGGTCGACCTCGTCCCGAAAGCGGCGAATCATGTCCTCGCATTCCCGTTCCCGGCCGACCAGTCCGGCCAGGGTCCGCCAGTAGTCGTACAACTCCCCGGCCCGCGTCACCTGAAGCGGGACGACCCGGATGCCGGACCGTTCCAACGCCGCCACCAGGTGGCCGGCACCGGCGGCGTGCTGCGGACGGAGAAGGACGATGTCCGGTTTGGCGGCGAGGAATCGTTCGATATCATCCCGGACGGTGAAGGCCGGCGCCGACCAGCCGTCTGTTTCCGGTCCGGCGTAGGTTTCCTGACGGGAGACGCCGACCAGGTTGTCCCGGGCGCCGAGGCGAAGGAGAACCTCCGTATGGGCGGCGTAGAGGCTGATAAGGCGCGGACGGACGCCCGCAACGTCGCGGGCGTCCGCCGGGAGGGCGCATACAACAACGACGCAAACTAAAACCACGAAGGACGTTTTCACTCGGCCGCGTCCTGCCCGGCCCGGGCCATGACCTGCTGTTCCAGTTCCTTCAGGTGTTCGACATAGATGTCGGCCCACGAGTCGTTCGATCCGAGGCCGACGAGGTGCGTCTCGACGTCGAAGCCGGCGGCCTGGAACAGGTTCAGCCAACTGTCGTCGTCCTCGCCCGCCATGTCGTTGACGGCGTGATCGCCCGCGACGACCATGAGGGGCGCGAGAAGAACTTTCTTCGGCGCGTTCGGCGTGGCCCGGACCGCCCGGACGACGTCCTCGCCAAGCGGTTCGGCCTCGACGGTGCCGATGTAGACGGTGTTGCCGAACTTGTGGCGAAGGACCGATTCCAGCTTGGCAAAGACGTTCTGGTTAAGGTGCTCGTTCCCGTGGGCCATGAGAACGAGGGCGGCGCCCCTGGCCTGCGCCTCCCGCCAGAGTGGTTCGAGGGCGGCGGCGGCGCGGTTCAGGTTTGCTTCGCCGCCGTCTTCGAGGCCGAGGGCGGGCTGGCCGATGCCGATCCGGGGGAACGGTTTCAGGCGCGGCTTCATGGTGTCGTAGTTCGCCAGGGTGTTGACAAGATTTTCCAGATCGGTGTATTCCTCGCCGTCCGTGACATGGAGGGACTGGACGAGAATTGGCCGGCGGCCGGTATCCTGGAGGAGGCCGAGGGTGGCCATGGCGGAGCGGACGCAGTAGATTTCGGCCGGGATGCCGGGATTGGCCCGCTGGAAATCGGCGTCGTTCGCCCGTTCACGCCAGATGCCCCGGATGATGTTCGACGTGAAGGCGAGGTGGACGTCGTAGCCCGGGAAGGCGGCCTGGACGCGGCGCTTGATGTTCAGGATGGAATCGACCGCACCGACTTCGGTGGTGCCGAAGGCGGCGAGGACGATGGCCGGTTTCGGCCCGTCCCCGTCAGAGCCGTTCACCTGTAGGACGCCGGCGAGAAATGCCGCCATGCATAAAGCTCCGAAAATCAATTTCGCGGTCATGCGATTCACCCTTTCCTACGGAGAGAAAACCTCTTTCACTACCCGGCCCCACGGCGGGGCCGGCTGTGGCCGAAGAACCACGGCGAATCGGCCTGGAAAACGACAACCGACGACCGGTCCATCGCTTCATGTACCGACGCGCCACGGCGGGCGGTCGCCAAAAAAATACGGCTCCGCCGCCGAAAGGCGACGAAGCCGCAATGCCGTATTTTTGCGTCTTTTCAGGCCCATTGCAAAAACCGGGCCAATCAACATGTCTTCCGATCGCCGGGGCACAATGGCTGCGCCGCCACCCGTCCATCCGCCGGGACGGGAACACGCTGTTTTACGGTCGGCAGTTCAGCGGCAGGTCTTCTGGCTTCCGGATCGTCGCGGACAATCCCCCTTCCCGTCCGGGCGGGCATTTTCACAGAGCAAATGCGGCCGGACAGTGGTCGACTCGAAAGTCGGATGGATTGGCGCTCCCCGGTTACAGCGGCGGCTCCGCGACGGATTTACACCGTCTTCCCGTTGCGAACCGGATTCTCGTAAAAACATGAGCCCGATCCCAGCGCATCGCGCACCGTTGAACTGGAAACTTCCTTACACCGAGGCAACTCTACGTAAACAGGAAACGTTGTCAAGACGTGTTTTATTCAGGACAAGAAAAACTCGCCGCCAGGCCGCCGGCGAAGTCGTCCATCCGCACCCGGGCGGGCGTTTCGTAGATTCCCTCGAGTACCGGTTCCGTGAACACCTCCGCCACCGGTCCGGCGGCGTGGACGACGCCGTCCTTCAGGAACACCATTTCGTGGCCGTACACGGCGGCGAGGGACAGGTCGTGGCTTACCGTCGCCACGAGGCGCCCCGCTTCGGCCAGCGAGCGCGCGAGCGACATCAGGGACAGGGCCTGGGCGATGTCGAGGCCGGCGCTCGGTTCGTCGAGGAGGAGGACGGGCGTGTCCTGGGCAAGCGCCCGGGCCACCACCGTTCGCCGCCGCTCGCCGCCGGACAGGGCCGTCACCGGCTTGTCTGCGATGGCTTCCAGATGAAGGCTGGCGATGGCATTTGACACCGCCGCATGGTCGTCGTCGTTCAGACGGCCCCAGCGGCCGAGGTACGGACGGCGGCCCATGGCGACCACTTCCCGGATGGTGAAGGGAAAGTTGAACCGCGCCTCCTGCGGCGCAAAGGCGACCAGTCGCGCCAACGCGACCGCGCCGTAAGCGGCAAGCGGACGGTTGGCCAGCGTCACCGCGCCCCGGGCCGGCGTTTTCAGGCCGGCAAGGATGTCCATCAGGGTGCTTTTCCCCGCACCGTTCGGGCCGGCGATGATGTAATGGCGTCCCGGCCGCATGGTCAGGTCGACGTCACGGAGAACCTGCTGGCGACCGTGGAAAAAGTCGATGTTCCGGGCTTCAATTACCGGGCCGTCCGTCAGGCCGTCACTCATCGAGGAGCCTCCCCATGCGCCGGCGGAAAATGGCGAGGAAGGCCGGGCCGGCCAGGAGCGCCGTGAGGACGCCGACCGGGATTTCACCCGGCAGGACGGTCCTGACAAGGGTGTCGGCGCCAAGCAGGAGGACGGCGCCGCCGAGGGCGGACAACGGGAGGAGCGACCGGTGATCCGGTCCGGCCAGGAGGCGCATGACATGCGGGACAATAAGGCCGACAAACCCGATAATCCCCGCCACCGACACCGCCGCCGCCGCCGCTAGGCTGGCGGCGAGAAGGAGAATGAATCGGACCCGGCGGGTATTGACGCCCATCGTCTCAGCCGACCGGACGCCAAGGGTCATGATGTTCAGGTCCACCGCAGCCCACAATGCCGCCGCCAGGGCGGGAAGGAAAAACAGGGTGACGACAAGGGCGTCGGACCATGTCCGGGCCTGAAAACTGCCGAGGAGCCAGAACACGATGGACACCACCTGATCGCCCGCCAGATACTTTACAAAGGAAATGGCCGCCGACATGATGGCGGAGAGGATAACCCCGGCGAGGATGAGGCTGGTCGGCGCCAGATGACCCTGCCGGTCCCGGGCCAGCGCCACCACGGCGGCCAATGTGGCGAGGGACATAACAAACGCCCCCGCCGTCAGCGCCCACGGGCTGCCATGAAAGATGGCGGACGGAACGACGAGCGGCGCCGTAATGACGAGGGCCGCGCCCAATGCGGCGCCGGACGACACGCCAAGGGTGTACGGGTCGGCCAGCGGGTTCAGGAGAAGGCCCTGGAAAATCGCTCCGGACAGCCCGAGGGCCGCCCCGGCGACGAGGGCGGTGACGATACGCGGCAGGCGGATTTCGCAGATTATCATGGTCCGGGCGAGATCGGCGTCGCCCCGGCCGGTCGCGGCGCCGTAGAGGATTTCCCCGACTTCCCCGAGGGAAAACGACAGTTCGCCGTGGACCAGCGACGCACCGGCCAGAAGGCAGAGAAGGATGAAAAACAGCGCCCCCGTCGCCCGGGGCGAAAGGCGGCTGCGGCCACTGAGAGAAATGGTTGGCTCCTTGTCGGATTGTTCGGGGCGAACCGGTCCGGCGTCCGCTTGGCTTTTTTTCGCATCGACCCGCCGTCCCTGAACGCTATAATCCTGACGCCCGCGCGTACACGAGGAAGAAACGGCCGACATGATACTCGAACTGGAAAACCTGGTAAAGGTCTACGGCGATACCCGCGCCCTCGACCGGCTCGACCTCGCCGTGCCGGAAGGCTGCCTCTACGCTTTTCTCGGCCCGAACGGCGCCGGCAAGACCACCACCATCCGCATCGTCAACGGCCTGACCCGGCCGACCTCCGGGCAGGCCCGCATCGCCGGTTCGGACATTCTCCGGGACCGGCCGGAACTCCGCCGCCTCTGCGGCCTGGCCGGCCAGTCCAATAACCTGGACGGCGAATTGACGGTGCGGGAAAACCTGGAATTCCACGGCCGGCTGTTTTCCATGCCGGCGGCGCTTCGCCGGGAACGATCCGCCCTCCTCCTCGACTATGTCGAACTGGCCGACCGGGCCGACAGCCGGGTAAAAACCCTGTCCGGCGGGATGAAGCGGCGTCTCATGATCGCCCGCGCCCTCCTCCACCAGCCGCGCATCCTGTTCCTGGACGAGCCGACGGCCGGTCTCGATCCGGCCATCCGCCGCCGCATCTGGAACCTGATTAAAAAGGTCCGCCAGGACGGCATCACCGTCTTCCTGACGACCCATTATATCGAGGAGGCCGAATTCCTCTCCGACCGGGTCGGATTCCTCGACCGGGGCCGTCTGGTCAGGGAAGGAACGCCGGAGGACCTTATCAGCCAGGTCGGCCTCTGGGCCGTGGACCGGGTCGGCGAAACGGATTTGGAGACGGCCTATTTCCCAAACCGGGACGAGGCGAACCGCCACATCGCCGCCAGCGACGCCGCCTTCACCGTCCGCCGCGTCAACCTGGAAGACGCCTTCCTTGCCCTCACCGGCCGGAGGGTCGGCTGATGGGGTCGTTTATCGCCGTCTACTGGCGGGAAATGGTATTACTCCGGCGCCGCCTGAAACGCATCCTCGCCGGCATGGCCGTGTCTCCCCTCCTCTACATGCTGACTTTCGGCCTGGCCCTCGGCGGGTCGATTCGGGTGGACGGCCACCGGTATATCGACTTCCTTCTCCCCGGCCTCATCGCCATGGCCAGCATGACCCAGGCCTTCGCTATCGCCGGGGAAATCAATATTTCGCGGTTTTATTCGCGGATATTCGAGGAGATCCAGTCCTCGCCCGCCAGCCGCGCGGCCTATGTCCTCGGGGAGGTTTGTTCCGGGCTGACCCGTGTTCTCCTGGCTGTGGCGGTTATCGGGGGCATCGGTTTGGCGTTCGGGGTCCGCATCCAGGCTGGAATCGGGTTGTGGCTCGCGGTAGGGTTGAACGGATTTGTCTTTTCCGCCCTGGCGGTGGCGCTGGCGATGATTATTACGTCCCACGCCGATCAGGCGCTTCTCAGTAACTTCGTCATTACGCCGATGGCGTTTCTCGGCGGCACGTTTTTCCCGCTGGACAGCCTGCCCGAATGGGCCGGGGCCGTCCTCCAGATTCTGCCCCTCAGCCATGCCTCGCAGGCCATCCGCCAGAGTGCCTTCGGACAGGACGTCTCGCCCGTCCATTACTGCATCCTGGCGGTCGCGGGCGCGGCGGCGTTCGCCCTCGCCTGGTGGAGCGTCGGCCGGGCCAAGGATTGAGTGACTGCCGGTCGCCGGCATATAACGACCGCGTTGCCGTCCGGCATGACCGGTTCGTTACAGGCCGTCACTTTTTTGAGTAAACATGCCGCAGCGCTTCACGCGCCGTTCACGTCTTCGAAAAAGCGATCAGCCAGGTAACAGGCCCCGCCGATGAGGCTGTATTCGTCGTCCAGGTTCAAGTACTCGATATGGATGGATTTCCGCATGCGGAGAAGAGTCAGGGTGCTGACCATTTCCCGGAGGTTGTTCAGAAAATACGGGCCGGCCTTGGCGTATTCGCCCTGAATGATAATAAGCCCCGGATCGCAGGCATAGACAAGGTTGTTTATGGCGATGGCGAAATGCCGGACAGCGCTGTCGACCAGGGAACAGGCCAGTTTGTCGCCGTTGTTCGACGCGGCGAGGATGGTGTCGAAGGTCGGCGGGCGGTCCTCCTTGCCGACGAAGAGGACGGAGTCCGGGAAGATATCCCGGAGGGCCAGCGCCCGTTCTTCCAGATGGCGCGGCGACACCGCCACCTCGAGGCAGCCCTTGCCGCCGCAGGCGCAGACGGTGGTGCTGTCCGGGTCGACGACCATGTGGCCGATCTCGCCGGACAGGCAGAGGTCGCCCCGGTACAGCTCGCCGTCCGTGACCATGCCGCCGGCCAGGCCGTCGTATTCGGTGCCGATAAGGAAAAAGCGGTCGACGCCGTCGCGACGGGTTTTGAGTTCGCCGTAGGCGTGGTAGCGCATCCAGTTGTCGACAAGGACGGGAATGCCGTCCGGCAGAAACGAACTGACGAGGTCGCGGACCGGGACGTCGCTGCCCCACGAAACGAAATGCGGCGATATGATGCAGACGCCGCGGTCGACGTCGATAATGCCGTGGCAACCGACGGCGGCGCCGAGACAGTCTTCCGGCGCCACCTTCCGGCGTTTTGTCAGTGTGACGAACGATTCCCGGATTATCCGGATGATGTCGTCGAGGCTGGTGTCCTGGCCGTGGAAGGCGGTGTGGCTGGCCGAAACGTCGCCGTTCAGGTTGGTCAGGGCGGCGGACAGGGACTGTTCGACAATGCGGACGCTGAAGATGTAGCGGTACTCCGGATTGAAGGCGAAAAGCTTCGGCTTTTTGCCGCCCTCGTCAGTGGAACTGCCCTTGCCGGCCTCCTGGATAATGCCGATCTGCAGGTAGTGCTCGATGATGTCATGGACCGTCATTTTACTGAGGCTGGTGTGTTTGGCGATTTCCGCGACAGAGGCGTTTTCGTGGCGGCGGATATATTGCAGAACCGCGTGGCGGTTGTGGTATTTAAGGGTTTTCAAGGAACTGCGGCTCGATTTTTTCGTTTGCATGGGTTCAGCTCCCGGGCTGATGGTTGGCGATGTGGAACAATAGAGTAAATATACCCGTATCCAAAAGGAATGTCAAGAAGTTAAATGAAAAGAGCCATAATTACAATAAACTCCTAACGAACTATCGCCGGAACGTCATTCATTCACACCCGGCGGTAAAATACGGACGCCAGACGGGTGTCGGCGACACTCGGGAACATATCAAAATTTTTATATTTGCCTTCTCCACTTGACTAATGCCGGGAAGTTGGTAAAATGAATTGAGAATCGATCGTCCATACCAAAAGGCGGTTGAGGCCCGGATTTTGCCAGTTGTCTGTGTTTATACTATTATATAACAGGTTATGGCGAAGATCAGGCGACTGTTTTTCTGAAAAAACCTGTTTATACATTTTTTATTGTAACCGTTCCGCCAGGCGTTTTGGTGCGCCGGCGCATCCACGGAACCCGACGCCGGCACTGCCGGGTCACAGCAACGGAGAATACGCAATGGCAACCACCCGTATGACCACCAGCCAGGCCTTGGTCAAGTTCCTCGACAACCAGTATGTGTCGTTCGATGGCGTGGAGACGAAATTTGTCGAAGGCGTGTTCACCGTCTTCGGTCACGGCTGCGTCGTCGGGATCGGCCAGGCCCTGGACGAAGACCCGGGACAACTCAAGGTCTTTATGGGGAAAAACGAACAGGGCATGGCGCATGTCGCCACCTCGTTCGCCAAACAGAACAACCGGCGGAAAATCATCGCCTGCGTCTCTTCCATCGGACCCGGCGCCGCCAACATGGTCACCGCCGCCGGCCTCGCCACGGTGATTAACGTTCCCCTCCTTCTCTTCCCCGGCGACACCTTCGCCACCCGGCAGCCGGACCCCGTCCTCCAGCAGGTCGAACAGCCGACCAACCTCACCGTCACCACGAACGACGCCTTCCGGGCGGTCTGCCGCTACTGGGACCGGGTCAGCCGGCCGGAACAACTCATGACCGCCCTCATTAACGCCATGCGCGTCCTCACCGACCCGGCCCAGACCGGCGCGGTCTGCGTCGCCATGCCGCAGGACGTCCAGGGCGAGGCATGGGACTTCCCGGACTATTTCTTCAAGAAACGGGTCCACCGCATCACCCGGCCGGCGGCGGTCGACGAGGAAATCGCCGACGCGGTCAAGGTCATCAGGGCGGCGAAACACCCGATGGTGGTGATTGGCGGCGGCGTCCGCTATTCCGAAGCCGGGCAGGAACTGGCGGCGTTCTGCGAAAAACATAACATCCCGATGGGCGAAAGCCAGGCGGGGAAGTCGGCCATCCGGACCAGCCATCCGCTGAACCTCGGCGGCGTCGGCACCACCGGGAACTCGGCGGCAAACGCCATCGCCGCCATGGCGGACGTGATCATCGGCGTCGGCACCCGTTTTTCCGATTTTACGACCGCATCCAAGACCATCTATGCGAATCCGGACGTCAAATTCGTCACCATAAACGTCCACCCGTTCCATGCCGAAAAGATGGACGCCGTCCGCATGGTCGGCGACGCCAAGGCGACCCTGGCCAAACTCGACGCCGCCCTCGGGGAATACAAGACCGCCTTCGCCGGTGAAATCGCCGACGCGAAGGCCGGCTGGGCCAAAGAAATGGACCGACTCGGGAAAATCCAGTACGGCCCCGGCTACCAGCCGGAAGTGGAAGACCGGGACCCCCGGACGGTGGAGGAGTTCCACAAACTTACCGGCACGACCCTGACGGAAACGGCCGCCTTGGTGTCGATGCGGAAAATCATCCCGGCCGACGCCATCATCGTCGGCGCCGCCGGCGCCCTGCCGGGCGACCTGCAGCGGATGTGGGAGACGGACGTCCGGGACACGTACAACATGGAATACGGCTATTCCTGCATGGGGTACGAAATCGCCGGCACCCTCGGGTCGAAATTGGCCTGTCCGGACCGGGAAGTCTACGCCATGTGCGGCGACGGCTCATTCCTCATGCTCCATTCCGAAATGGTGACGGCGGTGCAGGAAGGGGTCAAAATCAACGTCATGCTGTTCGACAACTCCGGCTTCGGCTGCATCAACAATCTGCAGATGGGTAAAGGCATCGGTTCCCTCGCCACCGAATTCCGGAAGCGGAATCCGAAATCCGGCAAGCTGGACGGCGACCTCATGACCATCGACTTCGCCAAGGTGGCGGAAGGATACGGGTACAAGACCTATACGGCAAAGACGCTGGAAGAATTCGAGGCGGCGCTGAAGGACAGCCTGAAGGAGACGCGGCCCGTCCTCATCGACACGAAGGTTCTGCCGAAGAGCATGACCCACGATTACGACAGTTGGTGGCACGTCGGCTGCGCCGAAGTGACGAAGAGCGAAAAGGGGAAGGAAGCGTACAAGGACAAGGTGGAGATGTTGAAGAAGGCGCGGATTTATTAACCCACATTTTCTCCTGCTGTAGCGGTATTTGATCGACAGTCGGTCGGCCGGTGCCTGATTACCGATCCTCTCGAACCGCTATTCTGTTGGTCGTTGTTACCTGATCACCGATCCTTTATAACCGCTATTCCGTTTTTCATAAAAACGACGCCTGCACAATGGTGCGGGCGTCGTTGCATATTGTCTGGTTATTGTCGAACAATCCCGCCGCGGACGACTTTTATTGCAGCAGGGAGATCACGTTCTGGCTCTTCTGGTTCGCCTGGGCGAGGATGGAGGTGCCGGACTGATCAAGCATCATGCCGCGGGTGAAGCTGACCCATTCCTCGGCGGTGCGGCTGTCGTGGATGGCGTGCTCGGTGACGGCGATGTTTTCTATGGCGACGTCGAGGCTCCGGATATTGTGCTCGAGCATGTTCGCTTTGAAGGCGCCGAGACGGTCCCGGAGAGCGGCGATGTCGTCTGTCGCTTCGGCGAGAATCTGAAGGGTCAGAAGGCTGTTTCCGGCCAGGTCGGCGGCGCCGCCGAGTTTGACGTCGGCCAGGGAATAGTCCTTGCCGCCGAAGGTGACGCGGCCGATCTTGTCCATCTCCAGCGACTGGATGGCGTAGACGGCGTCGTCTTCGCCGGCGACGGGAACGCCGCCCGCGAAGGAATGGAGTTCGTCCCGGCGGGCCGCGTGGGGATGGGTGGCGGCGTTGGTCCCGCCTTCCAGCGGGAGAAGGGACTGCTCCGTCAGGTCGACCGGGTCGGAAACGGCGGGATCGTGGCTTTCCTCCAGAGACACTTTGCCGGCGGTCTTGATGAACAGGCCGCGGAGGCCGGGATGAGTGATGTAATAGCCGGCCCGAAGGTTTTCCGGCTGGACCTTTTCCGTCACGACGGTCTTGGAGACCGGCTTGCCGTTGGTGTCCCGGGTGACGCAGGTGATTCTCAACGTGCCCTCGCCGACATATTCCACCGACACGCTTTTCGGCGTCGTGACGCTGGCGACGCGAAGAGGGCCAAGGGGCTTGGCCGGATCGAACGCGACAGGCTCGGCGGGATTGGACGACGACGAACCCGCAAGGACGGATTGGTCGGCGGAACTACCGACGACAGCGGCGGCGGTGGCGGCGTTATCGGTGGCGGCGGCGGAAGCCGGTTCTGGAACAGTTCCGCTGTGTCCGGCGGACGGCGAACTGCTAACCGGATCGTCAGCCGGATTGGGTATACCGGTCAAAGTCGCGGTTTCGGTCGCCGAGACGGCCGGAGCGGCTGAGGCCGGCGACGCTACGTCACCGCCTGGCGCGGCTGCGTTCACTGCGGCGGCGCTCTTAGCGGGGGCGCTTTTTGCTGCAACGTTCGGGTTGCCCGGGGCCGGAGCCGGAGACAGGACCGGATTTGGGGAGTCCGTGGAGGTGGCGGTTAATGTTCCATCGGCCGGTGCTTCCGGAACAGGTACGGCAAACCGGGACGAATCCGGAGCTGGGGAAACGG
>JAJQFC010000286.1 GCA_021201355.1 Planctomycetaceae bacterium | reverse complement strand
CCCCATGACCACGGAAGCGCGTCCGTCGGCGGCGCCGGGCGGCGGGGGCTTCCGGTTCAGGACACAGTCGACGAAGACGCGGGCTTCCTCACGATAGGCGGGCATGTACCGTTCCATGAAGAAATTCAGGACCGGAGCGCTGTGGAAGCCGGCGGCGTTGGCGGTGACGATGTTGTTTTCCAGGAGGTTTTCACTGAGCACCATGCCGCCAGATCCGTGAACTTCGGCGCGCTGATCGTGGCCGTATGCGGCGCGGCGGCTGTTGGCGATTTGGCACAGGGTCCCCCGGCGGAAGCGGACGGTCACCACGGCGGTGTCAACGTCGCCGGCTTCACCTATTGCCGGGTCGCCGAGGCAGTCGCCCCAGGCGAACACCTCTTCCGGCTCGTCGTCCAGAAGGAAGCGGGACAGGTCGAAATCGTGAATCATCATATCGAGGAACAATCCGCCGGATACTTTGATATAGCCGATGGGGGGCGGTGCCGGATCGCGGGTGGAAAGTCGACAGAGTTCAGGACGGCCGACGGCGCCGGACCGGATGTCTTCCCGCATTTTCCGATAGCCGGCGTCGTAGCGGCGGTTGAAGGCAACAAGGAGGAGGACGCCGTTCCGGTCCACCGCCGCGAGGGCTTGGTCGATATCATCGAGGTCGAGGGCGAGAGGCTTTTCGCAGAAGATGTGTTTTCCGGCGTTGGCGGCCTGTTCAATAATTGTGGCGTGGGTATCGGTGGAGGAACAGACGAAAACGGCGTCGATGCCGGGGTCGGCGATTATTTCCCGGTAGTCGTCGGTGGATTTTGGGATGGCATGGCTGGCGGCGAGCGCGGTCGCCGATTCCGGGACGATGTCGGAGACGGCGGCGATTTCGACGCCCGGGGTGGACCGAAGGGTGTGGGCGTGCACCTTGCCGATGCGACCAGCGCCGATGATGCCTATACGGAGGGAGTCCATTCTTTATGCCCTTTCCGGCAGAAATGGGCCGTCCGGCATGGAACGGGACGCGGAGCCGGACGGCCGGGGCGGATTATTTCTTCAGGTGCTTGTCGACATTTTCCCTGGTCACCAGTTCCGACGGGACGTCGATGAGCTTCGGGATGGATTCGCCCTGGAGGTGCTTGTACAGGCTTTCAATGCCGATGTGGCCCATATCGTAGGCGCCTTGGGCGACGAGGCTGTCGATTTCGCCGGCCTTGATAAGGCCAAGCATTTCGCTGTCCGAGTCGAAACCGACGATGATGCATTTTGCATCGACCGCCTTGGCGGCTTCATAGGCACCGAGGCCCATGGTGGCGTTGGTGCTGAAGAGGGCGTCGAGGTCCGGATTCCCGGTGAGGATGTTTTCCATGACCGTCATGCCGAGGGACCGCTCGCCATTGGCCGGCTGCTGGGCGACAATCCTGATGCCCGGGTATTGGCTGAATACTTCCATGGCGCCGGCGACGCGGTCGATGTGGGTCTGGTGGCCCATGATGCCGGTGATAATGGCGACGGTGCCCTTGCCGCCGAGAAGGTTGACAATGCGTTCGCCGGCCTGGCGGCCGCCCTTCCTGTTGTTGGTGCCGGCGAAGGCGAGCTTGTTTTCCCAGGCGGCGTCGGTGTCGACGAGGATGACCGGAATGCCGGCGTTCCTGGCTTCTTCCATGACCGGGATGAGTTCGTTGGCGCCGCAGGGGGCGATGGCGATGCCGTCGACATTCTGGACAATGAGGTCGTCGACGATGGCGACCTGCTGCTGGACGTTGACCTCGCGGTCGGGAGCGAGGACGACGACGTCGACATTCCCGAGTCGGGCGGCGGCCTCAGTGGCGCCGTTCCGCATGTCGGTCCAGAATTCGCTGTCCATCGCCTTGCAGACGAGGGCGAACTTGTAGCGCTTTTCCCCGGCCTGAACCGCGCACAGGCAAAACAGCACCGCGACGGAACACATCAGGCACAGTCTTTTCATGATTGTTCTCCTTGGCTGATACGTACATAAGAGTTCAGGTGCCGGTGTGACGAAATGCGTCACGGCCGGATGATTCTTGGAAGGCGACGCGAAAAAAGGATAGGAGCGGAGGAGAGAAGATTTTATGAAAAAACCCCGCGCCATCGGGAAGAACCGAATCGTCTCTTCTTGAAGTGTACACGCCGGCGGCAGCCAATGCGGCCGGCGTTTTGCGCCAAAAACTATCGTTTTGCGGCAAAGTTGCCTGACGGCGGCATGGCAAAAAAAAATCCCTCCCGGAAGGGAGGGACAAGGCGATGGCGCGCCGTTCAAAAATGTCCGGAGTTCAGGCGGTCCCGGCCGCCGTTTTTGAAAACATGGTGGCGTATTTCATGACCTCCTCCTGGCTGAACTGCGATCGATCGGTCAGTTCTCCGGTGATGCACCCGTTACACATGACGAGGATGCGGTCCGCCATGCCGAGGACTTCCGGGAGTTCCGACGAGACCATGATAATGCCGACGCCCTGTTTCGACAGTTCGTTGATGAGATTGTAAATTTCCACCTTGGCGCCGACGTCGATGCCCCGGGTCGGCTCGTCGATCATGAGGACTTCGGATTTGGTGGCTATCCATTTCGCGAACACCACCTTCTGTTGGTTGCCGCCCGAGAGTTCACCGGATTTCTTCCTGACGCTCGGGGCGCGGATGCCAAGTTTATGGTAATACTCCTCGGCCAGTTCCTCGTCCCGGCGGTGATCGATGAATTTGACGACCTTGAACGGGCTTCGGTTCAGTTGTTCGAGGATGGGCATGGAGATGTTCCGGGTAATGGACATGTGCAGGACGAGGCCTTCCTCTTTGCGGTTTTCCGTCAGAAAACCGATGCGGTTCCGGATGGCGTCCCGGGGCGATTCGATGTTCACCTCCTTTCCGTCGACGAAAATTTTTCCGGCGTCCTTTTCGTCGGCGCCGAAAATGAGGCGGCACAGCTCTGTCCGTCCGGCGCCGACCAGGCCGGCGAAGCCGACAATTTCGCCGCGCCGTACAGAGAACGACACATTGTCCACCGCGCCATAGCGGGTCATCCCTTCGCACCGGAATATCTCGGGGCCCGGCGTTACCTCGACCTTTGGGTATTTCGTTACCAGGCTGCGGCCGACCATGAGTTCAATCATGTCGTCGATACTGTGATCCTTGACGTCTATCGTATCGACATAGCAGCCGTCCCGGAGCACCGTCGCCCGGTCGCCGATTTCCTTCACCTCCTCGAGGTGGTGGGAAATGAAGACAATGCCCTTTCCCTGCTTCTTCAGGCTTTCAATGACACGGAACAGACCCTCGACTTCATGAGGCGTGAGGGACGAGGTCGGTTCGTCCATAACGATGATGTTGGCGTTGAGGGACAGGGCCTTGGCTATTTCCACCATCTGACGATGAGCGACGGACAGTTTTCGCGTCTCCGTCTTTTCGCTGAAGGTCGCCTCGACCTGATCGAGAAGGCGCCGCGCCTCCCGGTTGATGAGTCCCCAGTCGACAAACAATCCCTTCCGCGGTTCCCGGCCGATGAAGATGTTTTCGGCGGCGGAGAGCTGCGGAATCTGGGTGAGTTCCTGGTAGATGATGGCGACGCCGGCCGCCTGGGCTTTCAGAGGATTCCCGAGTTCGACCGGCTGGCCGTTTATCCAGACATCGCCTTCGTCCCGGGTGTAGGCGCCGGCGAGAATTTTCATCAGTGTCGACTTCCCGGCCCCGTTTTCACCAAGGAGGACGTGAACCTCGCCCGGACGCAGTTCGAACTTTACCCGGTTAAGGGCGATGGTACCGGGAAAGCGTTTAGTGATATTCTCCATCTTGAGGAGGAGTTTTCCATCGTTGGCGGATGACATGTATGGCTCCATTCATGACGAGGAAACGCCTTGGCTCGGACCGGTCCGCCGCCCGAAGGCCGGCCGGACTTCCGAACGCGAAGCCGTATCCATGACTGGCGTACGTTCTTCCGGAGACTCACACTTTCTTCGAGGTGGCGGCCTTGTATTCGGCCGTACGCCGAAGAACGTCCACCCACACCGCCAGGATGACCACAAGGCCGATGATGGCCATTTGCCAGTTCGCCGAAACGTTCCGGAGGTTCAGGCCGTTCCGGAGCACGCCCATTATGAGGACGCCGATGATGGTGCCCATCACCGTTCCCTCGCCGCCGAAGAGGGATGCGCCGCCGATGACCGCGCCGGCGATGGCGTCCAGTTCGGCGCCCTGCCCGGCCAGTGGATAGCCCGAGTTTACCCGGCCCGCCAGGACGATGCCGCCAAGGGCGTAGAGAAATCCGGCTATGGCGAAGACCCAGTTCATTACCGCATTGACGTTGACGCCGGAGAGGCGGGCCGCTTCGGCCGAACCGCCGATGGCGTAGATGTGCCGGCCGAACGGCGTGTGGTTCAACATGACGTACATGGCGACGCAGACCACCGCGACAAGGATAACTGACACCGGTATCGGCCCGACGTTCGCATAACCGAGCCAGCGAACCTCATACGGGAGGCCGGAAATCGGCATGCCGTCCGTGATGATGAGCGCCATTCCCCGGGCGATATTCAGCATGCCGAGGGTGGAAATGAACGGATGCGGCAGCTTCAGCTTGGTAAGGAGAAGGCCGTTCACCATGCCGATGGCGAGGCCGAGGACGAGGGTGAGGATAATGCCGACGATGGAATTCACCTGCACCGTGACCACCATATAGGCCATGAAGCACATGGTGAATCCCTGAATCGATCCGACGGACAGGTCGGTGCCGCCGGTAAGGATGGGGAGGAGCACCCCGAGCGCCAGCAGTGCCGTAATGGAGGACTGACGCAGGACGTTGATGAGGTTCTTACTGCTCATGAAATTGTCGGTGCTGACGGCGAGAAGCGTGCAGAGGAGCATCAGGCCAATGAGCGAGCCGAAACGGCGAAGAAATTCAGATGTTCGTGTATCCATTCTCAGGATTCCTCCGGATAGGAGAAACTGGTTCCATGCAGTTCTGTGGCGGGTCGTTCGGGCGGTTATCGGCGCAGCGACCCGGTCCGCCCACAGACCGTGGCAAGACTCCGGGCGCGCCGGACCTCCCACGGCTCGGGCTGACGACTGCATGAAAAACAGCTTCCAGTATGGATGACGTTCGGGCAGTTCCAGTATCTCGTGTCGACGGCGTAGGCAAAGACGATCCGAACCATGGAGCGGATCCGTGCTACGCGGCAGTGCATCCCCGGGCGGTGGACGCGACGGGAAAGCGATGTGTCATGGTTTGATATGAATGCAAACCGGGTTCAGTCCATGTGGGCGAAAAATTGATCCGCAGCATAGTACGCAGCGCCGATAACGCCCTGCTGACCCAGTTGGGAATAGATTATGTGGATGCCCTTGTCCATGTTCACGAGGGAAATCCGGCGGACACGGTCGTTCAGGCGTTGGAGAAAGTAATCGCCGGCTCCGGCATACTCGCCCTGGATGATGATGAGTTCCGGATCGCAAACCTGGACGATGTTATTGACCGCCATGGCCATGAACCGCGCCGCGTCGTCGAGGAGACGGCGGGACAGTTCGTCGCCGGCGTCGGCGGAGCGGAAAATGTTCTGATAGGTCACCGCTTCCGGCCGCGTCCCGGAGAAAAGCATGGAATCCGGATACTTGTCCGCCAGCGATTGGGCCTTGTCCTGCATGCGGATAAGTGACACCGCCGGCTCGAGGCAGCCGACACCGCCGCAGGCGCAGACGACGTCGGTGTTCAGATCAACCTGCATATGGCCGATTTCACCGGCCAGACCCTTCCGGCCGTGGACCGGTTTTCCGTCCCAGACCAGTCCGGACGAAATGCCGTCCGGTTCGGTGCCGATGACCATGAAGCGGCGCAGATTCCGGGCGGCGCCGATTTTCATTTCGGCATAGGCCTGGTGGCGAATCCAGTTGTCGACATGGAGCGGGATGCCAAGCGGGAACCGCTCCCGCAATAGTTCCAGCACCGGCACCATGTTTCCCCACGAGGAAAAGTGGGGTGAAGTCAGGATGACACCCGCCTGCGAATCGGTGACACCGTTTGTGCCGAGGACGACGGCGGCGAAATTTTTGGCAGCCGACTTCAGGTCCCGGCACATTTCGTCGAAGGCGAAGCGGGCTTGATCGAGAATATCGCCGAGCGCGGTGTCTTTTGGGTACGGGATCCGTTTCTGCCGGAGAATCGTCGCGTTCAAATCGGTGACGGCGGCGACCAGGGACGTCTCAAACATCTGGGCGCTGAAGATATGCCGGTACCCCGCGTTCAGGCGGAAAAGGTTTGGCTTTTTCCCGACCTCGCCCCAGGCTTCGCCCTTGCCCGCCGGTTCAATAACGCCCTGTTCGAGATAGTAATCGACCACCTTGTGGATGGTCATTTTGCTCAGGCTGGTCGCGGCGGAGAGGCGTGAAACGTCAAGGGGGCCGCTGTTTCGAAAAAGGTTCAGGACAAGCTTCCTGTTCCCCAGTTTTATATGACGATTGGCCGCCTGAACCACGCCTATCCCTCCCCTGGTCCGGAAAGCGGGGCGGTCCAGTCCCGGGGTCCGCTCCGTCGGAGCGTGTCGCTACGGGTGCATCGTCGCGTCGGCCATTGACGCGTCGTGAAGCATCGCAGCAACACGCTCGTACAGGGACATTAGTACGGCTATTTCAACCATTCGTCAATGTTCTCGCTGGAAACGAAGCCCATGGGGGTGTCGATTCGCCGGGGAATGGCTTCGCCGTTTTTCAGCTTCACCGCATTGATGACGCACAGCTCGCCCATGCCGTAGGGACTCATATACACCAACCCGGCCATGCGGCCGTCCTTGATTGCCCGAAGGGCGCTCTTCTCCTGATAATAACCGACCACTTTGCAATCGGACCGGTCGGCCTCGACCGCTTCCAGTGCACCCATCGCCATCTCGGCGTTAATGGTGAAGACGGCGTCGAGGTCGGGGTTCGAAGTGAGGATGTTTTCCATAACCGTCATGGCAAGGGACCGTTCGGCATTGGCCGGCTGCTCGGAGACGATCTTGATATCCGGGTACTGTCCCAGAATGTTTTTGCAACCCTGAAGGCGGTCGATGGTGGTTTGGTGGCCCATGACGCCGCCAATGAGGGCGACCTTCCCCTTGCCGTTCAGGGCGGCGGCGATGAATCTTCCCGCCTCTTCGCCACCTTTAATTTCGTTGGTGCCGATGAAGGCGGCCTTGTCCTCCCACGGGGAGTCAGTGTCGAAGACGATAACCTGGATGCCGGCGGCAAGGGCGGCTTCCATGGCCGGAATCAGTTCCTTCGACCCACAGGGTGCAAGGCAAATGACGTCGACGTTTTTGACGACGCAATCCTCGACAATCTGCACCTGCTGCTGAACGTTGATTTCCCGATCAGGAGCGAGGACGCTCAGATCGACATTCCCGAGATCGGCGGCGGCCTTTTCGGCGCCGTCCTTTACCTGGCTCCAGAACTCGCTGTCCATCGCCTTGCAAATCACAGCGACCTTTACCGGCTCACCACTCCATGCGGCCGATTGGATAAAGAGCGCCGCGGCGCCCACAATGAGTACCGCCAATGCCTTCCTGGTCATACGATCTCCTTTCAGGGTTTATGGAAAGGGGGTCCGCCCCCACAGAATAATGAATATTATATCTTTTTATAAACAAGGATAAAGCAGCCATACGGGCGGCAATAGAGGAGGTCTGGCGTAGATTCGAGCGAAGAAAAGATTAGCTGTCCGGTTAGTGGTAGAATACCTCATAAAACTCGATAATCAAGTTTTTGTTGTAATTTATATATTTTAATTTCGTGCTTTTTCAGCAATTATATCAGTTTTATATATTGCTTTTTCTTTTTTATGTGATAATATAAAAGGTACCCGACTACCTACTTATCATTTCATTCTGACCGCGATTTGTCTTTTATTTTCTTGCGAAGCCTTTATTTACAATTATTTTATTAACTCGAGGAGAAATATCATGACCACCGTGGGAATCGGCCTCATCGGCGCCGGCTTCATGGGTACCACCCATTCGAAAGCATACCAAAGCATCGCCTCCACTTTCGGTCCGGACCTGACGCCGCGTCTCGAAATTATCGCCGACGTCAATCCTGACGCCGCCAAAGCCGCCGCCGGCATCTTCGGTTTCAAACGCTGGACCACCAATTGGCAGGACGTCGTCGCCTGCCCGGATGTGGACCTTGTCGACATCACGACGCCGAACAGTTCCCACTGCCCCATCGCCATCGCCGCCGCCCGGGCCGGGAAGGATGTCCATTGCGAAAAACCTCTCGCCCTCGACGCTGCCGAAGCGCGCGAAGCCACGAACATCGTCGAAAAGGCCGGTGTCATCAGTTCTGTCGGTTTCAATTACGCCCAAAATCCCATCCAGGCCTACGTGAAGTCGGTCATCGATTCTGGGGAACTCGGGCGGGTGGTGAATTTCCGGGGAAGTTACGATCAGGACTACTACGCCGAGGACGAAACCCTCCACACCTGGCGTTTTCTTAAGAGCGCTTCGGCGTCCGGCGCCCTCGGCGACCTGGCGTCGCACACCATCAGCCTTGCCCAGTACCTGACCGGCGACATCAACCGGGTCTGCGGCATGACCCGGATCATCGTGCCGGAACGGCCGGATCCGAATGATCCGGCCACCATGCTTCCAGTTGAGAACGATGATATCGTCCAGTTTATGTACTCGGGGCAAAACGGCGTCATCGGAACGATATTTTCGAACCGCCTGGCCTGCGGCCGGAAGATGTCCCTGACCTACGAAATTCAGATGACCCGTGGCTGCATCCTTTTCACCCAGGAACGGCAGAACGAGGTGCAGATCTACCGCCACGACGACCGCCCGCTGGAGCGTGGTTTCAAGACCGTCCTCATTACCCCGGGGCAAGGCGAGTACGCGCATTTCTTCAACGGTGCCGGTATCGAAATCGGATACGCCGATCTGAAAACCATCGAGATGTACCACGCCATCCGCCACTCTGCCGAACAAACAAAAAACCCCATCGACTTCCGGTTCGGCTGCCGGGTGAACATGGTCATCGACGCTGTCCTCGAATCGGCGGCGAACAATACCTGGGTCGAGGTGATCTGAAACGGGGAAAGTAAACAAGGAGAAGACGGATGAAAGTCGGTCTGGTATCGGATTGCCTCGGCGACCGGTCGTTTGAGGAATTGCTGGAGGTGTGTGCCGACCTCGGCATCGAAGAGGTGGAATTGGGTTGCGGCAACTGGTCGGCGGCGCCGCACGTCAACTTGGACGAACTGCTGGAGAACGGGTCAAAACGCCGCGAAATGCAAAGTCTTTTGGAAAAGTTCGGCATAGCCGTCTCCGCCTTCAACTGCTCCGGCAATCCCCTCGCCCCCGGCGACTGGGGAAAACGCGAGGACGCGGTGACGCGAAAAACGTTCCGCCTGTCCGAACTCTTTGGAATAAAGACGGTGGTGATGATGTCCGGCCTACCCAGCGGGGGACCGGAAGACAAGTTCCCTAACTGGGTGGTGACGAGCTGGCCGCCGGAGACGCAGGTAATCCTTGACTACCAATGGAACCGGGTTGCCATCCCGTACTGGCGAGAGCTTGTCAAGGTGGCGAATCGGCACGGCGTCACCCGTTTGGCCCTTGAGCCGCACGGCTGCCAATTGATGCATGACGTAGAGAATTTCCGAAGACTACGGAATGAAACGGACGAAACGGTCGGCTTCAACCTCGACCCAAGTCATCTGTTCTGGATGGGCGCGGATCCGCTCCTGGTCGCGCGAGAGCTCGGCGACGCCATCTACCACGTGCACGTCAAGGACGTCCGTATAGAAAAGCCGGCCGGCCTGAACACGCTCCTCGACGGCAAGAGCGTTTTGGAATATGCCAAGCGCTCATGGAATTTCGCCATCCCGGGCTACGGCCACGACGAACGCTGGTGGAGGGAATTTTTAATCACCCTGAAAATGGCGGGCTACGACGGCGTCCTCAGTATCGAACACGAGGACCATACAATGGATACGCTGGCCGGCTTGAAAAAGACTGTAAAACTAATTGAGGAGACAATGCCGTAATGAGAAAACGGACTTATCCTGTCCGCCCGTCGCCGGACGGACAGGCGTTCTTTTTCATAAATTCCATATTCCAGATCTTCTCGGCTTTCCTGCCGATCAGCCAGAACGAGAGCGCCAGAATCAGGAAAAACACCGCCTTGTGGATATGGTTCCAGAAATACTCGCAATACCTCGTGTACAGGTTGAGAAACAGGAAGGCGAGCCCGATGCCGCGCGAGGCGGCGTCCTCGTATTTCAGGCCGTAGGCGATGGCGGCGAGAGACGCCACGCCCAACAGGACGCCCCAATACCACAACGCCGTCGTCGGAACCCGCGACCATGTTTCCCAATCGCCGTAGTTTCCGGTTATCGACACTATCCACAATGATGTAAAAAAGTAGACAAGGCCCATGACATACGTGGGCGGCCGGAGAAACACGGCCCGGGGCGGCGAGCGCAGTAAAAGGCTTGCCCCGGTCAGCACCGCGCCGAATACGACGAAACGAAGCGGATAATTCATGCCGAGAAAATGGCTCTGCCAGCCGGTGAAAAAACCTGTCTCGGTCGCGTACCAGCTCCCCAATGACACCAGCGAGAAAATCCACACCAGCCAGGACTCGAACCAGGCGCCGACAACCCCGTAAAGAAGAGCAGCCAGGAGAAGCAGGAGGGAATAATGCCCGCTGCCGTCGTCAAGGACGTTCCCGAGAAACCGGACGCTCAGGGCGGTGAAGAGGACGGCGACGAAGAGAACGGATTCGTTCCCGAACACGTTTTCCGGATGGCTCCGCCGCTTCCTGAGACCGGCGTAGAAAACCACGGCGGCCAAAACGCCGAACCCGAGACACAGGGCGCTGTCGGGAGCCGAATAGAACCGTTCAATCAAATCCACAAGAAAATCGTCCGCCACCAGCACAATCAGGGCGATGACGACGCAGACCACGGCGATGAAAAACGAGTACATCGCTAGTTTGGCCCAATCGAACGGGCGGATGGAAAAGCTGTTCCGAAGCGTCGTCGCTGTTTCCGGGTCGACAGTTCCGTCCCTCTCCCATTCCGTAATGACTTCGGAAAGAAAGTGGCCCTGATTCTTGTTGAATTGCATCGTCGACCTTTGCCGTACCGTTCCATGTTCCGGTGGAGGAAAAAACCATCACACGACCATGCGCAGGCAAAAGACGCCGCGCGCGCCAGCGAGCGGCATCAGAACTCCGGCGACAGCCGCCGCGCCGCTGCCGGGCGGTCATAATAATAACGCCGCCTATTCGATTTCGACAAACCCGTCGTCTTCCCGAAGCGACAACGAAATCCGCGCATCCTTCAGGTAGTAGTATTCCTCGCGGCTTTTGTTGAGAAGAGACCAGTTTATATCGACCGTGAGGACGCATTCGTCCTTCCCCGCCACCGCCACCGTGTTTCCAAACGGATCGACAAGGATCGACTCGCCCGGGAACGTCAGGCCGCCGGCGCCGGTGCCGCAGCGGTTCGTCATAACGACGAATATCTGGTTCTCCATCGCCCGCGCCGCCAGCGCCCGGCTGTGCACCGGGCCGAGCGGGTCCATATTGCCGTCGGTGACGATGACGAGTTCCGCCCCCTGCCTCGCCAGGGCGCGGGCCGTTTCCGGAAATTCCACGTCGTAGCAGATAAGGAGGCCGACCCGGCGGTTCTTCCACATCGCCGTCGGCAAACGGTTCCCGGCCGCGACGACGCCCTTGTCCGTCGGCCACAGGTGCGTCTTCCGGTACTGGAGGACGACGTCGCCGTCCTTGTCTATGAGGGTGGAAGTGTTGTAGAAAGCGCCGTCCGCCGCCTCGGCATAGCCGACGGCCACCGCCACGCCGCGCCGTTTGGCCGCGTCCCGCACCGCCGAAATGCCCGGTCCGTCCCACGGTTCGGCCACGCCCGCCACCTTGTCAGCCGACGGGAAACCGGACAGCGTCGACTCCGGAAAAACGAGCAGTTCGGTGTCGCCGGCGGTATCGGCCTTGTCGATGCAGTCGAGCACTTTTTCCAGGTTCGGTTCCTTGACGCCGTCCCGGATGGCGATTTGCGCCAGTTCAATTCGCATGTTCGATTCCTTAATTGTAAAAGCGGTCTTTCCGTCGGTTCGCTCGTCGGCACTGTCGCCGAAACCGTTTTTGCGGACACGAATCCTCCGTCCGGATCCGTTCGTGTACCAAAACCCCGTCGTCGCCACGACGGCATGAGCGCATTTTCTATGAACCGAAAAACCCGGCGACCCGGTCGAACGTATCCCTGAACGCCGCGTCGACCTCGTCCGCCAATCGGTCGACCACCGGGAACGGATCCTCGTGCCGGTACATGTAGGGAAAATCGAGAACATCCACGGCGATGCCGATGTCGCCGCGGCTTCCCTGGAGCGTGTTGTGGATTTCGTACGGCGGCACGACATCGTCCTGTTCGAGGCCAATGGCGTACACCCGGCCGGCCAGATTGCGGAACTTGTCCTCGCGGTATTTCAGGTTGTCCCGGTAACCGAGTAGCGATCGGAAATTCCAGCCTTCGGGAACGCTGCCGTTCAGGACGTCGCCGAGGGCCGGGTTGTCCCGCATATGGCTTTCAAGGTGTTCGACAAGGAAGGAATATAAAATGACGCTGGCTTCGCTGTCCAGGATGAACTTGGACACCGGCGACAGGCGGTTGAACACCGGGCCGCCGCAGAAAAGGGCGTAGCGGGACCGGGAGAAGTTCGCGTCCTTGTTCGTCATCATGATGGTAAGGCCGAAGAAGGCGCCGACCGAGTAGGAAAAGAAATTGATGTCCGCGCCGTCGTCGATGGCCGGATGGGTTCCGGCCCGGATGCCGTCCACCAGGTCCATGACGTCGTGGTACGACTCGAGGCCGGACCAGATGAACCGTTCCGGCAGATGATGGAGCCGGGTACTGATGGCGACGTTGGACAGACTTGAATCGATGACGGCCGGATGAATCTGCCGGCGGATTTTCGACACCCGGTTCATGGCGCGGATGTCGGTCCAGGTCGCCGGCGCCCG
This sequence comes from Planctomycetaceae bacterium, assembly GCA_021201355.1. GTDB lineage: Bacteria > Planctomycetota > SZUA-567 > SZUA-567 > SZUA-567 > JAJBSZ01. The sequence goes on along the minus strand of JAJQFC010000286.1, from coordinate 5,345 downwards.
GTTCATGTGGAACGCCATCGGAAACAGGAGGACGGCCTGTCCGGTCCGCATCGCCATGTCGGCCGCCCACGGCAGGTATTTGTGCCACTGTTTTTCATTAAAGCCGTGAAAGAGGATAATCACCTTCCGCGCCCTCTCCTGGCCGGGCGGCATGATGATGTGATAACGGAAATTGAGGTTTTCCAGGATTTCACCGTCCTCGGCGCTGATGAGGTGACGAATGTCGCTCCGCTCCTGATCGGTCGCCTGCGGGACGGCGGCGAGAATGGCGTCGACGGCGACGCTCTTGGGGAATTTGTGACGGATGCGCGACTGGAACGTGAAATTGCGCAGGGTCAGGCCGCCGGCCACGGACAGGCTGTCCGGCCCGAATGTCGCCGTTCGCCTCAGTTCGTTATATAATTCCTGATACCGCATGGTACAACACCTCCTCACCGAGTCATCACCTGAAATGCATAATGCGCGGCATACCACAACTGTCCGCCGTCACACAGCCCGGGGGGCCGAATTGCCGGCGGCGCTTCACTGCAAATGAATACGGTCCGGGCGAACCGTCCTTTACGGCACAAATCCCGGCAATGGCGATGAACGGACAAACTGTACGAAAAACGGAAAAAGCATTCCGCACCGGGCGAATTAATCGCCACGGCCACGGAATGCGATCTCGTATCATACGCTTGTTATGGTTATGATGCGAAACAAAAAAAGGCCCCGCGTTCCGAGAACACGGGGCCGGAGAGTGCTGTTTTACCAGGTATTGTCTTAGCTCTTCACTTCTTTTTCGTCATCAACCACCGTGTAGTCGGCGTCGACCACCCCGTCGTCGCCGCGCTTCACCGATTCGCCGGCGGCGCTGTCGGACGGCGGTTCGGCGTCGGACGACCCGGCGCTCTGCTGCTGCGCCCGTTCGTACATCTTCTGCGCCATGGTGTGGGACGCTTCCTCCACTTCCTTGATGGCGGCTTCGATTTCCGACACGTTCTGGGAGGTCTTAACCTCTTCAAGTTTCTTGAGGGCTTCCTCGATCTTCGTCTTGTCTTCCGGATCGAGTTTGTCCTCATTGTCCTTCAGGGTCTTGTTCAACTGGTACACGGTCTGGTCCGCCTGGTTCTGGACCTGGATGAGCTTTTCGCGCTCTTCATCGTCCTTGGCGTGTTCGGCCGCGTCCCTGACCATCTGTTTGATTTCCTCTTCCGAAAGGCCGGAGGCGGACTTGATGGTGATGGACTGTTCCTTCTTCGTCGCCTTGTCGCGGGCGGAGACGGAGAGGATGCCGTTGTTGTCGATGGAGAACGTCACCTCGACCTGCGGGACGCCACGCGGGGCCGGCGGAATGCCGTCCAACTGGAACTTCCCGAGGGTCCGGTTGCCGCTCGCCAATTTCCGTTCGCCCTGGAGAACGTGAATGTCCACGGCCGGCTGGTTGTCGGCGGCGGTGGAGAACGTTTCCGACTTCGATACCGGAATCGTGGTGTTCCGGGGGATGAGCGGGGTCATGACGCCGCCCAACGTTTCAATGCCGAGGGTCAGCGGGGTAACGTCGAGAAGCAGGACATCCCGCACTTCGCCGGCGATGACGCCGCCCTGAATCGAGGCGCCGATGGCGACGACTTCGTCCGGGTTCACGCCCTTGTGGGGTTCGCGGCCGAATATTTCCTTGCAGATGGCCTGGACGGCGGGCATACGGGTCGACCCGCCGACGAGGACGACTTCCTCGATATCCTTGGCAGTGAGGCCGGCGTCCTTCAGGCACTGGGTGCATGGCTGACGGCAGCGTTCGATAAGGTGATCGACCAGCTCTTCCAGCTTGGCCCGCTTCAGATTAAGCTGGAGGTGCTTCGGCCCGGAGGCGTCGGCGGTGATGTACGGGATGTTGATATCCGTCGACATTGCCTGGGACAGTTCGCACTTGGCCTTTTCCGCCGCTTCCTTCAGACGTTGAAGGGCCATCTTGTCGTTCCGGAGGTCGATACCCTGATCCTTCTTGAATTCGTCGCAGATCCAGTTGATGATGGCTTCGTCGAAGTCATCGCCGCCAAGGTGGGTGTCGCCGTTGGTGGCAAGGACTTCAAACACGCCGTCGCCGACGTCGAGAATCGAGATGTCGAAGGTGCCGCCGCCAAGGTCGAAGACGGCGATTTTTTCGTTCTTCTTCTTGTCGAGGCCGTAGGCGAGGGCCGCGGCCGTCGGTTCGTTGACGATACGCTTGACGTCAAGCCCGGCGATGCGGCCGGCGTCTTTCGTCGCCTGACGCTGGGCGTCGTTGTAGTAAGCGGGAACGGTGATAACGGCGTCCTTGACCTCTTCCCCGAGATAGTCTTCGGCGCACTGCTTGAGATACTGAAGGATCATGGCGCTGATTTCCGGCGGGGTGTATTCCTTCCCGAAAGCCTCGACCTTCACCAGTTCGTCGGCGCCGCCGACGACCTTGTACGGGACCATCTTTTCTTCCGCTCCGACTTCGGAGTGGCGACGGCCCATGAATCGCTTAATTGAGTAAATGGTATTGGCGGGGTTGGTGACCGCCTGGCGCTTGGCCATCTGGCCGACCAGCCTGCCGTCGGCGGTAAACGCGACGACGGACGGGGTGGTGCGGCTGCCTTCCTTGTTGGGGATGATTTTAGGTTCGCCACCTTCCATCACCGCCACACAGGAATTGGTCGTCCCCAAGTCGATACCGATGATTTTCCCCATGGTTCTTACTCCTTTATCCAGAAACATTTTCACCTAGAAAAATGAACACGTCTCATCGCTCATTATATATATGTAATAAGGGCCGGCGGCGTCTGTGCCCGCCCGGCCCGGCACCGTACTCACCCGAAACACTATGCAACCGCCTTGCCCAAATTACGACATTTCCACGCAAAGCAGCTCAAATATTTGCATAACCGTAACCAAATTATACCGTTAAAAATTTTTCCGCAGAACCGTTCGGCACCAACTTCTCGAATGCCGACCGGTCATAACCACCCGTGCCATGTCAATATGACAAGCCACCTTCGCGGTGACTCACCCCTTTCACGTTCACGACCCAACCCGGACCGGAAAATTCTGTGGATTCATGGCTGGCAAAATGATACGCTTGTCCCGGGATTCGGGTTGAATGCCGCGCGCGGTCCGGCCGCGGGCGCGGGTATTGTCGTTTTGACCGGCGACGACGCGGTTCACGTTTCCGACAATCGGGAGGACGGTCTGGACATGACCCTTGAAGCGCACAACGTGCACAAGTTCTACGGACCCCGGCAGGCCCTGGCCGGCGTGTCGTTCGCGATCAGTCAGGGTGAATGCGTCGGTTTTCTCGGCGTGAACGGCGCCGGCAAGTCGACCGTCATGCGCATCCTCACCGGATTCCTCGCCCCGACCTACGGCCGCGTGCGCGTCGCCGGACAGGATCCGAGGCTCGCGGCGACCCGTTCCCGCTTCGGCTACCTGCCGGAGTCGAACCCGCTTCCCCATTCCGATCGGGTGGACGAATACCTCCGCTACCGGGCCGGCCTCAAGGGGATCGGCCGGAAAGAGGTCCGGCGGGCGGTCCAGGAAGTGGCGGACCTGTGCAACGTGACTGACGTCCTGCCCCGCATCATCGGCCAATTGTCGAAGGGCATGCGCCAGCGTGTCGGGTTGGCGGACAGCCTCCTCGGCCGGCCGGACATCCTGGTCCTCGACGAACCCACCGCCGGACTCGACCCGAGGCAGGCGTCGGAGACCCGCGACCTTATCGGCCGGCTGGCCGGCGACGCGACAGTGCTCCTGTCCAGCCATATCCTTGGCGATGTCGAACGGCTGTGCCAGCGGGCCATCATCCTCGGGTCCGGCGTTGTTCTGGCGGACGGATCTCCGGACGAAATCTGCGACGCCAACGTCGAGGAACGGACCATTATCCTGGAAATCATCGCCAATGAACCGGTCCGGGAAGCGCTCCGCACCGTCACCGGCGTCCGCACCATCTCCGTCTCGCCCGACGCCGCCACGCCGGAGGCGGTGACGGTCAGGGTCACGACGCCGAACGGGGTCGATCTCCGCCGCGAGTTGTCCAGCATCTGTTCGGAACGCGGCTGGCTCATTACCGGCATGCGCCTGGAACCGGTCACCCTGGAGGACATTTTCAAAAAATTGACGGCCAAGAACCGCATCCAGCCTTCCAAGGGACGTACCTGAGCGGGCCTGAATCGGCGCCCGATTCCAATCAAGCACAATAGCACCACCTGCGAGAGGCAGCCATGCGCACCTACATGACACTGGTTACGAAGGAAACCGCCGGCATTCTGAAAAGCCCGCCGATTCTCTTCGCCATCGGCTTTTTCGTTCTCCTCGACGCCTTCGCCTTCTACCTGACGACGGCCCGGGCCGGCGCGCCCCTGGCCGAGTTCGACGAAATCGCCATGTTTATCCTCTTCAGTTCGATTTTCCTCTACCCCGTCGTCGCCATGAACCTCTTTGCCGAAAACAATGCCGACGGGACCATCGAGACCCTTCTCACCGCGCCCGTGAGCGCCATCGCCGCCATCCTGGCGAAGTTCGCCGCCGGCATGATTTTTGTCCTCCTCCACCTCGTCCACGCCCTCGTCTTCGCCATCCTCCTCGACTACGGCGGCAACCTGGACTGGCAGGCGACCGCCGCCGGCTTTATTGCCCTCTTTGCCTTCGGCCTTTTCGCAATGCCCCTCGGCGTCTTTGTCTCGTCCCTGACCGTATCCCAGGCGGCGGCGGCGGCCGGCACCGGCGGCGTCCTCGTCTTCCTCGCCATCGCCGCCGACCTCGACCCTTACAGCGGCCACACCGCCGACGTCCTCCATTCCATGAGTTACTTTCCCCACTCCCGCCGCTGGATTGCCGGTCAGGTCGATGTCCGGGGGATTATCTATTTTCTTTCGACAACCGTCTTCTTCCTCTTCGCCGCCTGGCTCGCCATCACCAACCGGGAACCGCAAAAACGCGCCTCGAACCCGACGGTCCGCCGCCGCCTCGCCGTCACCTACCTCCTTGTCATGGCCGGGGTCGTCCTCGTCCTTACCCAGGGGGCCATCCTCCATATCACCGGTTTCTGGGAAAGCGGCATGCCTCTCGGCCCGGCTCTGGCCCGGGTGCCGTGGTCGTGGCTGGTTCCCCTGCTCCTCGCCGCCGGCGCCTTCTTCTGGTCCATCCTCACCTTCCGCGCCGCCAAACGGGCCGAGCGCGGCGCCAGGGGCAAAAAGTCCTACAAATACGCGACCATTTCGGACACCGCCGTCATGCGGGCGCCCAGGTACTACTACGAGGAAAACGTCCGGGCCCGGCGCCGGGTGGTGGGTGGGGGGGGCGCCCCCCCCGGGCGGGTGGGTTTAGAAAAATCCCCCCCCCCCCGC
>JAJQFC010000158.1 GCA_021201355.1 Planctomycetaceae bacterium | reverse complement strand
CTGCGGAAGTGGCGGAATGGCAGACGCGCTTGGTTGAGGGCCAAGTGACCGCAAGGTCATGGAGGTTCAAGTCCTCTCTTCCGCACCAATATTTATAAGGGCCGAACCTGTAACGGGTTCGGCCCTTATTCTTTGTTAACACTTGAGATATAATAAATTGACTGGACATGACGACACTTCGCCTCACTATTTCTTTACTCCTTCGGGATGGTAATCGGATTTAGCCGAATTGCGAGTTTCGGTGTCATTCCTGGATAATTTTAAGATAATTAATATCGCCCGGGCGATGGTGGTGAGGGCAGTATCCCGCATCTGTTCCGTCTTGTCGATGTACAACTTTGCGTATGTCCGGTTTTCATGAGGCAGTCCGGCTTGAATTAAATCCGCCGATATGTTTCCTCGGCCACGAGCGTGCCGACCATAAGGTATTGAACCTTATTTCACGCGGTCTTTCCGCTTCTACCCATTGCGAGAAGTTTTCGGCATTTGGATTCAACTTTTAGCAAAGAACCTATATCGTATTTCCTGTTATCCTGTTCTTACGTGTTTAGCTGTTCACGAAAACCTTGCCTACACAACTCCTTTCTGATTATGTTTCTGAAAAATGAATGCATTTAAGAGCGGGGCATACCATACGGAAACGGACCAAATGCGCAAGAGAAACTGTAGATGCAGAGCGTTGAAAGCACCATAAGAGACGATATAATGAAGTGAAAGTCGATCCTTATAAGGGGGCGTCAAATGATTGATCGTAAGGCTCTGGCAATACGACGTCGGAAAGGGCTTCGTCAGTGCAAACGGTGGGGAATTAGCCAGGATTGGCTCACTCCCGTTTTCATTGGGCGTGCCGGAACGACACCGGTACCTTGCTCATGTCCGATGTGCGGTAATCCGCGTCGCACCGCGAAGGGGAAGGAGCGGCTGACAATGCAGGAGCGTAAAGCATTGTTAATTAGAGATGATGAATGCTAATGCTTCTCAAGGCTTTGGTTGAATTCCAAAGCGTAAGGCTCAGAACGGCAAAGACGGTAGCAGCGCCATCCCGATGATAGTGTCGGTCGGAGCCGGTATGGCGTGGACATGGTATCGGAGACCCTGACGCCGCTAATTCATGCAGACGACGGTGGCCCGCTATCAGTCCTCTTTTTTTAGTGACCGGGGCGCGGGCCTGTACCGTCAATCCATTTTATAAGACCGTCTTGATCTCCCACCGCACCGCGTTAAAACGCTACTCCCACCGATGCGTTCACCGAGTGCCCCTTATACCCGGAGCGCGTCTGGAACTCGTAGTCGAGGCGGAAGTCGACCCGGTCATTGATGCGGCCGGTCAGACCGGCGCCGAAACGCCAGTGGCTGCGGCCGGGTTCGACGCCGCGCATGGTCGGGCCGCCGGGAGCGTTTATGAAGCCTGATTGAATTGACGGGCGCGACCGGTTCGCCGTGTAGACATAGGCGGCGCGGAGTTCAGGAATAATATGGCTGCCGGTTGACCCGAGACGGAACACCTTGTTCGCCTGAAGGCCGACGGGAATGTCCAGCGAATTGTCCCTGCCGCTCTGGAAGCGGTTGGCCGGCAGGCCAGCGTTGCCGGTGACAGATTCGTCCCACGATCCGTTCCGCTGGTGGGAATATTCGATGCCGACCGACGGAACGAGATTGACGTTCCTGGGCAGGCGGGCGATATAGCCGACCTCAAGGTCGGCGGAGAAGACGTGGGTGTCGAATTTTCCCGACTTCCTGCCGTTCTGAAGAAGCATGGCGACGGTATAGTCGTTCCAGCCGCGGCCGTAGCCGATGCCGCCTTCGGCGTAGAGGCCGGACTCGTGGACATAGGCGGCGTAGAGGGCGACGTTGAGGACGTCGGCCTCGTTTTTATATCCGAGATCCCGGACTTTCAAATCACCCCGCGAATAGGCGCCGGCGGCGCCCAGGCGAAGGCGATCCCGGGTATAGTCGAAGCCGAGGGCGAGACCGTAGGACTCGTACTTGTATCCGGCAAAACCGGACCTTGGATCCTGTTTGGCCCAGGAGCCGAAACCGCTTGCCCAGAAATGGGCGGTGCCGGCCGGGACACAGTGGCGGGCGCCGTACACGGGCGACGCCAGGCCGGATGACGAAGCGACGCCTGGCTGTGGATCCGGGACAGATCCGGACGCGTCGGATAGGAAGTCCGAGAACACTGCACCGTCCAGGAAGGCGTGGGTCTGCTGGCGCCAGCGTTGGCGGAAGCGGTCGGCGTCAACAATGACAGCCTGGTTGGCGTAGGCGGAGTAGGCGCCGAAAAATCGCTGCATTTCGGAACTGCCAGCCGCTTCCGGCAAATTCACGGTGATTGCGGTAAAGTAGTCATCCAGCAAGTCCATTCCGTCCGTGTCGGCGAACGGTTGCGTCTGAAGCCAGTCGAGATAGGCATTGCCGGCCAGGGTGTTTCCGTTGGCGGCGGATCCGAGGTAATCGTTGGCGGCGTCGAAGTAGGAATCGATGCCGGAAATAACGGCGAAAAGTGTTCGATCGGTGAGTTCAAGATACAGTTTATTTTTCCCGACTTGAATCTCCCCGGACGTGTCGGCGGTGCTGCCGGCGGCGAGGCTGTTAATGAGTTCGATACGGTCGTCCTTTTTCAGGTCGTTGTCGACGTTGGTGATGGCCAGTTTGGTGTTGGTACCGATACTGATGCCGCCATTGGCGGCGAGAACGGTTTCGCCCGCGCCGACGCCGGTGAGGTCGAAGGTGAGACTGGCGCCAGACAGGTCCAGAGTTTTTCCATTGCCGACCAAGGCGGCGTTTTTGCCGGAAATACCGAGGGCGGTCAAGGATGTCGTGTTGGCGGACAGGGACGAGATGTCCAGCGTCGTGCCTCCGGCCATGGTTATGCCGGCCGGAGACGTGATGACGCCGGACCCGGAGAGCGCCAATGTTCCCGCCGTTACCGTGATGCCGCCTGTGTTCGACGCCGTGCCGAACAGTGTGAGTGTGCCGCTGCCGTCCTTTATGAGTTTTCCGGCGCCGGAGAGCGCCCCCCTGTATTCGCTGACGGAAGTTTGGTTGACGGTCAGAACGCCAAGGATGATGGCGGTGTCGGCCTCTCCCGTCAGCTCGCCGACTGTTTGGTTTTTACCGTCCATATCGAGGGTTGCCGAGTTCTTCAGGTCGAGGGCCGAGGTGTCGCCGAAGGCGGAGTCTGTCAGCATGGTCACGGCGGTGGTGTCGATCGTGGTTTTTCCCGTGTAGTCACTGGCGGAATTGCCGACGTGGGTCGCCTTTGATCCGGTAAAGGTGTAGCCGCCGCTTCCGGTCAGGACGGCGTTCATGACGGCGGTGGCGCCGCTGGCGTCGTCGCTGTCCAGCACGATGGTTTTGCCATCGTCGGCATCGAGCGATTTCAAACCATAGCCGAGGTAGACGCCCTTTTTCGCGTCGCTATCGAGGATGGTGGCAATATAGTCGAATACTGCGGTGTCGATGGTACCGGAACCGTCGGAAATGCTTCGGGTGACGGGGCTGGACGCGGGCGCGGAACCGTCGTACATGGTCAGATCCAGCCGGGTACCCGCGGCGGTGACGTTCCCGGTGACGGCGACCACGGTATGCTGCGCCGTCTGGTCGGAATCGGCGTAGTCGTAAAAGTTGCCGTAATCGGCGAGGCTGGTGTCGATGCCGCCGTCTATGTCCATGGCGAGGGTACCGCCCTGATTGGTGATCTCAAGGTCCTGGACGGTTAGGTGCGCCGGCGGGAGGATCTGGCCGGCGGTGGAAGCGACTTTAAGGATGCCGCCATCGAAGGTCAATCCTCTCAGAGTCTGGTCGTCGGTCAGGATGCCGGTGGCGTCGGCGGAGGTGAGTTTCAATGCGGCGTTGGTGAACAAAGTATCGGTGTTGGCGCCATTCAGGTCGATAGTGCCTTTTTTAAGTTGGACCGTACCGGAAAACCCTGAGGTCCTAGTACCGAACGTCAGGGTATCGTCTGCCTGGCCCAAAGCGTACGCCAGTGTGCCACTGCCACTAATGGGATTGGTAAAATTGAGGTTGCCGGCATGGTTGAATTGAAGCGTTCCATTTTCGGCTTGGATCGGTGCATAAGAATATATACTGGTGATATTAGTTGTGCCCGTGCCTCTCTGGATCACCGTGCCGGAATCGGTCAGGGAATAGGAAATGGAAGGGCTGTCAGAGCGGTTGAAAATAACAGTATTTAAATTAGTAATTCTTCCAGCCACGCTGCCGCTGGTGCCGCCGTCGCCAATCTGCAAAGCTCCTGTGTTTACTAAGGTTCCACCACGATAGGTGTTTTCACCGGTGAGGACGACAATCCCCTTGCCATTTATTTCGACCTTGCCGACGTCGCTTATTACTCCGTCGTAGGTGACGTCCTTTATAGATGCGAAAGATACGACGTCTTTGTTGATTATGTTGCCGGCCACGCTCCCAACGTTGTTGCCGCGACCTAATTCCAGTGTTCCATTCTCAACAATGGTATCACCGGAGTAGGTATTATGATTGGTGAGGATGAGCGTGCCGGAGCCCCTTTTAATCAGGGTGCCGGTTCCGGAAATGACGGTATCGACCGTTAAATTCCGAGTGCTTTCGAAGACTAATCTGCTCTGGTTGACAATGTCACTGGTAACGCTGCCGCCGAGCGAGCCGGAGCCAATTTGCAACGTCCCGGCAGATATGGTGGTGAGGCCGATGTAGGTATTGTTACCGGTAAGGACGAGCGTGCCCGTGCCATTCTTAGTAAGGCCGCCGGTGCCGGTGATAGTCCCGCTGAGCGTATAAGAATATGTTCCATCGCCGGTCACGACTATTTCGGTGCCGTCGTCGTCCAGCCTGTGGTTGTCCGCGTTTCCGTCGTTGGCGGTGCTGGCATCGTACTCCTTCCTCGACCCGAAGTCTTCCGCGCCAAGCCGCATGGCCGGCACCAGGAGGCACGCCAGGAGGACCAGCCAAAAATGGAAGTGCCGCAGTGATCCGGTCGACGCCGTCTCGTCAGACCGCCGACGGTGCACTTTTATTGCCTGGTAATTCCAACTTGTCATTTCGCCTTCTCCTTGATGCGATCCAATTCCCGCGGGTATTCGGGATAGCGTCGTTATTCACAGTCAGGCTTTATCCCCAGTTCCACCGCATTCCAGCATCCAATCCGCGCCCGCTTCCGGTCTTCCAGCGGCAAAGCCGCCAGGAATTCGGTCGAGTCGGCCGCGCGTTCGTAAGGGTAATCCGAACCGAGCACAATCCGGTTGATATTGGACTGTTGGAGGAGCATGTGGAAGACATCGGCGGAGTAGCACCCGCTGGTGCTGCACCAGACGTTCCTCCGCCAGTAATCGCCCGGGAGGAGGGGGAGCTTATAGCCTTTTCCTTTGGTGGCGATCTGGTGGTCCATGCGTTCAATAAGAAACGGGAAGGTCTCGCCCATATGTCCCTGCATTACCTTGAGGGTGGGATATCGCTCGAACAACCCGCCGAGAATTAGCCGCGCCATGCAAATGGAGGCGTCGATGGCGAAACCGAAAGAAGATCCGAACAATTCGTAACCGTGTCCGTGCAGCGCGTCCAGGGACGGGCTGATGTGATGAATATAGACGTAAATGCCAAGTTCCGCCGCCGCCTCCCAAATGGGGAGATATTTTTCAGCGTCGGGATAGGGCGCGGCGGGGTCGTCGATATGAGAATGCAAATGCCAGCCGACAAAGCCCAAGTCCGTGACGCAACGCCGCAACTCCGCCGCCGCTTTTTCCGGATGGTGCGGGGAAAGTGACGCCATGCCACGAAACCGGTCCGGATGCCGCGCCACCGTTTCCGCCAGGCGGTCGTTCATGCGCGGCATGTGCGCCGTCGCTTCGTCGGGCGTGAAGCTCGCTTCCAGTGGCACGGTGGAACTGAGTATTTGCACCGCGATGCCTGCTTCGTCCATGGCGGCAAGACGGCCGTCGCCGACATCGAGGAGGTTGGACGGATCAAGGGGCAGGGCGGTTTCCGGCCGGTCGTTGGTGATTGCGAGCCGTTTACTGTCGACGTTGTAGAATGGCGGTGTGGTCCGGATTTTCATCAGGTCGAACAAACCGGCATCCAAATAATGCGCTTCAAAATCGACAATTTTAGAATCAGTCATGGCGGTTCTCCGTGACAGGCTATAGCTCGTGAAAAAGGCGTCTATACGGGACGCATCGCCTGTTGAAACGTTGCGAATCGATTAAAGATGGAGATCGGCATTGCCGTCAACCGCCCATGGCGGTCGATTTCGACGATAAAATGGTTAATATTGCACAGACGGAAAACTTTTTTCCCGTGCCTGTCAAAATCGACGCATTGTTGGTGAATTTTACCGGTTGCCTTGCGACAGTTTTCAGGAATGACATGCATTCCGGGATAGGAATGTACGCTTGCGGATGGTGACTGTATGCGACAAATATTTCTTGCCATGGTTCACGATGGCGGTACTATTCTACGCCGCTTGCGTTGCCCGTTTGCCACGTCGCCGCTGACGGAAGCCAAGGCATTGCTGTCGTCAGGATGAAAGAAATTCGTATTTTTTATTAGTTCCTCAAATCATCTATGACTTGTCATTTTCAAACTTAACCTCAAGGTAAGTACGATAACAAAAAGGTGCCTACTTGTGAGTTCGTCCGTTTGGGTTAGTAATGAGAATATGTCGTGCGCAAGGCTGGTTTGAAAGAACATTGGAAAGATTTTTTAGAAAAATCCAAAAGGAGAACCACATGGAACCGAAGGCCTACCTCGAAATTACCCTGTATATTCCGGATGCGAAGCGCGGCGCTGCCGCGAAGGTGTACACGGACTACCGAAAACCGTTTCTCGAAACCATTGCCGGCGCGGTGAGCAAGAATCTTCTTGTTCGCGACGAAGATGCCCAGGTTCTGCACGGTTTCAGATCCGCCGAGGACGCCGCCGCCTACCTGACGACGAAAATGTTTAACGACGACGTGGTGGTCGGCCTTCAGCCCTTATGGGACAAGGCGCCCGATGTCCGCATCTACACCGTCGCCTGATAGGCGGTCCCTTCATGGGCATCCACTCCCGGCCTGATGAACCGTTTTCGCCCGGTTCAGGTTTGGTAAGAAATATCCGGCCCTACCTGACCGGCCGGTTTATCTCCACCAGGGATTGGATGTCCATTTCTTTTTTCGTTCGACGACGATTCTTTTTGTCAGACGTCATCCTGCCCGGACATTGGTGTAAGACGCTGCGCTTCACCAATCAAGCCGCAGGCCGATTTCACCGGCCAACCGCCGGTAGTTCCCCTTGCCGAACTGTCCCGAAACATTGACGCCGACACGCAGGGTATCCCGGATAGGCATATCGATGCCGAGTTTTGCTTCATAGAGGTTCCGAGGCGAACCGAGCGACAACGAATGATCATCCATCCGAATCCTGGTCTTTTTGCCTTTACGCAGCCATTTGAATTCGACATACGGTTCCGACTGAAGACGTCCGGGAGCGCCGACGGTGCCCTTTACCCTGAACCCGGCAGTGGTAAAAAAGCGATCGCGGTCGGTGAATTTTATTTCCGTACCGGTGGCTTCGACGAAATTGTTTGCCTTGTAACTGTTATAGGTCAGTTGAACGGTGGGCGTGACAGTCCAGGCCGAGTTTGCCGTTCGGAACAGCGGAATTGCATAACCCGCTTCCAGCGAGCCCGACCACAGGCGGGTGGTGGACCGTTCGCCCGGCAGTCCGGCGCCGCTGGTGCGGTTTTTGAACCAGGCGTGCTGGACCCAGCCGTCGACGTAGAGCCCGTCGACGCGCTGGCGGTCCATAAACCAGGTGGCATAGCCGCCGACCAGGTAGCCGTCGAGGTTCGACTTGGCCGGCAGCGGGATTGAGGCGTCGGTAATCGTGCCGCTGGCAGTACCAAAACCGATCATCGCGCCGGCGAAGAAGGCTCCCAGGTTGGACTCGGCCCGCCACAGGTCCATGCCGGTCTGGGCGACAAAGGTATTGGACGAGGAATTCAGGCCGGTCAGGCAATTGTCCTGAGTGGCACGGCCGTATTGCATGCGCGCCCAGGCCGAATGGAGGCGGCGCTCGCCGGTGGTTGGAACGACGTATTCCTGGTAGCCGAGGAGCCGGTCGAACATGCTGTGGAAAAACAGCCCTTCCGCCGCCTCGCGGGCGACGAGGTAGTTGCCGGCTTCCGGACGGGCCACCCTTCGGGAAACGAGGTACCAACTGTTTTCATCGCCGCCGTTGCCGCCGCGGAGGAGGGAATAGTCGAACGCGCCCGCCGCCATCGTCCCGACGCCGGCCCGGAAATTGCGGGCTTGGGAGGACAGGGCGAACGAGTCGGGCGAGGTCGTCGCCCCGTTGGCCGCTTCCACAATCATGATGTCGACATCGGTCTCGGCGCCGGTTCCGCCCCGGTTATGAACGATAACGCCGGTGGAGCCGGTGGTGACGCCGCCGTCCAGGATAAGCTTGTCCGTCGGCGAGGAGTCGTCGCCGAAGACGGTGTTGATTTCGAGAACGCCGTTTTCCGACCGCATGCCGCCACGGACGGTGAGGGTGTTCCCGACCGCGTTTCCGGCCAGCCGGATTGTGCCCGCGTTCGTCAGTGGGCCGATGGTGAGATTGGACGGCGCGGCACGTTCGTATCCGGCGATGGCATTGAGGCTGGCTATACTCCCCCGGTTATGTACCGCGCCGTCGACCGTGCCGGTCCCGGACAGACTGGCGCCCTCGTCCACCTCGACCTGCAAACTGCCCAGCACCGCGTCGACATCGGTTCCGTCGCCGACCACCAGCGTCCCGGCGGCGACCCGGGCGTCACCGGTGAAATCGGACATGGACGTTCCGAGAACGAGTCTGCCGTCTCCATCCTTGACGAAGTCCCCGGCGCCGGTCACGGTATTTTCGAGCCTCCAGGAAGCGTCGGCCGCGCTGGACAGGTGGAGCGCGCCGTTTACCCGAATGCCTACGGTTCCGAGATTATCCGCGGCGCCGGCCCGCATGGTCGCGCCGTCGTCCACCGTGAAGGCACCGCCGAAATTTACATTGTTTCCGCTGATGGTGACGTCGGTTCCGTCCTCCAGTGTGACAGATCCCTCGCCATGCATGCGTTTACTGAACGCCCCGGTCCCGGCGGCTTCGGCGAAGACGAGAGAATCTTCGCTTCTATTGAAAAACAGGTTTCCCGAATCGCCCAGGCCATGAACGTTGTTCAGCGTGATTGTCGAACCGCTGGCGGACCGGAGAGACGCGACGACGTCGCCCCGATAGTCCGCGTTGTCACTGGTGACGGTCAGGTCGGCGTCGGTCAGTGACAGAGTGCCGTTGCCCTGCAACGTGCCGTCGATGACGTTGTCCCGGCGGCCGCCTTCCGATTGATTGCTGTCCAGGACAAGGCCGCCGTCGTTCAGGTTGAGGACCGAGCCGGTTTGCGAATCCAGCACGCCGACGGTCTGTGACGAGGACTGAATGTCGACGGTGGCGCCGTCGGCCATGGTCAGGGAATTCGAACGACCCAGCGCATTGGTTTCCGTCAGCCGAAGGGTGCCGCCGGTGACCGTGGTCGCGCCGCTGTAGGTGTTGGCGTGGGAGAGCGTGAGCGTGCCGTCGCCGTTTTTCGTCAGATCCCGGCCGTTCCAGCCGGAAGCGAACGGAATGGCCGGGTCCCTGTCTTCGAGGAGGACGTCGACCTCAAAGCCGGTACCGTCGGCGATGGTGAACGATCCGGTGCCTTCGGCCGGTCCGGCATACCAGGCCAGGTCGAACCCGACGGTATATTTGTCCTGGGTGTTGTTGAGCGTTCCATTCAGTACCAGGTAATCGACGCTGGCCAATTGCCCGCCGAAATCGACCGAACTGAAATCGCCGGTAATGCCATTGGCCTGGGTCGTCTCCAAAACAGTGTGCCGATTGGCGGTGAGAACGCTGGCGGGCAGGGCGGTGGCATCGAACCCGGTGACGTAGATGGCGCCGGCAATGTCGGCGGTGCCGGCGGTAATTTTGGCCGTGTCCGGGTCCGCTCCCAGCGCCACTCCCAAGGTCGCGCCGGATTCCTGAACGAACTCATCTTCAAGTCTCATGGAGGCGTCGGCGCTAATGGACGTGCCGGCTTTGGAACGAATGTGGTAGCTTTGCGCCCTGAATTCGCCGTTCTGCGCCAGTGTTATTGAACCGGTTTGCACATCGACGTCGCCGGCGACGGCGGTTCCCGTGCTGTCGCTGCCGGTCAGGACGGCGGTACCTGTTCCGGTTTTAATAACGGTGCCCGGTCCCGACAGGACGTTGGCAAAGGTCTGGGTCGTGTCGACGGCCAGGTTGAGGGTCGACCCGGCGGCGGTGTTTATGGCGCCGGTGCCGGCGGCGGATCCGTTTTGCAGGACAAGGGTGCCGTCCGCGACGGTGGTGCCGCCGGTGTAGTCGCTTCTGCCGGACAAGGTGAGGGTGTGACCTCCCGTCACCCGGAGGGAGCCGTCGCCGCGAATCGCTCCAGCGAAAGTCGAGTCGGTACTCACAGGATTATTTGCGCCAACCGACAGCTCGCCGTTGCCGAGAAGAATGGTCCCGGTGCCGGAAATACCTTTAACGTTCTGGTCATACCCGTTCAGGTCGAATGTCCCGCCGCCTGCCACATTCACACGCTCGCTTTCCTGAATGGCGTTTTCCATACCCATCCGGAGCGTGCCGGCCTGAATGTCGGTAACGCCTGTATACTCGTGCGATTCGCCGGTGCCCGAGTCGGGCGCAAGGACAAGCGTACCGCCGCCCAGTTTGGTCAGGCTTTTTCCATCCCACTGGGTGGTGGTATTTGCCTGCACGTCTCGGAGCTGCTGGTCGAGAGTGAAAATGTCGTCCGGACCGATGGTGAAATTCCCATGGGACAATGGAACGCCGGCGTACCACTGTAAACCAAAGCCGACAATGTACTCGGTATCATCATCCGGATTAATCCGGCCATCAATGGTGAGGAAATCAACCTCCACGCCTGCGTTCGCGATGGTGACGTTGCTGAATTCGCCGGAAATATTTGAAACGCTGTCCACCACCACAAAGGTCCGACCAAGAAAACTGCTGGCACTGCTGTAGGTGCTTGAGTCGAAACCGGTGATGACCAGGTCGCCATCAAGATTTGCGGAATCAGCGGTTATGGCCGGTTCGTTCGTGCCGATGGCGATTTCGAGGGTGGTATCGTTTTCCTGGGTGTAGGTGCCGGTGAGATTCAGATTCGCGGACGATCCGAGTGCCAGGGTGCCTTCCCGAACATCGACATCGGCGACTTCCATGTTTGTGGCGGTGAGGAGCGCCGTACCGTCGCCGATTTTACTAAGGTCGCCGTTTCCAGTGATCCGGTTAATGAACGTCTCGGTTTGGTTGGCGGCGATATCAAGTTGCACGGTGGTTCCGTTTGCCGCGTTTAGTACGCCGGTACCGGCGGCGGAACCGGCCTGGAGGACCAGCGTGCCGCCCGAAACCTCCGTGCCGCCCGAAAACTCGCTGGTGCCGGAGAGGGTAAGGGTCGTATTGCCGATCTTACGTAAAGCGCCACCGCCGCGGATCGAACCGCCAAAGTTCGAGTCGCCGGCGCCGACTTCGTTTGAACCGACCGACAATGTACCGTTCCCAAGAAGAATCGATCCGGACCCGGACAGGCTCTTCGCTGACTGATCATGTCCGGCCATATCAAGAACGGCGTTTTGTCCGACAATGATGTTGGAACTGTTTTGAAAAACGTTGCTGTCTCCGGTCAACAGGGTTCCGGCCTGGATATCGGTGACGCCGGTGTAGGTGTTTCTCGAACTGTTTTTCGAATTGTAGGTATCGCCAGCGGAAAGGACGAGTGTTCCCGTCCCCTTCTTGGTCAGATCTTCCCCGTTCCATGAATTTCCGGATGGAAGGGATTGATTCTGAAGCGCCACATCCACCTCGAACTGGTCGGTGCCGGATATGGTGAAGGTGCCGGTGGCATCCTCATTATTGGCAGTCCAGGCAAGCTGCACGCCGACAGTGTAGTTCTTGTTGTTGTCGCTTAGCCCGCCGATCACTGCCAGATAGTCGATGGGATCGATGGTATTGCCGATGACCACGCGGCTGAAGTCGCCGGTAATTCCGTTATTCGTTTCAATGATGTTGAAGACGGACGACGGAAGGGTGCTGGCCGTAGCGTAGGTTTGGCTGCTGAATCCGGCGATATTCAGCGTGCCGGCGAGGGTGGCCCTTTCGGCCTGGATGACTGGTTCGTTATCCTCGCTGGTGGTGACGTTAAGGATGGCATTGGCGCCATCCTGCCGGAGCGTACCGGAAAGTGTAAGTTGCGACTGCGGGCCGACGCTGGTAATGGCATTGTCGGCTGTGGTCAAGGATGTGGCCTGGAAGGTGCCGTTTTGTTCGAACGACAGTTCTCCCGCATCCACCGCCACGGCAGTAACAATGCTATTGACTCCGGTGAGGCGGGCGACGCCGGTGCCGGTTTTCGTCAGGTTGCCATCGCCGTCCAGCCGGTTGTAAAACGATTCGTCACCGCTGAAATCAAGTCTGAGGGTGGTGCCGCTGGCCGTCGTTACGGTTCCCCTCGACAGAGCGTCGCCGTTCTGGATGACGACCGTGCCCTCATTGATTCTCGTCGTGCCGGTAAAGGTGTTTCTCCCGCTCAGGGTCAGGTCTTCCGCGCCGGTTTTGACCAGGCTGCCGTTACCGGATATGGTGCCGGAGAAGGCAGGGTTGCCGAAATTGGTGGAATGAGCTGTCAGGACCACGCTGGCAGCGTTGCCGTTCCCCATTGTGATGTCGCCGCCGCCCGTGAGGTTTTGCGCTTTTTGGCTGTACCCGTTCATAGCGAGGGTCGCGCCGCTCTGAACGTCAACGCTGGTACTGTTTGCGAAAGCGTTGGACGCGCCTGTTTCCAATGTTCCCTGTTCAATCGTCGTGGAACCATCGTACGTATTACTTTCCGCCAACACCAACGTGCCGTCGCCTCGTTTAATCAGGTCATTGCCGTTCCATTTGGAATTGCCTTGTTTATTTTCGAGGACGACATCCACCACGAAGCGATCATCATTTTGAACGAGGTCGAACAGGCCGTCGGCATTTTCTCCACTGGCGTTCCAGGTCAGCCCGAACGTGACGAAATACGATTTGCCGCCGTTACCGAAATTGCCTTCAAGCGTCAGGTAATTGACCGGATCGCTGATGGTGCTGATGTTCTTGGTAATAAAATCGCCATTGATGACGCTCGTCGACCGCACCACTTCATAACTGGTTCCGGTAAGGGCTTGGGCGCTTGGCACCGCGACGGCCCGGGTAACCGGATCATGCATAAAGCCGGCAAGGTTCAATGTGCCGTTCAGGGTGGCCGAACCGGCGGTCACTGCTGGTTGGTTCGCCATTCCCGGCCCCACCGTGACCGACAGAGTCGAGGTAGTGTCCGTCATAGTGAAATTACCCGAAACCTCCAGCTGCGACATACCGCCTATACTGGTTTCCGAATCGCTGTCGATGACATAGCTGCCTGCCGAAAACATCCCGTTTTGGGCCAGGGCGAGGGTGCCTTGCCGCACGTCGACCGCGCCGACCGACGACCCGGACGCCGTCAGGGTGGTAAGGCCTGTTCCGGTCTTCACCAGTTGGCCGCCGCCGGACAACTGGTTGGCAATGCGCCCTTCGCCATTGAAATTCAGGTTGAGGATGCCATTGGTTTCTATATTGACGGGTCCGGTACCGAGCGCAGCGTAATTCCCGGATGCCACCAGTTCGCCCTGGGTGACGGATGTGCCGCCGGAATGGGTGTTGGCGCCGGACAACGTAAGGCGGCCGGTTCCGGTTTTGATAAACTTGCCTGTTCCGGTCATTCGACCGGTAAAGGTATGGCTTCCCGTATCGTATGCGGAGGTCAGCGTCGCCCCTGTCAGCGTCACCGTTCCGCCGCCGGTAAGATTGTTCGCCGTCTGGGGTGTTCCTCGGACGGCGAGGGTCGCGCCGGTGTCAACCGTCACCGCCGAGCTGTACTGGATTGTATTATTTGTCTGCAACACCAGGGTGCCGGCCTCCACCGTCGTGGTTCCCTCGAAGGTATTGGCCGCCGCCAGGGTGAGGGTGCCGTTACCGGACTTGACCAGATCCTGACCACTCCAGAGGCTGTCGAAGGTTTCATCGGACCGATCCCGCAGTACCGTATCCACCAGAAAGGCGTTCGCCACGTTGAACGTGCCGTTGGCCCGGTCGGTGGAGGCGTTCCAGGTCAGGTCCATGCCGACGTAATACTCTCTTCGATCACTACTGAAGGTTCCGGTCACGGTGAGGTAGTCCACCGGCGCGGTGGAGTCGATGGTAACCGGATCGAATTCGCCCTGAATGGCGGTGCCGCTGGAGATGACCGTATACCGTTCGGTCGGAATGGCGCTGGAACGGTTTAATGCGCCATTGTTGAAGCCGCTGATGTCAAGCGATCCGCTTATGGTCGCGCTTCCCGTCCTGATCGCCGGATCGTTCGATGCGCCAATCCGCACCGCCAGGGCGGAACCGGCCTCCTGGGTGAACTGCCCGGTGACGACCATCTGCGCTCCACTGTTCACCGTGGTCAGGGCATTGTTTTTCGTCGTATAGTTTCCGGCCGTGAACGTGCCGTTCTGGGCCAGGGTCAGGCCACCGGCCGCCACCTCGACTTCGCCGACGGACGATCCGGCGGCGGTCAGGTTGACCGTGTTATTCCCGGCCTGAACCAGTTTGCCCGTTCCCGCCAGGGTATTCGCGAACGACGTGTCGCCGCCCATATTCAGTTGGAGAATTGCCCCGTTTGCCACTGTCGCCTTACCGCTGCCGAGGGCGGAAGCGGAACCGGCTGTCAGCGTGCCTTGATTCACCGATGTGCCGCCGCTGAAGCTGTTGTTGCCGGACAGGGTGAAGTTGCCGCTCCCACTTTTTACAATCGATCCGCTGCCCGAAATACTGCCGCTGAACTCGGAGACGCCGGACGCGGCGACGTCCAGTCTGCCGCTCCCGAGGAGGATTCGGCCGGAGCCGGTCAGGTTCTGCGCTTTCTGGGCGGTATTCCGGAGATCGAGCGTCCCGGTTGCCTGGACATCCACCCGGGTGCTCGCCGCGAAGGCGTTCGCGACAGTGGTGGCCAGGGTTCCGGCCGTGACGGTGGTGGCGCCGGTATACGTTTTTTGGACGGTTGATAGGACAAGGATACCGTCACCGTATTTGGTCAAATCCCTGCCGGTCCAGCCGGACGCGAACGGGCCGGTCTGGTTGTCCAAATCGATATCGACGTCGAAGACGTTCCCGGCGGCGATGGTGAAATCGCCGTGCGCGGTCTCCGGGCCGGTGAACCACTTCAGCCGGGTGCCGACAGAGTAAACGGTTTTGTCTTCCCGCAGGTAGCCGGTGATAGTCAGGTAATCCGCCGGATCGGCCACCGAGCCGATATCCACCCGGTCGAAACCTTTGGCCATTTGCACAGTCGTCTTCACCACGTCGAACGTCTGGTAATTGATGCGGCTGGCCGTGCCGAGAATGCCTGAGTCGAATCCGGTGACGGTCAGGGTTCCGTTCAACTGAGCGCTGTTCGCGGTGATGACGGGCTGGTGCTGGCCGACGGCGACATTGAGGTTGCTGCCCGAGTTCTGGACAAAGGCGCCGCCTATCTCAAGCCGCGCCGTCGCGCCGATGCTGGTGGACGCTCCCGTTGCCGTGGCATAGCTTCCGGCGTTAAACGTGCCGTTCTGTCCGAAGGCGAGGCCGCCCGCCGTCACACTCACCGTGCCGACTTCCGAACCGGTCGCAGTCAGGGTGGCGATCCCCGGGCCGGTGTTCCTGAGCGTTCCCGCTCCGGAAAACCGGTTTGCCACCGTCCCGGCAGCGGCGAGGCCCACATCCACCCGGCCGGCCGACGCAATATCCACCGTTCCCGCGCCAAACGCCGCGGCGTTGGTGGCGATGACCGCGCCTTGCCTGACGACGGTGCCGCCTTGACTGTTCGTGCCTGAAAGGGTGAGGGTGCCGGTTCCGTCCTTCACCAGCGTGCCGCCGCCCGAAATTGATCCGCTGAGGGTGCCGTTTTGACTGGTGTAGTTGGCGGTCAATACCGCGCCGTCCAGTATCACCGACCCGGCGCCGGACAGATGGTTGACGGTCTGGTTGTATCCGTTCAGATCGAACTTCGCACCGGCGGCGACGGAGACGGCGGAACTGGTGTCCAAGACGCCAACCGCGCCCGCTGCCAGCGTGCCCGCCTTGATGGTCGTGCTGCCCGAATAGGTATTGTCCGCCGACAGGGTAAGGGTGCCGGGCCCCTGCTTGATCAACGAATTGCCGTCCCATCCCGGGAAGCTCTGGCCGCGGTTCCCGAGAGCGACGTCGACGTCGAACGCGTCGTCGGCGTTTGTCAGGGTGAAGGTGCCGAGCGCGTTCGTGGCGGCGTTCCAGGTCAGGCCCAGCCCGACCGTGTATTCGAGATTATTGTTTGTCAGGCTGCCGGTGATTCTCAGGTAATCGGCCGTGATTCCGGAATCGTCCACCGCCGCGACGGCGAAGTTACCGGTAATTCCTCCCGAGGTGCGTATAATGGTGTATTCGACATCGTCCACCTGGCTGGCCGAGGCCAGCGGACCGGCGGTAAACCCGGTCACGTTCAGGGTGCCGTCAATGCTGGCGCGGACGCCGGTGATGGCTGGCTCGTTATTGCCGACGTGGATGTTGAGGGTCGAACCGGCCGCCTGGGTGAACATTTCCCCGGTGTACAATTTTGCGCCGTCGGCAATACTGGTGACGGCGTTTCCCTCCGTCGTGTAACGTTCAGTCCAAAACACGCCCTGTTGCTCAAGGGAAAATTCGCCTTCGGTAACAACGACGTCGTCGATGCGCGATCCGCCGCCGGTGACATGGGCGGTTCCCGCCCCGGTCTTCACCACTTCACCGCCTCCGGCGAGGCGATTCGTCAGCGTCTGGTCGGTGGCGTATCTCAGTTCCAGCGTTGACCCGAGGAGGCCAAGAACAAGTCCGCTCCCGAGCGCGTTGCCGTGGGTGGCGACTATCGTAGAATCTTCCGTAATGGAGGTGGTGCCGGAATACGAATTGTTGCCGCTGACGATCAGCGTTCCGCCGCCGCGGACGCCCAGGCCGCCGGTACCGGTAATTTCCCCCGAGAATGTTTGGGACATTGCCGGACGCATCACCGCCACCAGATCGGCGTCGGTCAGGCGGATATTTCCCGAACCGCGTAAATCGTTTGCGGTCTGGGAAAACCCGTTGGTGTCGAGCGTGCCGCCGGCGTCGACGGTGACGGACAAACTGTCGGCGAAGGCGTCGGCAAATCCGCCGGCAAGCGTACCGTTCGTCACCGTGGTCGCGCCGGTATAGGTGTTCGCCCGTGACAGCGTCAAGGTGCCGGCGCCGGTGACGTCGATGCCGCCGCTGCCGGTAAGGAGGGCGTCGACGACGAGGTTTTGCCCGGCCGCGACGATGCCGTCCACCGTCCCGCCTATCGCAAAGCCCGTGGCCGAGGCGATGGTGCCGTATCCGGTCAGCCGCGCTCCGTCTGCCAGGGTGATCGTGTTCGCTTTGACGTTGAAAGTGCCGCCGGAAGCGCCCAACGCGCCGCCGTTCTGGATGGCGAGGAGGTTGGCGTTCAGCGCACCGCCGCCGCCGCCCCGGACCGTACCGGTGTCCTGGACGGTGAAAGTGCCAAAATTGGCGCTGCCGTATTCGACCCCGTCCGCCAGGGTGAACAGGCCGGCCTTGACCGTCGTATTGGCCTGGATGTTCGAGTGGTACAGATCGGTCAGACCGTTGTCCCTGTAGAAAATCACTTCGCCGGCTCCCTTTTTTGTGACCGTGACCTGTGAGCCGTCTATGGAAGCGATGGGGTCGTAAAAGTGAATTGTGCGCCCGGCGGCGGCATCGAACGTCAAGGCGCCGCCGCTTCCCAGATAGATCGCGTTCGGTGTGCCGCTGCCTGATTCAGGCTGGTAGGTCGAGCCGTTCTGGACGAAGTTCGCGCCGTGACGGTTTCCCTGGAAGACGATGTCGTCCGTAAGGGCATTGAGCTCAATCGTTCCCGCCTGGAGATAGATGGCGCCGCCGTGGGTGCTGGCGTAGTTGTTGGTAAAGCGGGTGCCGCCGACCATGGTCAGAACCGCGCCGCCTGTATCGTAATAGATGGCGCCGCCGTGCCCTTGGCCGTTTTGCGAATAGACATAGTTCCCGTCGAAGACGGCGGCGGCGTTGAATATGAGCTGGTAATTTCGGTTTTCATTGTTGCCGTAGACGCTGATTGCCCCGCCCATGGCGTTCCGATTGTTGGCGTTTCCTCCACGGCTGATCACGTAGTTATTGGCGAACCTGGACACACCGTTGAAGGTTACCTGTGTGCCGTCGGGACCGGCGCTGCTTATATAACCGATGTTGATGGCGCCGCCGCGCACATGTTGGTCGTTGACGTGGCGCGGGGTCTCATACGAATTTTCGGAATCGTAGATAT
>JAJQFC010000111.1 GCA_021201355.1 Planctomycetaceae bacterium | reverse complement strand
GTCTCGTGGGATCGGAGTTGTTTATAAGAGTCAGGCTCGTACGAATCCGTCGGCATGGTGAAGACGCGTTCGTCCTCCGGCGGAACGTACCAGTCCTCCACCCGTTCAAGGCCGCCGTACGGAATCGGCGGCGGCGGCGGAACCACGACCGTGGTGGTACGGCGGCGCGGCGGTTCGGCAAGAGCGCCGGCGTCGACCGGTTCAATCGGGGAAACCGCGGCGGCCGGTTCCATCGGGCCGGGCGGTTGGGAAAGGATGGAGAGGATGTCGATGTCTTCGCCGTCCAGGAGGGCGTCGATACTTTCCAGAAAGTCGTCGCGGCCGCCGTCGTCCGGCTGTTCGGAACCGATTGCCGTTTCCTCTCCCGTTTCCGGGTTTTCACCGGCCGGCGCCGCTTCGGCCGGGGCGGATACGTTAAAGAAATGTTCCGCCTCAGCGGGCAGGCCGGACAAGAGATTCGAAATCGGTTTTGTCGAACCGGTCCGGTCGCCCCGGCGGAAAGCCTTGGTGAAGTCGTCCCAGGTGGGGATTTCCGGAAACGCGTCGAGGGCGGCCGGGCCGAAAGTGGCGGGCGAGGCGAAGGGAATGACGGGCGCGGCGTCGTCGAGGGAAAGGACGGCGTCCGGATCCGGGACGATACCGGTCCCGGCGCTGTCGCTGCCGGGAATAGTGTCTGAAGCGCCGGGAACGCCTGGATCGGCGGGGTCGGCCGTGGCGGTCTGGGCGGTCTGGGCGGCTTGGGCGGATGCGTCGCCGCCGGGCTGATCCGTCGCCGGCCGAGGAGCCGGGCCGTCGGCCGGGCGGACGGGCGGCACGTCGTCGTCCTCGAAATCGAGGCCAATCCGGGCGGCGATGTCGTCGAGGCTGGTAAGGGCCGGCGCGACATAGGCCGGAATGTTTTCCTCAACGCCGACGGCGGACCGCTCCTTGTCCAGGATGTCCATGTCGGTGAAGAGCATGCGGCCCTGCTGGGGGGTGTCCGGGGTGTCGGCCATACGGAGACGGCTCCAGCCTTTCCTGATTGTGCTGCTTGAAACCGGGTGAATGTTCCGCCGCGCACCGGAACGGGGACCGTCCCTGTCCGGAGATTTCATTCCGGCCTGTATTGCCCAACGCGGCTTTCAGGACTCACGGGCGCCGCCACGCCGCGCGCACCGGTCCTCATACTATATTATCGGTCCTAACGGATATTATATGCAGGGTTTTTATCCGCTGCGCCATAACTTCGCCCCTGCCCGGCGGGCAGGACGGGGAACGGCCGGAAAAACGAGCGGGCGCGACGGCCGAAATGGCGTCGCGCCCGGGTGAAAAATGTGGAGGATGCGTCCGTCTCCGCCCTTTTTTATTTGCTGCTGCTGCCGTTCATCGAGCCCATCATGGTTTCGAAGTAGTCGCCCTGGTTTTTCAACTGGGAGAGGATCGTTTCCATGTTGCTGAATTTGCGCCAGAGCTGTTCTTCCTTCGCATCGAGCCGGTCCTGGAGCTTGGACAATTGGTCGTCCAGGTCGGAGATGGAGTTCGTGATGGACTCGTTCTGCTGGGCCAGGAAGCCGAACTGGGTGTCGCCGAGTTCGGTGGTGTGGCTGTTCAACTGGCCGGCGAGGCCGCCCTGTTCGAAAATCTGGACGTCGAGGAGGCGGAACTTGCCGTCTTCGGCGTTGGTCGAGTCGGCCTTGATGCGGATGGCCTGCACGTTCGGCGTCGCCACGCCGAAGTAGTTGGCGTCGGAACTGTTGTCGTTGACTTCACGGTAGGTCTGCCACTGGCCCTTTTCGTCCATGTATTCGATGGTGTAGTTTTTCAGGGCGGTCTCGGACGAGTAGTGGTAGATGCTCATCCGGGCCATGGTGATGGGCTTCTGGAACCAGATGGTGTATTCGTTCGCGCCGTTTTCGATGGTGTCCTTCGCCATGACGCCGTTGGCGGCGCCCCAGCCGCCCTTCGACATGTCGCCGTTGATGGCGCCGTCTTCGGAGAAGCCGGCTTCCAGTTCGCCGTTGAAGGAGCCGGTCGGGCGGACGTTGACGTCCCGGTTGACGTTCGAGACGTTTTCCTCGCTCGACAGCATCTTCGACATGACGTCCCAGTGGTTGGCGATGAAGTCGCTGAGGGCGTCCTCGTCCAGTTCCATCGTCGAGAACCAGGTGCCGGAGCCGTCGGCGTTCGAGTTGGC
Source organism: Planctomycetaceae bacterium (assembly GCA_021201355.1). Classification (GTDB taxonomy): domain Bacteria; phylum Planctomycetota; class SZUA-567; order SZUA-567; family SZUA-567; genus JAJBSZ01. The sequence goes on along the minus strand of JAJQFC010000111.1, from coordinate 16,536 downwards.
GGCGGAGAGGGTGACGCCGATGTCCATCCAGGTCCAGGTCTGCTGGTTGCCGTCGGCGTCGGGCTGGCCGATAGCGACGTTGTTCGGGTTGTAGACCATGTAGAAGAATTCGTCGATGTCGTCCATCAGGCTCTTGACGACGCTGTCGCCGGCGAAGATGCCCGGCTCGCCCGTTTCCTCGTCGTCGGCGGCGAGGTAGCTGATGATTTCCGTCAGGGCGTTGTACGACTCGACCATGCCCTTGATTTCCTCGGCGACGCGTTCCTTGTCGTCGTCGATGGTGAGGGTGGTCCACTCGGTCGAGGTCGCCTTCAGGTCGAGGGTGAGGCCGAGGATGGCGTTCGAGTTGGTGTTGGTCGAGGACGACAGCATGACCGGGCTGGCGCTCGAGTTCGGGTCGCCGTAGAGAACCTTGCCGTCGGAACCGCGGGAGGTCTGGGTAAAGCCGAGGAGTTCCGCGAGGTCGCCGTCTAGGACGAAGTCGTTGGCTTCGCCGGTGTTGGCCGAGGCGATGGTGAGGCGGTACGGGTTCGTCGACTTGCCGTCGTTAATAATGGCGGCCTTGTAGTTGCCGTTTTCGGCGATGCGGTACATGATGCTTTCAAGGGAGTCCGAGGACATGACGTCGATACTGACGCCGAGGGTGCCCTCGATGACGGAATCGCTGTCCGCGTCGGCCCGCTTGCCTTCGCCGGCGAAGCCGAGCTTTTTAGCGGTGGAGGTGGTGCCGGTGTCGGCGACGACGATGTTTTTGGTCGGGACCGGGTAGGGATCGAAGTCGTAGTATTCCTTGATGGTGATGCCGGTGCCGGCTTCGTTGATTATGGCCTCGAGGCAGTGCTGTTCCTTCCCGTCGTTGATGGCGTCGAGGACGTCGCCGATGGTGAGGCAGCCGTCCAGGGCAATGCCGAAGGTGTCGCCGTAGGCGTTCGTCAGGGAGATGGTGCCGAGTTCGGCGTTTTTCCCGACGAACTGTTCGAGGGAGGTGGCGCGGCTGATCCAGTTCCGGCCCACGGACGAGCAGTTGTAGAACGAACGGGACTCGACGCGGAGATCCGAATTGTCCGCGTTGACGAGGCCGAGGGCCTGGCCGAGCATGTTGGCGTCGGAGGTCGACCGCGTCACTTCGCCGGTGTCGGGATCGATTTCCTCGTCCACGGTGTCCTTGAAGGTGAGGCGGAGGGCGGACGAGTTGTCGACGGCGATGCCGGTGCCGGACGTGTTGAGCGTGAAGCGGACGCTCTTCAGGGCGGCGTTTCCGCCTTTCGTTTCGTCGGCGAAGTACTGAATCTGTTCGTTCAGGACGGCCAGGACGTCGTTCAGGGTGCTGTTCTGGTCGAGGTTGATTTCGATGGCGTTCCCGTCGGCGTCGAGAACCTCGGTGCCGTCGGCGTACTTCATGGTGCCGCCGGTGACGAGGCGGTACAACTGGTCGCTGTTGCCGGCGGTGAAGGTGATGTCGCCGAGGCCTTCGATGGTGTTCTGGTGGACGCTGGCGGAATAGAGCTGGCCGAGGCCGTATTCGTGGTCCGCGCCCAGCTTTTCCATGTCTTCGGCGGTGACGTACATGCGGGTGATGCCGGTGCAGTCCACGGTGGCGGCGGCGCCGTCGATGTCGAACGCCTTGATGTTTTCCAGGTTCTTCAGGACGAACTTGTCGTTTTCCTCGTCAAAGCCGAATTCCATCTTGAATTCGGAGTTGTTGGCGGTGTTGTATTCGTCCATCTTCGCCTGAAGAAGGTTGTTCATGATTTCGGCGTATTTCTCGACCGTCGTTTCATAGCCGAGACCCCCGTTGTCCTCGGACAGGAGGGCTTCCTTGATTTCCCTGAGGGAAATCGAGACGCCGACCTTCTTGTCGACTTCCTTGCCGTCAACCGTTTCCTTGATCGAATCGAAGAGGAAGTCGATGGTGTCGTCGTCGCTCTGTCCGGTCAGGGTCATCCCGACGCCGAAGGACAGTTCGCTCAGCTTGGTGTCGTTCGTGATGTCTTCCATCACGTAGTAGCCCGTTTCCATCGGGTTGGCGTTGAACTTGATGTAGCTGGTCGCCATCGTTTCGATGTAGTTCTCGTTCTCGACAAAGTTTTCGGTGCCGTCGTCCTTGTACTGGTAGGTGTTCTTGCTGAGGGCCATCTTTTCGAGGGCGTCGCCGGACATGTCCCATTCGGCGTTGAAGTTCATGTTGGTCCAGCGGAAGCCGGTGCCGAGGTGGTGCACGGCCATTTGCGGCGCCGACGTCTTCAGGGTCTCTTCGTCGATGGTGTCGATTTCGGCTTTGAGGGCGGTTTTTTCGTCCGCCGTCATGCCTTCGGTGCCGTCGATGACCGCCTTCATCTTGTCCTTCAGTTGCGGCACCTCGGCGTCGAAACCGGCCTGCACCGCGGCGTTGACGCTCCGGGTGAAGGTGGCGATGTCGATGTCGGCGAAATCGAGGTCGGCGAACGTCCTGGGGGGATCTTTCGGTTTGCCTTCCTCGTCCACAACGGCGATGTCTTTCCAGTTGATCGTCACTTCCCGCTCAAACGGCAGTTCGCCGGTGGAGAGGGCGACCTTTTCCCGGGACTTGATGGCGAAGGAGCCGTTTTCGCTTCCGAAAAGATTCTTAAGGGCGGTTTCGACCCGGGCGGTGTAGTCCTCGTCCGACTCGCCGTCGTCCTGTGTGACGCCGTGGAGGCCGACCAGATCCTTCAGGGTGGTGAGGGGAACGGGCTCCCCTTTGCTGTCCTTCTTGTCCGGGTCGAGGTTGATGTCGACCATGTCGTCCGGGAGGAGGGAGTTGTAGTGCTTGTTCAGGCCGTAGAAGTAGTCGATGGCTTCCTTGTTGTCGGTGTAGCCGTCGAGGGCGGACTTGATGGCCCATTCGTCGCTGTCTTCCGAGGACTTGACGTCGGTGCGGATAAGGCCGAGGGCGGAAGCCATGGAGCCAAGGACTTCAATCTTGTAGGCGCCCTGGCCGCCGACGAGGTTGAGGCGGGCTTCCGTCGGGTCCATCTCGACGCTGACGCCGATGAGGCCGGCGGCGCCGTTTTTGGGATCTCGGGCGTATTTGTCGATACTGGTGTTGATGAAACTGACCAGTTCGCTGACCGTGCCGTCATAATCGCCTTCGCCGTTGTAGATCTTCTGCAGTTCGGTGTGGTCGAGGATGTCGTTGAAGTCGAGGATTTCGGCGCGGGCGACGACGTCGGCGCCGCCGGCTTCCGTCAGGAGGAACTGGAGCGGGCGGGACGGGTCGAGGCCCTTGCCGCCGTTAAGGGTGTTCAGCTTCGTGTCGCCGCTGAAGGGCACCTGCACCTTGGTCGTCTCGCCGATTTTCTGGCCGTTGACGCCGCCGAGGTTCTTCAGCATCGGCGAATCCATCGCGCCGAGAACCTTGCCGAACGTCACTTCCAGTTCGCCTTCCTGCGCCTTCTTGAGGCCGGTGAGGCCGAGCTGCTGCGCCGATTCCGCATTCGAAACGTACAGGTTGTACGGGTCTTCGTAGAATTCGTAGGAGTTGTTGGCGGTAATGCCGGTGAGGCTGAACGAGGTCTTGTCCTCGCTGATGCCGAAGCGGAGGCCGTTCAGGACTTTCTTGTACTGTTCGCCGCCGTAGTCGCAGAATTCCTCGGAATCCTCTTTTTCGATAATGGTGTCGTTGATCCGCTTGATGACGTCGCCGACGGATTTGCAGTTGTCGAGGTCGATATCGAGGCGGACATAGCCGGTGTTCGAGGAGACGCGGAAGACAAACTTGCCCTGTTCGACGCCGAGGCCGTCGTTCAGTATGGACAGGCTCATGTCTTCGCCGAGGGTGTAGACGTTATAGCCTTTGATGACCTTGCTGTCGCCTTCCGTCTCGCCGGCGATGCCGAGATCGGTCGCCGTCGTGCCGGTGCCGACGTTCTGGATGCGGAGCGAGCCGGAACCGCCGCGTGAGGTGTCCTCGACCTGGATGGTGCCGTCGACGATGGAGGCCTTGATGAGGGCCTTGTCCGAATCGTTCAGGGCGCGGACGACGTCGTCCACGGTGTCGCAGGCGGAGAGGTCGATGATGGAGGTGTTGTTGGCGCCGTCGGTGATGCGGACGGAACCGCGGAAGATGCCCTTGCCGCCGTTCAGGTCGTCGACCTTGGCCGAGTTGTCGACGCGCGTCTTGGCGCTGTTGATATTGATGGTGCCGAGTTTATAGGCTTCCTCGCCTTCCTTCTGGGCGACGAGGGGGGCCTTCTGGTCGGCGAAGCCTTTTGTCATGTACTGGGTGGCGGTGGCGAGTTTGGCGACGCGGAAATTGTACGAGCCTTTGACCGCGTATTCGTTGGCGGTGGCGGTGAGGGATTTTTCATTGGAGGAGACGGTGGTTTTGGCGTTCCAGAGCTTCCGGGAGGCGAGGTTCGAGATGGAGTTCCGGAAATTGAGGAGAAGGGAATTCACCGCCTGGTAGGCCTGCAGCTTGACCTGTTCGGTCTGCTTCTGGATGGTGAGCTTTTCGAGCGGCTTCCGCTCGAGCGCCATCAGGCTGTCGACGATGGACTGGGTATCGAAACCGGAAGCGAGGCCGGGGATCCTGTTGACGCTGGTGGTGCCGCTGCTGGTGGAATTGCTGACTGACATGATGAATCCTTTCCTCTTCAGCCCCTGGTACGCGTGCTGGCGTGTATCCGTTCAAGTAAACCAGGCCGTGCCGCCGTCGTTCGCGTCAAAAACACCCGTCGCGACGCAGTGCGAAAACATGAATGCCTGTGCGGCGTGCCGACCGCGTGGTATAGTGACCGTTGTTGTCGGCTCCGGATGGCGTTCTCGCCGGTGGTGCTCCGGCGGCGATGAGATTCTCGTCCCTTCACGACAATCCCGCGCATGTAAGGATTATCGGAAGCCTGGCCGACAACTTAAGTAAAATCCTGAAAATCTCCGGTCTTTCATCGCGTTTATAGTGCGCCGTTTCACCCTTCCGGCGCAGGTCTTTCGGCGACTGGCATAATTTGCCGGTCACGGCCGTGATTTTCCATCGAATTGAGAAAGATGCAAACGGCATTCCATTTCACCGAACAGGGCACCGGGAGCACCAATGTTTCCGATTGCCGCTGATTGTCCCGGCCTGGAAAAAGGTCACTCCGAAATCGAATAAACCAAACCAGCCGCACCCCACCATTTTAATGTATATGCGGAAGCTAAGTCGAAAAGGCGGCGATAACCCTTCCGTGTATCCAATCATTCAGAAAATATCACAGAATGTTATAAGAGGCGGTACCGGCCAAGTGCTTTGTAAGATTTCGGTGAAGACAGCAGACAATTTTCCTTGAAATCGTATAATTTTTTATATTGCAAAGGGTTCGATTATGGATTATGCTGCCTGAAGGGTATCTCACCCATCCTACCTGCCATCAATTTGGTTCTGCCATGTCTGCTCACGGGCAGTGGTCCTTTGGAAGGAGGCATGTCGTGTCGATGTCGAAAAAGATCTACTCCATAGTATTCGGTCTTCTGCTGCTGGCGGTCATAATCCTGGCGATAGGATTATACAGCGTCAGTTACCTTGGCGGCGAAGCGCGGGATCTCGGCAACACCTCCGGCCGCGCCGTCGGCCTGAACCTGATGGATCGGCAACTTCTCGAACGGCAGTTAACCGTCAACACCATCCTCCGGGTCACGTCGGAAAAAGAGAAGCAGGATCTCATCGCCACCAGGCTCAAGGCGACGGAGACGGAAATGGACCGCCTCCTCGTCCGTTACCGGGAGTATTTCCCGGACAACGCGCCGGCGGACATGCTCCAGCGGCCGGTGGAAATCCGGAAACGCTGGGACGCCTTCGTCGCCGCCACCAATGAAGCGGTGGAAATGTCCCTCTTTAACTCGAACGTCAAGGCCGACCAGATCGCCCGAGACCTTATCCCCTTCTGGGGAAGCATCTTTCAGGAAGTGGACGATCTCGCCGAAACCATCGCCGCCAGCGGCAGGGACGACGCCGTCGCCGTCGCCCTCGACGCCAAGGGGCTGTTTGGCAAACTCGCCCTCTACCGCCTGGAATCCCTCAAGTTCAATATGAACACGAACGAGGCGGCGGTCAAGACAATTGAAACGTCCATGCTCGCCCTCAAGGACGACCTCCTCGCCACCCTCCAGCGCATCGCCTCCCGGGTACCGGCCAGGCAGGGCGGCACCGCCGCCCAGGCCATGGAAAAGAAGATCCGGGACGCCATGGAACCGGTGCTGGCGCAAATCATTCCGATAATGACGGTGAACTCCACCGGGAAGGCGGCGGCGCTGTATGAAACGAAGGTCGTCCCGGCCATGAACCATCTGGACGAATACACCACCAATCTCATTAATAACGCCACGGCGGAGATGGTCGCGGACATCGCCGCCGTCAACCGCCGGTCCGGCCAACTGACCTACACCATGCTCGTCATCTGCCTTATCGGCATCGGTGCCGCCCTGGTCCTGTCGTTTATCGTCATCCGGGGCATCACCAGCCGCCTCGGCGGCATTATTGACGTTCTCGGCAACGCCGCGAGCGAAGTCAGTTCCGCCGCCAACCAGATTTCCGACTCGGCCCAGTCCCTGGCCGAAGGCTCGACCGAACAGGCCGCCAGCCTCGAACAAACGTCGTCGGCCCTCGAGGAAATGGCGTCGATGACGCGGCAGAACGCGGACAACGCGAACAAGACGAACGATACCACCCGGTCGAACACCGCCCTCGTCACGGAAGGCGCCACCTCCGTCACCAACATGTCGGCGGCGATGGCGGAGATAAGCGAATCGGCGGAACAGATTAACCGGATTATCAAGACAATCGAGGACATCGCCTTCCAGACAAACCTCCTCGCCCTGAACGCCGCCGTCGAAGCGGCCCGGGCCGGCGAGGCCGGAAAAGGCTTCGCCGTCGTCGCGGACGAAGTGCGGAACCTGGCCAACCGGTCGGCCCAGGCCGCCCGCGACACGACCACCCTCATCCAGACGACGATTGAACGGGTGCGGCACGGCTCGACCATCGCCAGCGAACTGGACACGAGCTTCAAGGACATCGAGGAGGGGTCCCACTCGGTGGCGCACCTTATTTCCGAAATCACCGTCGCCACCAATGAGCAGGCCCAGGGCGTCGATCAGGTCAACACCGCCGTGGCGCAGATGGACAAGGTGACCCAGAACAACGCGGCGTCGGCGGAGGAATCGGCGTCGGCGGCCGAGGAGTTGTCGGCCCAGGCGAAACAGCTCGACTCGATGGTGGAAGACCTTATCGCCCTGGTGGAAGGCGGGAAAGGCACCGGTACGATGAAACGGTTCAGGAAGAAAAAACCGGCCGGCGTCGCCGCCATAAAGGCTCGTTTTAATCAGCCGCGCCTCACGTCCGGACACGGCATCGGCCTGGACGCCCGCAAGTCCTCGGACGGCGGCGGACTGAAGATGCTGTCGGCGTCGGAAGTCATACCGCTTGGCGAGAACGACGACTTTTAACAGGTTTTCCTGAATAGTGCACTCGTCTGTACATCATCGGGGAACGGCCGGACAGGTCGTTCCCCGATGATTGTTATACGGTTTGTCCCACACGGGCGGCGGAAGGCGTACGCATTGTCCCGACGCCAACCGCGCTATTCGTAACGAAGCGCTTCCACCGGATCGAGGCGGGCCGCCCGGCTGGCCGGATGGTAGCCGAAGAACACGCCGACGCCGACCGACACGCCGAGGGCGATGGCGATGCTTCGCCACTCGATAAGGGTGGTGAACTCCTGGCCGCTCAGTTGGGCCAGCCAGGGAATGAGGTATGCCACGCCGACGCCGCCGAGGACGCCGAGAACGCCGCCGATGCCGCTCACCAGGACCGATTCGAAGAGGAACTGGTTCCGGATGTCCCGTTCGCGGGCGCCGATGGCTTTCCGGAGGCCGATTTCACGGGTCCGTTCCGCCACCGTCACCAGCATGATGTTCATGATGCCGATGCCGCCGACCAAAAGCGATATGCCGCCGAGGCTGCCGAGGAGGATGGTCATGGTGTTGCCGAAGGACGTCGCCATATCGATCATCTCGGTCTGGTCCCGGACGTTGAAGTCGTCTTCGGCGCCGGGGACGATGCGGTGCCGCTTCCGGAGCAGTTCAGAGGTGGCCTGGACGACCGGGGCGTTGCCGGCCGGCGACTCCCGGGTGAGGACGTCTATTTCCCTGACCCGTTCGACGCCGAGGATCTGCTTCATCGCCGTGGTGATGGGGATGAGGGCCTGATCGTCCGGGTTGGACCAGCCCTGGTCGCCCTTGGCTTTGAGGACGCCGATGACTTCGAAGTTGACGCCGCGAATCTTGATGGTCTCGCCGACCGGTTCGTCGCGGCCGAAAAGGTTTTCCGCCGTCGTCGGGCCGATAACCACCACCCGGGCCATGCGTTCGACCTCGAGATCGGTGAAGTTCCGGCCGTGTTCGATTTCGAAGTTGCGGATATGGAGGTAGGTCGGCGCCACGCCATAGGTCATGGTCTGGGCGTTTTTGGCGAAATATTTCAGTTGCAGGCTACCGGAGACGACGGGGCTAACCATCTCGACCCCGGGCACCTCGGCGGCGATGGCGAGGGCGTCTTCCACCGTCATGGTCTGGGCGACGCCGGTCATGACGCCGCGCCGGCCGGCCAGGCCGGGGCGGACGATGAGAAGGTTGGTGCCCATGGACGACACCCGCTCGAGAATGTTCGCCCGGGTGCCGGCGCCGAGGCGAGCATGCTGATGACGGCGCCGACGCCGATAATAATGCCGAGAACGGCGAGAAAACTCCTGAGTTTATTGGCAAGGAGGGCCTTGACCCCGACCTTCGCCAGCATCCACATCATCATGATATCTATCTCCTCCACGGCTGGGTGGATTGTTACCTGTATAGTATTCGGGCACATCGTTTTGTTACGCCAGCGCTTTAAAATAGTGATTGGTTTCGTACCGCGTTTTACGATTTAGACTGGCATAGCCGAAAAACACGGAGGAAGGTTCACTTCAATCTTCAACGCTAAAAGAAGGGGTAACGCCATTACCTATCCGCTGTCCGGGAAAAGTCTTCGCCAGGGAGTGCGATTATACGCGGTAAACGTTACCCGGTCCGACAGAAAGTAAGAGCGCCGGGGGGAATGATCCGCCTCTTCAAGAGGTGATTGTATCCGGGGGACACTCCATGACGGTACCGCGACAGGGTTATCCGTGGCTCGGCCATTTTCTCTGCATCGCCCCGACCGTCGTCATGGTCGTCGTGTTCTGGATTGTGTTTGCTTCGGAAACGTCTCTTGAACACCATTTCCTCACTTTCCGCCTGCCGCGACCGAGCCTGACCCGGGCGGTATCGTTCCTCACCGACCACGGCGCCCTTCTTTTCTATGCCGTCTATGCGGTCATCCTTCTTGCCGGGCTGAAACAGGCGCGGACCAGAAGGTTTATTCTTTGTTTTATCCTGGCTTTCAGCCTGACCATGGTGACTGTGTGGCTCTTCAAGGGCGTTGTCGGCCGGGCGCGCCCGTTCCTCGACCCCGGCTTCGACCACTGGTCATGGGGAGAGGATTATGACTCCTTCCCGTCCGGCCACACCACCGAGGCGCTGTCGTGCGCTCTGCCGCTCGCCTGGTGGTTCGGGCGCCGCTGGCTGGCATTGCTGGCAGGACTGTACGCGGCCCTCATCGCCTTGACACGCATCTATCTCGGGGTCCATTTCATGACGGATATTCTCGGCGGCGTCGCCATGGCGAGCTTTGCCGGTTATTTCTCGTGGTGGCTGTACATGTATATCCCACTCCCGCGACATCCCGGAAACGGTTCAAACACCTACCCGTATAAATGAAACCGGCCCATACCACTCTTCTGGTTGGGCCGGTTGTCTGGGCGTATAAAGCTGGTAAGCGGAGGGAGTCACTTCACGGCAACGGCGGTCGCCGGTTTTTCCGTCGTGAACAGGTCGGTTCGGGTGACGATTTCCCGGCACACCGCGATCATCAGCTTGGCGTCATGGCAGAATTCCTGGCAGTCGGCGAAGTTGAATCCTTCAAAAAGGTTCGGGAAGTCGAGGCGTTTTTCCGGCGAGAGCAGCGCCACGGCCAGGCGGTCGCCTTTGCAGGAGAGGTAGAAATCGACGTCCTTTTCCTTTTCCGCCGCAAGGAGCCGCCGCAGGGTGTCGGGGCTGAGGATGCGGGCGCCGGTTTCCTTGTCCCCGGACGGCAGGAGAATCTGGCTGGCGGTGGCGGCGTCTTCCAGCCTGATGAGACCGTCGGCGACGGCGATGCCGTCCCGTTCAAGATCCTCCTCGAGGGCGCTCCGGCTGACTTTTTCGCCCATAGGGACAATGACGAGCGGCTCCTTGAACCGCTTCGGCAGGCTGGCCAGGAGCACGACGCCGTTCCGGGTGGTGGCGGCGGACTTTTCCCCGGTCGTGGCCTGGACGGTGCCGAGTTCGATGGGGGTATCTTCGATACGGCCGCGAAAATAATCGTTCCCGGGCTTGGCGGTCAGGCCTTTCGGGAAAAGGAGGCTGTCCGCCAGGGCGGCGGCGGGCAACTTCCGGTTCCCTTCGAAAACGAGGACGGGGTCGATATATTCCGCCATCCGGCTGACAAGGGTGGTGCGGAATTCGCCGACGATGCGGCGAAGGCCGATTATGTATACAACGCAGAAACCGATCATGGCCATGGCCAGCGGGGCGATAACCATGAGGGGCCAGTGGGTAATGTTGTACTCCCCAGGCATTTGCCGGTACGGCGCCATCATGAAATACATCACGGCGCCGCAGACCAGAAACACCGCACCGGCCACGATCAGGCTGAGGAACAGGGTGGACCGTTTTTTCGCCGTCACCGTTTCGGCGGCGGGACGGAGCTTTTCGTGGACGAAGTGGGCGAAGTCCGGGGTAATTTTAGCCAGCATGAAGACTCCAGTATGGATGGCGGCGTCAAGGCCGGGCGCGGCACAGGGCGGAAGCGTCTGTCATTCATTCCCTCAAAACCGGATTATTCGTCGCAACGTACGCCTTCCGTCACGACACGTTACCGCGCCAATGTTGACGCGAACAACCGTCTTCAGATAACTGTCGCCGCCGTGGCCGGGTCAGGCGGTGCGGGCGGTGGCGTCCAGGGACAGGATCCAGTCCAAGGCCCCGGCGGTGGTGGCGAAACCCTGGTCCACCGGCGGCAGGTCGGTAAGCGGCACCGAGTTCGCGAGGCCGACGACGAAGCTGCCGGCGGCGCGGGCGGCGGTGGCGCCGGCGGGCGAATCTTCCAGAACGGCGCAGCGGGTTGGATGGATGCCGAGGCGCCGGGCCGCTTCCAGGTAGATGTCGGGCGCCGGTTTGCCGTTCTTCACCTGGTCAAGAGTGACGACCACGGGGAAGAAACGGGTCAGTTCGGCCGCGTCGAGGCAGGTCGTCGTGTTCAGGGTGATGCTGTTCGTGGCGACGGCGAGGCCGATGCCCCGGGCCTGCAGCGCGGCAAGACGGTCGTGGACGCCCGGATAGGCGAGGGAGACTCCCTTCTTGCCGACGATGTCCCGGTAGAATTTCTGTTTCAGGAGGAGGATGTTGTCGCGTTCTCCCGCCAGATCCGGGAACAGGCGAATGGTTTTGTCCCTGGCATAGGCGTCCGGCAGGCCGACCGTGTCCCGGTTCCACTGCGGTGACGGCGGGGTGTGGCCGAAATGGGTGAGGACGTGGTTCCAGGCTTCCAGGTGGAAGGGTTCTGAGTCGATAAGGGTTCCGTCCAGGTCGAAGAGGATGGCGTCGATACGAGTCATGATGTAGTCCTTCTCGTGATGGTATCAGTGTTTCCAGGGATTAGGCTTCTCTATACGGGGTGAACCTGGGTCGGGTTGACTGCCTCCATACTAGCCGCCGCCGTCGGTACGGCGCACGGTGAACAATAGAGTGGTGTGTCACCTCACCGCGTTACCCATTCGCGTTACTCAATGAAAAGAAATGTAAACGTCACCGGCCGCCGCCGGTACCGGTCAGTTTCCGGAAATAGGTGATCAGGGCGCTGTGGTCGCACTGGCCGCCGCCGTCCGCCCTGACGGTCTGGAGCATTTCGGCAATCTGCGCCGTTATGGGCATGGGCGATCCGACGCCGTGTCCCGTTTCCAACGCGTTCGCCAGATCCTTGATGTGGAGGTCGATTTTGAAGCCCGGGGTGAAATCATCCCTGATCATCATCGGCGCCTTCGCCTCGAGGACGGCGGAACCGGCCAGTCCGCCCCGGATGGCGTCCACCACCACGGCCGGGTCGACGCCGATCTGGCCGGCCAGGGTCAACGCTTCCGCCACCGCCGCTATATTGGCGGCGACGATTATCTGGTTCGCCAGTTTTGCCGCGTTGCCGGCCCCGATCGGACCGCAGTAGACCGCCGACGCCGCCATTTTAAGAAGGACCGGTTCCCGGAGGCGGTCGAACGTGTCCCGGTCGCCGCCGGCCATGACGGCGAGGGTGCCGTCGATTGCCTTCGGTTCGCCGCCGGAGACGGGGGCGTCCAGCATGGTGACGCCCTTCTCCCCGCAGAGGGCGGCGATTTCCCGGGCCGCCAACGGCGCGATGGACGACATGTCGATGAGGACGAGGCCGTTCCGGGCGCCGGAAAGGACGCCGTTGTCGCCGGTGACGACGTCCCGGACCTCCGGCGAATTCGGAAGCATGGTGACGACGATGTCGGCCCGGGCGGCGGCGTCGGCCGGGTTGGCGGCGGCGGTCATGCCGTCCCGGACCAGTTCGTCCATGGCGGGCCGCGACCGGTTGTAGACCACCATGTCGTGGCCGGCCCGGCGGAGGTTCCTGGCCATTGGCTTGCCCATGATGCCGAGGCCGATAAAGGCTATATGCATGGCGATTTTCCTTCCTTCCGGGGCGGGCCTGATCCGTCGGCCGTTTGGGAGAAGCCGTCCGGGGGTGTCCGCCGGGGTACCAAACAAGAGCGCCGCCTGCCGGTCCGGGTTTATTCGGCCGCTTTGATCCGGTCCCAGACCTGGATATAGGCCTGGTTGTCCTCGCCGAGATCACGGATGACTTCGCACTTTTCCGCAATCGCATCCGGCACGTTGAAGGCCGGGTTCTCGGCCAGATCGGCCGGGAGGCGGGCGGCGGCATCGGTGTTCGGCATAAAGTAGCGGATGGATTCCATGTTGGCGAGGGCGATGTCCGGGTCCATCATGTGGTTGATGAAGGCGTGGGCCAGGTCGACGCTCGGGCTGTCCGAGGCGATGACGAAGTCGTCCGAGGCCAGGGACGAACCCTCGGCCGGGATGTAGAAGCTGATGTCCGGGTTTTCGTCCATAACCAGGGCGACGTCGCCGTTATAACCGTGGATGACGATGAATTCGCCGGAGGCGAGGCCGATCTTCGCCTCGTCCACGTCGAACTTCGCGAGGTTCCGCTTCCAGGCGATAACGACGTCGCCGGCCTGGCGGAGCTGGTCGCGGTCGGTGGTGTTGAGGCTGAAGCCGAGGTGCTTGAGGGCGGCGCCGATGGTCTCCCGCATATCGTTCAGCATGGTCATGCGCTTCGCATAGGCGCCGTTCGCGAAGATGTCCCACGTCCCGAGATCGGCCGGATTGACCCGCTTCGTGTCGTAGCCGACGCCGCTGACGGTGCGGGTATACGGAACGCTGTACGCCATCGCCGGATCTTCCGTCAGGCGGGTGAAGTTCTTGTCCATGTAACGGAGGTTCGGGAGGAGGGCGTGGTCGAGATCGACAAGCATGCCCTGGCTCCGCATCACCGCCGACATATAGGACGACGGGGTAATGACGTCGTAGCCGCCGCCGCCGGCCTTGAGTTTGGCATACATGGATTCGTTCGAATCGAAATAATCGATAAAGACGCGGCAGTTGTTGGCCCGTTCGAAATCGGCAATCACTTCCGAATCAAAGTAATCGGACCAGGTGTAGACATGCAGGACGCGTTCGCCGGCCAGGGCCGACGCCGCTGTCAGGACGCACAGGGCGAGTGCCGCCACGGCACCGCGCAGCAGGTTTCCTCGTGTTTTCATAGTCTTCCTCGCTTCCATCCCCCACGACGTTGCCCGTGGTTCACGTAAAGAATCGTACCCGTCCGTGCCTGTCCGGCGCTCCCGTCCATCCGGGTGGGGTACCGCCCGGCAGGGACCGCGTCCGGGGACGGCCGGAATCCATCATAAAAGAAAAAGGGTCAATTGCAACCACAATTCAACTGTTTGAATTATCTGGACATACGGATTTGTCCGATAAAAAGCGGGATTATCGGGCGTGATTTCGTGAAGGCGGCGGGCGAATCGGTCGATCAATCACTATCGGAGTTTTTTCCCGGGACGGTATGTGGTTCCGGAGTTCCGGAAGCGGGGTATGGTGGAAAACCGCCCGCTCTGCCCGCCCCATGAGGGCCGGGCGGGTTTGTCCTCACCACTTCCGTAAGGGCGGTTTCGTCACCGTCGGGTGACGGCGGACGTTTGGCCGGGCCGGGACGGGTTCCGATCGGTTACGGTATTCTGTTCATTCTGTCATTTATCATTTTGAACCATATTGAAGGGGTTAGTCACTCTGTTGGGAGAAGAAGACCATGCGTACCAGGAAGATATTTTCAGCCCTCGCCTTGACGTTGGGCATGGCGTGCCTGCCCGGCTGCCAGGACGATCAGTATGCCCTCCTCGGTTCGCCGGAAACGGCGGGGAGTGAGGTCGCCGGCGTGACCGCCATGGCGTCCGACACCGCTCTCGCAAACGACGCCGACCCGGCCGTCCCGGCCGGCGAGACGGTGGTGAGGTACAGCCGGACGCGTCGTCCGGTGCGGCAGACCCGCACGCGTCGGCAGCCGCCGCCGCCGGTGGCGGTCCAAGCCGACAGCGGCGCTCTCGCCGTCGCCGGCGGTACGCCGGTCTCGCCCAACGTCGATTATGTCCCGGCCGTCGTTATCGGTCCCGACGGCACCAGCGTCAGTTCGACCACGGTCGGGTCCGACGTGATTGTCCCGACAGTCCAGCCGGCCGCGGTCACGACCCAGTATGTCTCTACCCCGGTCCTGGAACGGCCGCTCCAGGTGGAATCCGTCGTCATGGTCGAAACGCCGACCCTGACCGTGGCGCCGGTCCAGGCCCGGTCGCAGATTGTCACCACGAACGTCCTTGGCTATCCGCAACGGGCCAGGGTATCCTATCGCCGGGGCAAGGGTCCGCGTCGGGTCAAGCGGGTGCGGCGGGTGGTGGCGGTTCCGGCCACGACCGTCGCGACCGGCGGCTATGTGACGACCGAGTCGTACGTGTCGTCGGGCACGACAACCCCGGCCATCGTCTCCACCGAGGTCTATAATATCGAGGACGTGGTTGAAAACGAGTCGACCGAACCGACCTACAGTATGTACGTCGCCGCTCCGGACGGGTCCACGACCACCGCCACGGCGCCGGCCCAGGCCGAACCGGAACCGTCCTATGCCAAATACCTGGTCGATCCGGACACTGACCCCGGCTACGACGACGCAGTGGACGCGCCGGTGGTATCGACGCCGATTACCTCCGCGCCGTACATCGCCTACGACGTCTATGAACCGTCGACCGGAGCCGGTGTCGTGTCCACGCCGGTGTACCAGGGCATGACCGCGCCCGTCTACCCGGTGGTGACGCCCTCTCAGGGACAGATTGTCCCGCAGACCTGGCAGGCCGATCCGAACGTCGTCCAGGCCGAAATCCAGCAAGCCATGCAGCCGGAACAGACCATGATTATCGACCCGCTGGCCGAACCGTTGACCGACCCGTACGCCAGCGCTTATGTCCAACCGGAGTCCCTTATCCCGGGCGGCATGTACCAGGCCGGTGCGTCCGGGGTTCCGCCGGTGATTCAGCCGGTGGTTATCCAGCCGGTGATTCAACCGGTCATCCAGGCCGCCGGCGTTCCCTACGGCCAGGTGATGGGGACGTCGGTCGGCGGTCCGGTGGAGTACTACGGGGTGCTGCCGGGTCAGGAGATGATTCCGGATATGTCCCAGCCCATTGCCATGACGCCGTATTTCCCCGGACCGAACGGTCCGGGGTTTCCGGCCGCCATGCCCGGGTATGCGGTGAACTACTGCGCCCCCCTCATGTACAACCCGGTTGTCTGCGCTCCCGGGCAGAACCTGAGCGAATGCTTTACCCTGAACGACTACCAGGTCCAGAACAGCCAGATATACACCCCGACCGCCCAGGGTCCGCTCGACTTCCAGGCTGATCCGGTCATGCCCGCGCCGCCGGCGGACCGTGTCGCCGCGCCGGTGCTGCCCGACCAGCCCGTCGCGTCGGCGGTGACCCCGGCGTCGCCGACGACCCCCCCGGCCCCGTCCGCTCCGGCCGCGCCCGCCCCACCGCCGGCCGTGACGCCGCCGTCCATGCCGAGCGCGCCGCCGTCGGCGCCGACCGGCGGTCCGGTGCCGCTGCCGCCCCCGGCGGAAATGGTGTCGTCGAAATACGCCGGGCTGTCCGACGCGGCGCCGTCCACCCCGGCCGCGCCCGCGTCGACCGGCCGGTCCGACGTGACGCCGCCATCCGTCCGCCTGCCGCCCCCGCGGGGAAGCCGCGACGTTATCCCGCCGGGGCCGGCGGCGGCCGATATCGAAAGCGC